>JBEAVK010000353.1:0-8061 GCA_041160955.1 Bacteroidota bacterium
ATATAAAATCGACCCTAGCACATATAGATACATTTGCATTTAACAATGTTATGTTAACCTCCAAACTCTCGAGTTTTGCAGATAAATGTATTGGCGAATTTTGTTATTCCGATACAATAGAAGTAAGTAGTATAAAATCTTTCAATAATGCGTTAAATAAATACCTAAAGACAAAAATTTTTTCTAAAATGGATGCTGTTGTTACATGTTCTGTTAGACTTTGTACGGAACATCAAAGAATTGTAATAAGTGAACAGCACTTCAAAACTATCGAAAGTGCAATTTTAGCAGTTAAGGCACTAGAAAAAACAAATAAAGGGTCACTTAACTATTCAATTGTACCAAAAAGCTGCAAATGGGTTAGAAACGGCAATATTGTATATTTACTAACTTATGATCCATACTTGGTAACGGATGGCATGGCTAACGATATAATTAAATGTATTAATGAACATTTGGAGCAATAATTTCTCTGTTAGATAACATCTCTAGCCCTTACTACTTTCAAGCGTAAGATCTACCTTATGCGACGAATAAACTGAAGCATCAAGTGGTAAATGTAGATTTTGCTCAAACATCCTAATAATACCCTTTATAGCGCGTGTCGCTACCCACCAAAGTAGCGGCACGCTTTTTTACTACTACTACTACCACAAAAAAGCACTAACCACACACCTTAGGCAATACCCGCATTACCTTTGCCGACCTAGACAATAGCGGCACAGTAACCACCACCGAAATACTCCAACAGAACCACTACTACCCGTTCGGTGCTAATATAGAAGGACTTACTACGACCAGTCCGAATAAGTACCAGTACAACGGTAAGGAATGGAACGCGGATTTTTGGACTAGAATGGAACGATTATGGAGCGCGGTTTTATGACCCTTGGGTGGGTAGATGGATCAGGTAAACTAGTGATTTATTATCAACAAATACTTAAATTACCAGTTTGAAATCTTTAATATCCAAAACTTTTATCCCAATGCCCAGCATCAGAATATGGTGTACGTAAATGGCGTTTACTTAATTGCTCTGAATCGGCAGGAGTCCAACCATTTTGATCCCAAACCGTATTCGCTTGTTGTATCAATTTTTGAGCAAAAAACTGAACAATTACCCGTTTGAGTTCCATGATTTCCTGCTCGGT
The DNA here is from genome assembly GCA_041160955.1 of Bacteroidota bacterium. Lineage (GTDB taxonomy): Bacteria > Bacteroidota > Bacteroidia > Chitinophagales > Saprospiraceae > M3007. The sequence continues at coordinate 1,152 of JBEAVK010000353.1, forward strand.
CATTGGGCGGGCAAGTACTTTCAATAGTTCCAACTGAGCGGGAGTAAGCGGAATTTTTAAAGTATCCATTATTTATTCATTAATAATATAGTGTCACCATTCATTCTCCGAAGAGATAAAATGGAAGAAACGTTGCAAAGTTAATCTTTTTATGAGATAATAGAACAAGTTTATTTCAATAATAGATTTGTTGATCAATAATGAATTGACATTGGAAAATTGGTTTATCAATAAGTAACACACTCAACGCCCCGAACGCCCGCCACCGCCTTTTCTACGGCCACCGGAAGCAGGTTTGGGCTTGCCCGTACTTCTTCCGCTGGGTGGTCTCCCTGAACTTTTCGATTTTGGCGCACCGCCAGTTGTCTTGCCCCCCGACCGGTCGGAGTAGGGTTTGGCATCGGAGAAGCGCGTATCGGGTTTGGGTTTGCGTCCCTCACCGTTGGATGGAGCGCGGCCAGTGCGGCTACGGGGAGGTTCGGGATCGGCAAAACGCATATCCGGTGCTGGTTTCTTTTTTGCAGGTGCTGCTGCTGGCTTTTTTTTCACGACTTCGGAGGAAGAGTCTTTGGTCAGTCTATTGATAGATTCCATTTCACTCTCGGTGAGGTCGCGCCAATGCCCCTGCGGAATACCCGTCACCGAAATATTCATAATCCGAACCCTTTCCAATTTAGTTACTTCAAAGCCAAAATGCTCGCACATCCTTCTAATTTGGCGGTTCAATCCCTGTTTTAAAATAATTCTAAACGTTTTCGGTCCTTCTGCGGTTACCTTACATTTTTTGGTAGTAACCCCTAAAATAGGAACGCCACTAGCCATACTTTCAATAAAAGAGTCGTTGAATACCTTATTGACCGTAACGACATATTCTTTTTCGTGGTTATTCCCTGCGCGAAGGATTTTATTGACCATATCCCCGTTATTGGTCAAGAAAATAAGACCTTGCGAGTCTTTATCTAAGCGACCAATAGGGAAAATACGCGCACTGTGGTTCACATAATCGACAATATTGTCCACCGTATTTTTTTCGGTAGTAGATACTATCCCAACAGGCTTATTGAAGGCAATAAAGACCAAATCTTCGTCTTGGCGGGGTTCCAATTCTTGGCCATTGACCCTAACTTGATCGCCATTGTGTACTTGATCGCCTTTTTGGGCGCGTTTTCCATTGATAAATACGTGTCCTTGCTCTATATATTTGTCGGCTACCCTGCGCGAGCATAAACCACTCTCGCTGATAAATTTATTCAGCCATATTCCAGTACCTTTTTGCATAGTTTCTTTTCCGTAAATGGCAAAAGTACGATTAGTCTATCCATTTCCCTTATTAGGAACGATAATTAATTGTATCCAAGTAATTAATAAGAACCTGAACTGCCCTAAATCTGTGCCACCGCCGTTTCGGCCATTCAATCTTCCAAAGACGAAAGGTGCTGATCAAAATAAATAAAAAAGGGGACTGCCCTGGCAAAAGAACAGTCCCAACTATAATTGTAACCACTACAATTTTATTCTTATCTAATAAAATATGCCAAAGTTAAACCGAATGTTTGGCCAATTCGGAAAGACTCGCCGATATATTCTACACGTCTATTCGTTTGAGTTTTACGGTTAACTGGGTTCAACAAGTTACGAGCAGAAAACGAAACCTGGTAATGCTCTTTAAATCGCTTCGAAATGGTATAGTTCAACAACGGGAAAGGACGCTCATATACGTCTGGAACAGCCGCTAATGAAATATTATACAAACGGCTACCTGATACATTGAACGATACTGTTGATTCCCAACCTTTGTCAGCATCTATATACGACAAAATTGCATTAGCAATATAAGGTGCTTGTCCTTGGAATGGACGGGTCGTTTGGCTATATTCTGGATCAATAGATCTGGAAGCAGCAAGTTCCGCTTCTGGAATTTTATATTCCGATTGAATAAATGCTAAATTTGTAGCCAAGTTAAAATGTTCCATAAAACCACCCAAAAAGCCTAAATTTTTGCGTACTTCAAATTCTATACCATATACATTTGCTCTGTCAATATTGAGGTAACCCAATTCCGGTATGGTTGCAGTTGGAGAGAACGTACGCAAAATAGGATCGTTAAATTGCTTGTAAAATAAACTTACGGCAATTAATTCGCCTAAGTTAGGATACAATTCGTAACGTAAATCGTAGTTGTTGATCAGCGTTCTTTTCAAATTAGGGTTACCGATATTGAAGAAACCATTTTTGGTATCGAACTGCTCAAATGGTGCTAATTCGCGCATATTTGGGCGTGCCAGTGTGCGGCTTGCTGCCAAACGAAGGTTTGATTTTGAAGAAATAGAATAGATCAAATTACCGGAGTATAAGAAATCCACTAAATCCAACGAACTTGGTGCAAGGCTTGTATCGCGGCTTTCGACGAACATATCTGTGGACTCCAAGCGTCCACCTGCTACTACTTTTAATGCAGGCAAAATATTGTAAATACCCATTAAGTATCCAGATGCAATAGTTTGATCTCCATCATAAAAGTTTTTATTGTTGATTTGATTGATATAATGATAGCCAATTGCGTAACGGCTCAAATTACCTTGTGAATCAAATGTTGTATCCAGAACACCAAAATTATTATAGTCAAAAAATCCGGCGAAATCACCTTTATAAGTATTAAAAGCAATATTTGCAGGAATACCACCATGGCGGTTGTGCTGGAATTGATATTCGGAGAAAGAACGGGTCATTTTGCTGTATAATCCACCAAATTTGATAGCATTGGAACTACCTGCATTGCCGCCCGTAAGGAATGGAACTGTAATGTCCACCTTAGCCTCGCTGGACACATCATTTAGGTCGCGGAAAAAGTGGAAAGGTGGGCGGAATTCAGCATCATTGATGGCGTAGTTCGTTTCACCGTCTGAATCATCTTTGGTATAGGCAAAATAGCGAGAATCTGGTTCTTTTTGGAAGGAACGATTGGTCGAGCCACTCCATTGGATCTCTGTATTACGCAATCCTGGGAAATTATGCTTACCCGTCAACTGATAAGAAGTGTATTGGCGGCGGATAAATTCCAAAGAATTGGTATTGTATTCCGCATTGGGTATAGATAACTGACCTACAAAAGTACCTTTTTGCTGGCGGCCAATAATATCTGTATCGTTGTTGTAAATCGCATTGGCACTCAGGGTATGGTTGTTGCCCATTTTATAAGAAAGATTGGCCAAACCACCTACGTGCGGGGTTTCTACGCTTTTCGATTCCGTTAAGGCTTGGTATTCAAACAGCGAATTTCCATTATTGGTAAAGGTATTAACGATACCATTGTCGTAGTGATTGAACTCTCTTGAATAGTTGGCACCCAACGAGAACCCAAGCATATTTTTACCCATTTTAAAATTGTTTCCAACTGAAAAATTGAAGCCATGATTGATTGGCGTTGATTTGGGCGTTGGGGTAAATGTATTACTCAATTGGCGCGATGATTCGTTGAGCAAACTACGTAAACTCTCGAATTTAGGATCCTTGTTACGCGCACTTAAATAAGCAGTTTGAGACAATAACGAGCGATTTTCTTCCGAGTTAAGTATTTCGGGCAATGCTCTACCACCGTCGTCGTAGCCCAACCAATCGTATTTTCCGGCATCAGTACCGTGACCAAGAAAATTATCAATACCAGTAGATTGTGTGTTGAAACTAGAAGACAAGCCAAAGTACAAATTGAATTTATCGGGGAATGATTTTGTCGTAACATTCACCAAACCACCCGAGAAATTACCGGGCAAATCTGGGGTAAATGTTTTTACAGTCACGATATTTTCTATCATTTGGGAAGGGATAAGATCGAGGCTGGAGCTGTTCCTATAGGGATCGGTACTTGGCATAGTGATACCATTCAACTGAGAAATAGAGTAACGGTCACCAAGACCACGCATGACGATAAATTTACCGCCTTCTACCACTGCACCAGTTACTTGTTTCATGGCATCAGCAGCGTTGGAAACGGCTGTGCGGCTAATTTGCTGAGAAGATAAGCCGTCCTGAATAGAAAAAGCACGTCTTTGTAGTGCAATTAAAGACGCATCTGTATTTTTTACCTGACGTGCAATGATAACGACTTCGGCAATAGTAGCACCTTCTTCCTCCATTACAATATCGAAGGTATTGGCGGCACCTGCTTTGGCCTCAAAATCGGTAACAGTAAGTTTTTGATAAGAAGGATAATTTACGGTAATCGTGTATTTGTCTGGCGTTACTTCAAAAGTGTAGTTGCCATCAAAATCGGAACTGGCACCGCGTGCTTCACCTGCTGCGTTTACAGCGCGAATCGCAACGCCAATAAGGCTTTCACCTGTGGTTTTATCTATTACTTTGCCCGCAATAGTAGCGCGTTGTGCAATAAGTGTTGTTGTTAAAAAGAAAAACAGAAAAGAAGTACTAAAGAAGTACAAAGTTGACTTAATCATAATAAATTTTAAAATATAGTGGTTAGAATAAATACAAAGACCCGCAGGTTTACTAGTCAGTAAACCTGCGGGTTTAAAAATTAAAAAACTATTCTACAATAAGTTTTTTTGCAGAAACTGCTCCATCTGTTGTGCGGAATTTGATCACATAAATACCCTTTGCCAAAGTATTTATTTGAACTGGCTGAACGCCGCCACCTACAGGGAGGTCTATTCTTTCGGCTACTAAGCGACCTGTCATATCAAGTATTTCAACATTAACAGGTTGAGCAAATGCCGATTCAATTACAAATTGATCGTGTGCTGGATTTGGATAGATACGGAACGCAGTATTCAAATCAACGTTAGTAACATCAACGATACACGCGATCGGAGTTGGTGGTAAGTGGTTATTACGATCCAACGCTGTCCAGTTGCGTACCCACAACTCGTCCCAATTAGCACTAAATGCACCTTTATAATTTACTGCTGTAAAGAAAGGATCATTTGAAGGTAATGCCGCTAATGGAGTACTGTAAGCAGCACCATCTAGACATGCACGAGGATCGAGTTTTTCGTCTTGATTCCTACTAACACTAGCAAGATTAGGCGTAAGCAATGAAGTTTGGTTCGTCGTTAAGTGATTGATTAACGCAGTTGCAGTTGCATCTTCAGCCGTCGCACTTACACGGATAATACCCGTTGTACTTGCATCCAAAGTTGCTGTACTTGCACCGTGCAATACGTTATTGAGTAGTTTCAATTCACCTGCTACCAATTTAGCATAAGCATCATTGACACCGGCTGCTTTATCTTGCACTTCGATTAATTTACCTTTTTGCTCTGTCAATACGCAGTTAGCAATCGTACCTGCTGTACCTGCACGCAAGTTCCAACCAATTGGGTTAGCCGCCACTGCACCAGCACCTGCACCAATATGTGTCCAGTTGTACAATGTTGGGTTAGAGTATGGCGTAAGATCGTCTGGTGTAGTACCGTCAAATTCACCACCAGCATCAGCAACATCGTCGCGTTGGATAGAGAACCAGAACTGGCCTTTACCTGTATAAACTTCGTCCCAATCGTAAGAATCATCTTCGCAGAATGCTACTACAGCATATTTGAGGTTTGGTGCACCACCAAAAAACTCGATGCCATCGTCGGAATTTGCATAAATTTCGATATACTCTAGTTTTGTACCACTACCTACACCACCTAAAGTGAGGCCGTTTAACTCGCTACCGGAAGCGATCTGGCGACCACCGTGACGAATAGATACATATTTCAATACACCTGAATTATCAGCATTATCTGTGCCACCGTACAAGCCACGTGGCTCGGTAGTAGGAATACCTTCAACGTTTACTTGAGCATTACCGTTTTTGCGGGTAACACCTTTACCCAAAATAACCAAACCGCCCCAAAGCGCATTGTCTTTTGGTCCCAAATCAGTTGGGTTAGTTACGTCATCCTCTTCTGCTGTGAAGATAATTGGCTCAGTAGCCGTACCTTCAGCGAAGATTTTAGCACCTTTTGCGATGATCAATGCTGATGGATTTCCAAGATCAGGGCGTGGTGTGAATTTCACCACTGTACCTGCTTCGATGGTCAATGTAGCACAGCTGTCCACAAAAGTCAAACCGTCCACAATATAAGTTTTGTCCTTTGTCCAAGTTACGTTTTGGCAAGGAACGATGCTATTGTCGTTTACGTTTACAACGTTCGGTTGAGAAAGGTCTTTCAAGTGGTTGTTGCGGTCCAATGCCGTCCAACCTTCAATCCACAAACCAGCAGCAAAAGGAGGGAAAGCACCTTTATAGTTTACTTGTGTAAAGAACTGATCAGCAGATGGGTAAGCAGCCAAACCAGTATTTACCGCAGCATTGCCAGTAGGACGTGGATCCAATTGGCTATCTTGTGCGCGGCTAATGCTTTGAATACCCGGATCAGCAATTTGATTATTATTTGTAGTCAAGTGTGAAACAAGTGCAGCAGCAGTTGCATCTTCAGCCGCAGCACCTACACGGATAATACCAGTTGCGCTTGCATCCAAAGTGGTATTTGAACCCATTTGGAAGAATAAGTTATTTTGTAGTTTTAATTCGCCCGCCACCAATTTAGCATAAGCGTCATTGACACCTGCTGCTTTGTCTTGTACTTCAATTCCTTTATTTTTTTGAGCAACAAGGATAGAGTTACCAATCGTACCTGCTGTACCTGCACGCAAGTTCCAACCAATTGGGTTAGCCGCCACTGCACCAGGACCTGAACCAATATGTGTCCAGTTGTACAATGTTGGGTTAGAATATGGCGTAAGATCGTCTGGTGTAGTACCGTCAAATTCACCACCAGCATCAGCCACATCGTCGCGTTGGATAGAGAACCAGAACTGGCCTTTACCTGTATAAACTTCGTCCCAATCGTAAGAATCATCTTCGCAGAATGCTACTACAGCATATTTGAGGTTTGGTGCACCACCA
>JBEAVK010000259.1:0-25543 GCA_041160955.1 Bacteroidota bacterium
AATTGAACATTTAAAATTTAGCATTGAACATTTAAAATTTTAAAAAAATATTAATTTATTAATTCTTGATTTTTATTTAAGTATAAATGTTCAATGTCCAACGCTAAACTTTAAATGTTAAATTTTTTTTGGGGAGTTATACCCCAAACTGTGTCAAATGATGGTCTAAATGCTTGTAAAACATATTATTCCACTCTGTTTCGCTCATTACGCCAAAAGAGTGGCTTTCTTTTTGGTCAAATGTTTGCGCGCCGAGTGCCTGTGTTTTGCGGATATAACCGATTAAACGGTTTTTTTCTGTGTCAAAATCCTTTTCTGTTTTGATCAAAAACTGCGGTGCAGTGCTGCCGTTTTTTGGGTATGGTTTTTCATTAACGACACCGTTTTTTGCCACCATTTTTAGGATAAATTTTACGAAAGCATTTGGTTTCGGATGGATATTGTCGTAGGTCATTTCGTAGGGTACATTGCAGTGCGCTAACATTTGTGCAACGGACATTTTGCCCCATTGTGGCTGTGTATTGGGTGTAAGTGCGTTGATGCGTGCAATAACGCCTTCTGTTACTGGCTGGGTGAAAATGTTAGGTAATGCCATTTTTTTGTATCAAATTTAGGTGTGAAAATAAAATAGACGAACGTGCAATGGCGCAAAGGTATAGTATGGCCGCTTTTTATTCATCTGTTAGTAGGTCGAATGAGGTGGGGGAAATCGGACAATGGGGGCTCCAAATCTTTCTGGGTCATTCCACTAAGCGTGCCTATTGTCGGCGTGACTTTTCGTTCACGCCGACAATGGATTACTAATCTATTTTTCTTCACCTCAAATCAAAAGTGCATCGAAAAAAGTAGCACTATTGGTTACAGGTGCAAACTGTTGGTTTTGTGCATAATTGTCGGCGTGACCAGAAAAAGTCACGCCGACAAGAGCACTAATTTGTTGCTTAGGCTCACTTTGGATTAGTGCAGTTGCGCCCACATTTACGAAAAACCTCCAATCCAAAGCAACCTCAAAAGCCCTACTCTTTCATCACCTTGCGCACCCAAATACCGCCCAATTCATCCATTACCCGCACCGAATACACGCCACTCGGCAGCGTTTCCATTGGAATGGGCAATGTCCATGTGCCAGCGGCTACTTGTTCGGTGCGGGTCCAAATTTGTTGTCCGGTGATATGGTATAAGGACACGACCAATTGCTCGTTTTTGCGGGAATTGCCCTGTAAAATTGTGGTATTGCGCGTAGGATTGGGCTGGATGCGCAGGCTCGTGCGTTGTGCAGTAGGCTGCGTACCAACAAGAAAAGTACCCGTCAACGCAAGATCATCGAGGTACATATTATTGCCGTAACCCGATTGATTGAGGATTTTAATGGTCACATATTTACCCATAAATGCTTTCAAATCTAGTGCAATATCACGCCATTCATCGCAGTTTTGCGGGGAAAAGTTTTCTTGTTCGTATAAGTTATTCGCGCCCAATCCGCTCGTCGTGGTACTGAGTGCTTCGCCGCCACTACGGAAAATGGTTTGAAAACTACTGCCACAATCGGTCGAAATCAGTACTTTTAGCGAATCAATAAAGGCATTGCCGTCGTAATACGGTGCGTAAGCCACTCGAAATTCGAGTACCGGATCCACCACCAAATTAAGATCGAGGTTGATGGGCAACAGAATTTCATCTTGGCCATAACTGCTATATACATAATTTTCTACAAAAAGAGCCGTATCGCCACTCGACTCGCAGGTGGTGATATTGATTGGCAACCAAGTGATACCGCCATCGGGATTGAGGATGGTAAGATTGTCCAATCCGCCTGAAAAATCGTTGTTGATTGCACCATAATTGATGACAGGAGGGAGTATTTTTACCATTTTAGGTACTGTTTTGGTAGAAGTACCTTGCGGATTGGTGACGGTGAGTGTTACATCGTATTCGCCGGAATTATTATAGACCACACGCGGGTTGCGGAGCGTAGAAGTAGCGGGCGAACCACCGGGAAATTGCCAAGACCAAGTGGCGCCAGCGTGTTCCAACATAGAATAATCGTCGAATTGCAGGGTATCTGCTGGGCAGTCGGTGACGCGTTTGATGACCATTGGTTGTGCCACAGGGCGCGATTTTTGAAAAAATGGCACTTCCCATACGCCTTTGCCATACGCACCCATACGCAATTTGCTATCGCGGTAAAAGGGGCGCATAATACAGGTGGCGATGCTTTTGGGCAAACCTTCGTTATAGGGCATCCAATCGGACATGGAGTCGTCGCGGTACCAAGTGGTGCGGTAGGTACCGAGGTAGAGCGCGCCATTGGTGCCGCCTTGGTGGAAGAGGCCAGTAATATGCTCGTCATTCAGGGCGGGTGTACTCAAGTTAGTCCATTGCAGGCCGCCATTGGTGGAGCTGTATATTTTTTTGCCGTTTTCGCCATCGGGGTAAGCGATCCAAATGAGGTTTTCGTCTTCGGGACTTACGGCGATATGTGCCCTGCGTGCGTTTCCGGGCGGGAGGTTGGTTAACGTCCAAGTAGTACCGCCGTTGGAGGTTTTCCAGAGTTTGCCGGGATCCCAGGTATAGGATGCGCGTTGAAACACGTAGATGTGATCGGGATTGCTACGGCTAATTTCGAGGCTGGTGGTTTGCGCAGTTGAATCGTTGCCAAAACTTTTGAGAATTGACCAGTTGATACCGCCGTTTTCGGTTTTCCAAATTTTATTATCTTTGCTCACATAAAAGGTATTCCACGAGCGCGGATCCCACTCTATTTCGCCACTTTCGGAATCGTAATAACTTTCGTTGGGGTATTTCCCGATGTTGATATATTGGGTAAAGCCATTTTGCATTTCGGGCAAAACAGCACCGCCAGTATCCGAAAAATACGCTTTTCGCCCTGCTCCTGGATTCACATAACCCGTGGGTGCTTCACCACCGCCCAAACTCAGGCATTCGCCGGGCAGCCAATCTTCGTACCAGCCTGTATTACCATTGTGGTAGCGGCCACCTACAAACAAATCATCGTTCCAGCCCGTTGCAAAGCCCCAAAAATCGGAACTGGTAATACCTCTGTTAAGGGCATAATGTGTTTGGAAAAAATCATTGGAGTACTCCACGCCGCCATCGCTGGTCATCCAAAGATCATCGCCGTTGATTTCGATTTCTTGGCAATCGGGATGGACATAATTGAATGAATTACCGCAATAACCACCTATACAGGAGAAGGACTGAGCGCCATTGGAAGAAACCCAGAGGTTGAGAAAACCCGCCATTACTTGGTCGGGATTGGTATCGGAGGCATCAAAACCAAGGTTGTAAAAACCTTGATGGTAGCCGCCCGTGCGGCCAATGGTGGCCATATTGGGGTGCGTATCCTCGATCCAAGGGCCACCTGCGGGCGGGTTGGGCAATGTCCAGGTTTCGCCTGCATCATCGGAGCGATAAATCCCGATAAAACCGGAATCGCCCGTTTTGGCTTCGCCGATCAGAACGGCGTATAAGCGGTTGGGATCGGCGTTGGTAACGGCCAATCTTGCGCCGCCATCGTTGACACCTGCTGCATTGGAGAAGAACCAACCGTTGTCTTTTAATTGCCAGGTGAGGCCGCTGTCTGAGGATTTATAGAACCGTGCTATTTTGGCGGAAGGATCGTTGCGTACGATAAAAGCAGTAGAAGGATCGTCTGTTTTCCATTCTATATCGTAGCATGCTTCGGGGAAAAGTAGCGTCCATTGGAGACCTCCATTGGTGCTGCGGTAAAGTCCTTTGAAGGTAGCCGCCAGTACAATTTGGGTATTAGCAGGGTTTATTTTAATTTCATTGACGGATAAATCATTGGCTGTCAGTACATTGTACCATGTAGTTCCTCCATCGTCGGATTTGATAATTTGTCGGTTATCGCCCACCAAAACGGTATCGGGATTGTTTGGATGTACTTCTAATGCCGTTGGGGAAGAAATTACTTCATTGCGTGAAATGCACGTCCAGTTGAGGCCCCGATCGGTACTTTTAAAAATTTCGGAGCCTTCGGTACCGCAATAGACCACATCGGGCGAGGAAAAAGACTGGTCGATACAGTAGATATTGGCTTGGGAAGATTGGGCTAAGGGGTTTGGGCCAGCGTTACTATTGAATGTCTCAAAAGGCCCGATACTCGTCCAATTGGGCAATGCGACACCCGTAGTAGCGGCGTTGTTTTTCAATTGGTTGATCCGCTGCGCGAAATCAGTAGTTGCTGTTGTGTTAGGTTTTTCAATCCAGCCTTCAGCATTAGTGAAGGGTTGTGCGGCGCGGCGCCATTTTTTGTAATATTGGGTAAACGTTGTTTTTTCGTTAGGATGGCTGATGCGCCAATCGCGGTACTGCTGTTCTACCTTCCAAACATTAGGATGATCGCTGTACATTTCTTGCGCCCATGGTGGGAGCATTTCTCCAGCGGCTGGTGGTAATGGTGCAAGTTTTTGTGCTTGGATGCTGTGTATGGACAGCACGAATAGCAAGAGGCAAATAACGAGTTGGCGCATAATTTTGTGTTGTGATAGATGAAATGCAAAGGTGGTAAAAAAATAATAAACATTTTGTTTTTTAAATAAAAACAAATGTTTTACCTTTGCGACTAATTCTCTTCACAAGAAAAACTACCGAGTAAAAATGGATATTTTAGATAGCATTGCATTCGCTCATCATCCGCACGACAAGTACGCTAAAATAATACTACAAGTTAGGGAAATTGCGTTACAAATCATTGAATATGTGCTTGATCCTGAGGATTTTGCATGTATTGATTTGGATAGTTTAACGCTGAGTAATACGACCTTTATTGACGAAACGCTAAAGGAGACTTTTGCGGATATTTGTTATGTAGGAAAGACCAAAACGGGAGAACCGTTTATGATTAATTTGATATTTGAGCATAAAAGCGATAAACCGGATAAGTTGGAGGAGTCGATTCAGGAGCAATTGAACCGTTATATCGTGAATAAGCGAATGGAAGATCGAAAGCAGAATAAGGAGTTGGCATTGACCATTCCAATATTAATTTACCACGGCAGTGCGGCTTTGGAAAAAGAAACACCGGCTACACTTTTCCCAAAAGCACCCAAAAACTTACTGAAGTATGTCCCTTCATTCGATTATGTTATATTGGATATTTCGCATTTAAAGGACAGTGAAATAGAGGCCATTAAATTCATAGACTTAAGGAATATTTTTTTGGCGCTCAAATACTCGAGAAATGAAAAATATTTGGCAGAACATTGGAAAAAAGTCATTATTTTTGCAGCACAAACTGTAAAAACATTTCCTTTAAACATTATCGTACAAGCAACATTTTTTTATATGGTACACGTATCACAAACAGTTAACAAAAAGGCAAAGAACTATGAACAGGAGTTCTCTCCAGAAGAACAGAGTTTATTGCCTTTTCTTCCAGAATTTCTAGTGGATTCGTTTAAAAAAGGTAAAGAAGAGGGCATAGAAGTGGGTATAGAAGTGGGTATGGAAAAAGGCATAGAAGTGGGTATAGAAAAAGGCATAGAAGTGGGTATGGAAAAAGGTATGGAAAAAGTATTACTTACATACATGGCAAAAAATCCAACGCTCAGCAACAAGCAAATTGCGGATAACTTTGATATTGAAGTTTCGTTAGTTGAGCAATTGCGAAAAAAATTAAAATAAAGTTTATTGAGTCCTATATTTAAAACTCGCATGGCCGAAAATAAGAGGCTAAGCGAGGCTAAGTACTCGCATTATAATATTGTAAGTCAAAATAACATTCTTTTATATGGTACAAGTATCACAATTCGATGACACTAAAGAAAATAATCAGGAAAGTGAATTTACTCAAGAAGAACTAGAGTACTTCCGCCCTTTGATTCAAGAATTCACAGATTATGCTTTTAAAAAGGGTAAAGCAGAGGGTATTGAAAAAGGTATAGAAAAAATGCAACTTGACTACATTATTGAGAATCCAATAGAGAGCGATAAAGAAATTGCTGCTATGCTCAATATTAAGACTGTGTCTGTTAAGCGTTTGAGAAGAATAGCGAATGATCCCAATCACAAAGAAAAAGGATCGTTATTGCATAAAATACCCGAGTTTTCAGCAAAACATTTTATAAAAGGGCGCGAATTGGGTATCGTAGAAGGTATAGAAAAGGTTAGAAAAATAATAGGTAGGAAAGAAATATTACTACTCTACATGGCTAAAAATCCAATGCTAAGCGACGAACACATCGGCCGTATATTTAGCATTAAAACATCATTTGTTGAGCAGTTGCGCAAAGAGGTAAAATAACATTTCTTCATCTAGTACACGTATCACAAACAGTTAGCAACAACAGCACATCATGCGCGTACTTTGGCTTAGTCCCGGTTTTGCAGCCGACGAAAACGATTTAAACTGTATTCCTCCGCTACAATTATTAGCAAGTGAACTTATTGCACAAGGCATTGATTTACAAATTATTACACTTGATTACCCTTTTCGTGGCGGCGGATACCGATGGAATGAAATACCCGTTTTCTCGGGGAATGGACAGTTACGCTGGTTCAATCGGATACGTGCAAAGCGTTTTGCAGAAAGGGCTAACACACAACAAAAATTTGATGTAATCCATAGTTTTTGGCTGGGGCCATGCTGGTTAATTGGTCAGCACCTGAGCAAAAAATGGGGTATTCCACACTATACCACTCTGATGGGGCAAGATGTGCTGCCGAGTAACCGCTACCGCCATTTTTTGCGCCAACAACACACGGCTTCCTTGGTAGCACTCTCCGATTTTCATAATGATGTATTCCAAGCAACAACAGGTTATCGCGCAGCCTGTATCGTTCCTTGGGGGCAGGGGGGGCTTTCGCATTTGCCAACGCAACGACCACTGGATATATTAGGATGCGGCTCTCTTATTTCCGTCAAAAACTGGACACTGTGGTTGCAAGTGGTGGCCGCAGTCGCTGCATCCAAACCGGAACTTCGCGCTGAGTTGATTGGTGGCGGTGTGGAACAACCCATACTAGAACACCTCATTCAACAATATGGATTGGAAAATATTGTAGTTTTGCGCGGATCAGTACCTCGCCCACAGGTATTAGAGCGGATGCGAGCAGCAAAAGTCCTTTTGCATACTGCCCATTTTGAGTCGTTTGGTTTTGTTTTGACAGAGGCAGCAATGAATGGTTGTCGAGTGGTAAGTACGCCTGTTGGGATTGCCCCACAACTTACCAATCAACTGGGTCGAACACCAAAGGAATTGAGCATCGAGGTACTTCATGCGCTGAATGCACCTTTGCTGGACAAGTCCAATATCCCTTTTACAATGGAGGAAACAGCGCAGGCATATTTGCGGATGTATAATGGCTACTTTATTTGTTGAATATGTCCTGCTGAATCTAATGAGCATCAACATATACCTTGTCCTAGTATTGGTAGCACTCATGGGCGGTGTTTTATGGTGGAAAAAAGCAAAAATGCTCGCCTACGGGGTTTTTGTAGCACTTTTAATCAGTACTTGTATCTTGTTTTTTGCAATTTGGTCATTTATCTAGGAACGTGAAAACAATAACCAAGCATTTGATTTAACCGTTTATCCACGATAGGGTAGGGGATAATGAACACGTTTACCACGTAGAAATACCTGTTTTTCATCATTTACCTTCTTCCAACTATCGGCGTTGAGTAGATTTGTGTCTATATTTGCCCAAGCATATCCCAAATAGGATAGCATTTCATCTTATGACCGCACTGCGCCTCCCTTTTTCTTTTGATCCCGAATTACTGCAATCCGACCTCCGCAAAGTGCAATCCGAGGAATGGATTGGGCATTACCGCAATGATGAATATGAAGGCGAGTGGGCACTTGTCCCGCTGCGTGCTGTAGGCGGCCATCCCTTAGTAGTCCATGCTGTACCGATTAACGAACATAATAATAGTTTTAAAAATACGCCCATACTAGAACGCTGTACTTATTTTAAACAGGTATTGGAGCAGTTACAATGCCCAGTGGGCGCGGCACGGCTGATGCTTTTGGGCGCAGGCGCACGTATTTTGGAACATGCAGACGATATGGCAGAAGAAGTACGGCTGCATATCCCGATCCAAACCAATGATGAGGTATTTTTTTGGGTCGATCATCAGCGCGTACCCATGCAAGTAGGGGGACTTTGGTACGCCGATTTCACCAAAACACATAGTGTAGAAAATAATAGCGATCAGGCGCGGATACATTTGGTCGTGGACTGCCTAATGAACGAATGGCTGGAAAATATCCTTATTACAAGTAGAATTACCCAGTTTTTAAACAAAATTGGTATTGAAACGGCGTTTGAAACACTCGATCAAGATACTTTTTTACCCGGTATTACCATCCAAAATGGTGTTTTGAAAATTGACCTTGCCCAACTCAAATACCCTGGCGACCTGCTCCACGAAGCAGGGCATATTGCAGTGACACCTGCCGATGAACGACCAAGTTTGGGGGGCAATATCATCAAAGACAACGATACCAATAAGGCAATGGGCGAAGAAATTACGGCCATTTTATGGTCTTTTGCCGCGCTAAAAGCCATTGGACTAAAAGAAAATGTCGTTTTTCACCCCTACGGTTACAAAGATGCTAGTGACTGGCATATCGAGAACTTTACTTCCGGTAATTATATCGGATTACCACTGTTGACTTGGATGGGTATGGCTGATACTACTTTCCCGAATATGGTAAAATGGTTGCGTTGACCATAATTTCGTTTTTTTTCACGTCCTTTGCATGTTCATTTTTTACAAACACGATCATGCGCACTTTCATCTTTTATATACTGCTTTTTTTAGCGCAGCAACAGGCTTACGGGCAGTGTAATGCCTATTTTTTGCAGCCATTGAGCGCGCGGCCTGCCAATTATACGATCCACGCTACCCTTGATGATGCGCATAAATCCATTGATGCAACTCAAGTTATTACCTTCCAAAACCAATCACCCGAACCCATTCAGGAACTCCGCATTTATATGTACCTCAATGCATTTAAAAATACGGAATCCACGTTTTTGAGCGGAGCGAGTAATATTTTTGGGCAAAGTTTTACCGACCGCACCCAAGATGAATGGGGCTGGATAGAGGTGGATAAAATTACGCGTGAAAACGGTACAGATTTAAGTGCCAATCAGTACTATGCAAAATCGGACAGCGGCAGCCCCAACGACCAATCGGTACTGGTTGTTCCTTTGGATAAACCTATTGCCCCCGGAGCAACTGCCGTTTTTAACCTAAAATGGCGTTCAAAAATGCCAAAAACAATAGCCAGAGCAGGTTATAGCCGCGATTTCTACCTGTTTTGCCATTGGTTTCCTCAATTGGGTGTTTTTGAAAAAAGTAAATCAGGAATATGGGGCTGGAATTGCCACCAGTTTCACCGAAATAACGAATTTTACGCCGATTTTGGGGTATATGATGTGCATATCACAACCGAAAACAAATTTGTAATGGGCGCATCCGGTTGTTTGGTCGATGAAAAAAATAACAATAATGGTACGATAACACGACATTATCACGCCGAAGATATTATTGATTTTGCTTGGTCGGTTTATCCTAAATTTACGGTACAAGAAGACCGTTGGAACGATGTCCAAATACAATTACTCATTGCTCCCGAACACGCGCACCTTGGCAAACGCTATCTAAAAGCATTAAAATTTGCCTTGGAATACCTCGAACAACATATCGGCAAATACCCATACCCGACCATCACTGTGGTAGATCCGCCTTTCCACGGCTTGCGCTCGGGGCTTATGGAATATCCTACGCTAGTCACGGTAGGTACTTTTTACGCCATGCCCGATCAAATCCGACTACCGGAGTCTTTGGTGGTGCATGAGTTTACGCACCAGTATTTTATGGGTATCTTGGCTTCCAACGAAAAAGAAGAGCCTTGGATGGATGAGGGTTTTGTGACTTATTTTGAAGACCGCATCATTGATGCATTATACGGGCCTAAAAATGGGCTGGTGGACGTAATGGGATATGGGTTCAGTAACCGCGAACTGACACGGGTAGAATATACCACAATGGCCAACCCAAGAGAAGGGATCATCGCAAGACCCGGTTGGGAGTTTTCGGAGTCCAATTTCAAAGCATTGATCTATAGCAAAACAGCCACCACGCTCCGTACCGTAGAAGCCTTGATGGGTACGGATAAAATGGACAAAATGCTCCGTGTTTATTTTGAACGGTGGAAATTTAAACACCCACGCGGTACCGATTTCCTAGCGGTGCTACAACAGGAACTCGCCACTTCGACCGATTCAATTACGGCTCACAATACCCTTGCCTTATTCAATAAAGGTATTTTTAGCACTGCTATATTGGATTACGCAGTAACACGGATCACCAACGAGCAATCAATAGCACCGCAAGGTGTTTTTGGGCAAAATGCTACGGATTTGACCTATAAAGATGGTAGCGGGGCAACAAAATTGTTATCGAAAGTGACCGTCCAGCGCAAAGGAGATTGGGTATTTCCCGTAGAAGTTTTGGTGCGTTTCGAAGATGGCTCCACACAAACATTGTATTGGTCGGGCGAAGACGGGATGAAAATTTTTGAGATCAGTGCCGCCTCTCCAGTAGTATCAGCACAGATTGACCCACAACGCAACATAAGTTTGGATATTGACCTGAATAATAATAGCCTCACATTGCAACCCGCCGCTGCGCCATTGTGGAAATATGCCGCAAAAGTACTATTTTGGATACAACAACTGTTTCAAACGATTGGCTTTTTAATGTAAATACAATATGCTCAAAGCATTCAAATACGGTTTTTCAATAGGTATGCAGCAATGGCGAATAGCGGCCATTGTTTATTTTTTTCAATTTTGCATCGCACTTACCTTGGGTATGCAGGTATATCATGTAATGCAATCTTCAATCGGTAATTCTTTGGAAATCAACAAATTACTAACCAATTACGACCATACCGTTATCACCGATTTTTTAAAAGTGCACGGCGCGTCCATTACACCTTTGATTGGCCAATTACGGTGGCTATTGCTCACGTGGCTCATTTTTTCGGTATTTATTGATGCTGGATTAATCTACTGTGTCATGCATCCAGAGCAGGCCAAGGGGCGTATTTTTTTTCAAAGTGCCGCTACCTATTTTTTCTCTTTTTTAAAAATTGCGGCCATTTTTCTTCTTTTTACATTGGTCTGGACGGTCGTAACCCTGCTGCCCGTACTTGTTTTTTTCCAACGGTCGGTGGAGGTTTTCCCCACAGAGGTGTATAGTGTTTGGATGATACTCGCTGCCCTTTCTGTTTGGTTGATGGGATTAGTCGTTTTGTTTATTTGGTCGGTGAATAGCCGAATTATCAAGATCAAAACAGAGGGTACTATTCGGAATGCGATCAACAGCGGTCGATTGATTTTTGGGAAAAATAAAAGAAAAATGCTTGGCTTGGGTTTATTGTTTGTGCTATTATTGGTTGTAATAACAGCAACTTACCTCAGTTTGGATGCACATTTGGGTATGGGATCGGGTACACTGATTTTTATTATGTTTTTAGTGCAACAAGCCTTTGTTTTTTTTAGGGTACAAATGAGGATAATGGCGTACGCGGGTATTGGATACATTCAACCTGAACTTTAAGGGACTGCAGCATAAAATAATAAGCCCTATTATACGTTTTCAACGTTCTCCTTGCTCAATTTTACATTATTTACCAATAACACGCTAATGCGACTATTCGTTATTCTAATCAGCACCCTCATCCTTACTGCTACTGCAACGGCGCAACGCTCAAAAAAAATCTCATTAAATCCAGTTACTTTGGGCTTTGATCTGCCCGATTCTTATAAAAGCCGTACATTTATTAAAGGATTAGCGGGTTTTGTCAATAATATAGATCAGTTGGTAGGGTCTATGATTATTATTGAAGGGAGTAAAACATCTGTGTTGACCCGTTTTGTGAAAGAGGGCAAACCACCAGTAGTAACCACCTCTACCGCAGATGTGATTTTTAATGCAAAAATAGATTCAAAATTCAAACATAATGGTGCTTACGCTATTGCATCGACCAAAGTAGAACGAGATGCGGTATATGAAGTGGTGATAACAGATATAGGTGTTGCTTTTTTACCCGAGGATTATATTCCATATTTGGATATTTGCAGTGCTTCGCAAAAAGTAAATGATTTAGTAAAAAAGAAAACATACTATGTCCGTTCCGCTAAATTAACAACGGTTTATACCCGCGCATTCAGAAAAGCAGATACCGATATTGCCGTAAATGGCATCGCATTTAGTGCAAATGGCGAAGTGTACAGTAGTACAGACCAATTCAGACTTGATTATATTGTGTCTGTGGATTTGGTGAGTTTGGAAAAACTTTTAGCACTTCAAAATTGTGAAAAACTACAGATCGACCAAGAATTGGCCTCCCGCGAACGCGCCGAAAACGCACGTATGGCCGCCATAAAAGCCGAAGAAGAAAAAAATGCACGAGAAAATGACCTTGCAGCAGTGAAAACCAAAATTGAGGAATTGCGGTTGTTATTGGGTGAAAGTACAGAACAAAATGCAGGTCTTCAAAAACAAATCAAGGAAGCCACCGAACGCGAACATCTCGCTACCGCAAAACTAGCGGAAGCGCAGAACCATGCGACCAGTTTGCACCAAAAAGCAGAAAAAGAACAACAAAAGGCAGATTTATCTGAAAAAGTGATTGTTAGCGTACGCAATAAAGATGGTAATGTGCTGGAAATCATTAGTTTAGAAGAGTTAAGTTCGGAAAAGTTGACAGAATTGGGTTTTGATGCGGTACTGTTAAAGTCAAAACAAGAATAATTTGTAAAGTTAAAACCAATCTGTACTTTATTTTTATTGCCCAAAGTTATCAAAATAAACAAGGAGTATTCTACATTTGCTTCGTTTAATTTTTGCTATTTCGTTTGAACTAAGAAAATGCCTAATCATCTTAAAGGAAAACAGTAACTAAAAAATATTTACTCACACCACATACAATGATTTAATTGTATAGAAAATAAGCGTACAATGGACAAGCAGGAAAGTCGCCGTTACCCAATAGGCAAATTTGAATATGGGAAAAACTATACCATCAATGAAACCAAAAGGAATATTAAGATTATTGCCAGTCTTCCTAAGGAATTGAAAAAAATTCTGAAAAATATTACGAAAACGCAATTAGATACACCATACCGATCAGGAGGCTGGACAGTTCGTCAGGTCATTCATCACCTTTCAGACAGCCATGTTAATGCCTATATTCGGATGAAAATGGCTGTAACCGAAAAAAATCCAATCATTAAACCTTACGACGAACAGGCTTGGGCAGAACTAGAATCAGGGAAAGCTGCATCTGTAAAGCCGTCTGTTCGATTGCTAAAGGTATTGCATTCCAAGTGGATCGATTTCTTGGAATCGTTATCAGTGTTGGATCTTGAAAAAGGTTATTTCCATCCTGCCATGAACCGCGTCGTCCTATTACCCGAGGCCATTGCATTGTATGCTTGGCATACCGAGCATCATCTAGGCCATATACGATTGGTAAGTTCTGGTAAATTGGAAATTCCTCCAAGTAAAGCGGAACAAAAATTTGAAAAAGCCGCCGCAAAAGCAACAGCCAAAGCCTCAGAAGCAGTATCTGCCACAAAAGCAGACAGCCCGAAATCTGTAATACCCCAAGCCGCACCGAACAAAGAAAAGGCAACTCCTGCCAAGCAAGTAAAAGTAGTAGCAGGAGTATCTGTCGAAACACCAGCCAATACCACCGAAACGCCAAAAGCCATTGCCAAGTCGCCCGTTAAAAAAACAGCCAGCACTAAAGCTGCAACTCCTAAAGCGGCCGCCACTAAAGATAAGGTAGTCTCTGCATCAAGGGAGGAAGCACGGGCAAGAATAGCCGCCGCTCGACAGGAAGCCCTTGCAGAAGAAGAAGCGAGATTGGCGCAATTTGCAAATATTAAAAAGGAAAAAACAACGGTTGCTGCTCCCCAAAAGGCTTCAACTACGGCATTGCCTAAAACACCCGCGCCCCCCAAGGCCAAAGCCGCACCAGTAGCCAAACCGGAAAAGCCAGCAAAGGTTAAAAAGGAAAGTACAACGAGTGATGAGGTAAAAAGGAGGCGCTTGGAAGGATTGGAAAAAGCCCGCGCAGTCAAACAGGCAAAAGCCGCAGCAGAAAAAGACGCCGCCCAACCAGAAAACCCCACAACAGATCAATAAACAAACAACTAGTTGTGCTAGTAAATGCGCACGCAGGAGGATGCGTAAAAGCAGATACCGATCAACTAGTCAACATGGGGGAATAGCATATTGTATAAAAAAAAGCGATTTAGACCTGCAATATTGGTCTAAATCGCTTTTTCATTACATCTCTACCCAGCCCATTTATCAATTTTTACCACTGCTTTCGGGTATTGACCCATATTATACGCTTGTTTTTGTGCGGTGGTAAGTAAATCGGGGCGATGAATGTAGTCTCTAGGTACGTCCTTTAGTTCGGGGCACCAAATGCGGACAAAATCACCATTATTATCATAGTTTTTGGCTTGGGTGAGGATATTAAAATAACGGTCTTCACGTGGATCGCTACCCACACCTGCTACATAATTCCAGTTGCACCAATTGCTGCAAGGATCATAGTCGAGTAGTTGACTTTCAAAATATTCTGCTCCCATTTGCCAATTTACCTTTAGGTCACGCACCAAGAAAGAAGCCACATTTTGGCGGCCTCGGTTGCTCATAAAACCAGTTTCTGCCAGTTCGCGCATATTGGCATCTATAAATGGAACGCCTGTACGGCCCTCTGCCCAGACTGCAAACATTTCTTGATTATTGCGCAGGTGTTTCAATGGCTTATTGTGTGTACCTCCTTTTAGGAAGATACGATTGCCATGTTTTTTGCCCATTAATCGGAAAAAATCGCGCCAAAGCAACTCAAAAAAGATCCAATAAGTGCTTTCATTACTGGTGCGTTCTTTTTCATAACGCTTGAGTTCTGCATAGATATACTTGGGTGAAAGGCAGCCTGTAGCGAGCCATGGGGAGAACTTAGTGGAATAATCAGATCCAATCAGACCATTTCTGGTTTGTTTATAAGTAGCGGCGGCATTTGTTTCCCATAAGTAATATTTCAACCGCTCAATTCCGGCTGTCTCACCACCTTTACAAGCAAATGCAGCATTGGGGTTTGTCTCAAATGGTTCGTGTCCAAAATCAATCAGACTAGGCATATTACCTACTTCCACCTCACTAGGCAATGCCGGCATACTAACTGGCGTGGGTAAGGGAGGTCTTATTTTGGTAATATTTTCGTTTTCCTTTCGGAAAGCAGTAAATACATCTGGTATATGTTGTATTGGTGCTGGCAAATCTTGAGTATGGTACAACATTTTACCTCTGGTATAAATCAACTCAATACCACTTTCCCAAAGGTTTTTTTCCAAAGCATCTTGCACCTCAACTTCTTCTTTGGTGCGCTCTCGGTTGCAGAAAACCCATGAGGTATGGTGCAATTTAGCCATTTCGGCGAGTATTTCCTCGGGTTTACCTATTCTTATGACGAGGTTGGAGCCAATTTTTTTCAGATTTTGCTTTAAATCTTCGATGCTTTCCAAAATAAATCGAGCACGATACTTTCCAGTTTTAGCAAACCCAAAGCGTGTTTTGCCCATAAAAATTCGTTCATCGAACACGTAAACAGGAATGACTTCGTCTGCCATACGCAGTGCATTGGTAATCGCCTCATTATCATGCAGCCTTAGGTCATTTCGAAACCATACAATAGCGCGCCGTTTCATAATTTATCCGTAATATTGAAATGTTATATAGAATAAAGTACTCAAATCTCAAAGAGAATATCCTGTTTTTTGATAAAAAAACGCTTTACTTAATAGTTGACTTGAGCGTTGTTATAGTTGGTAGTACAACTAAAAAACACTTTTATTGTTTGTTAATTCCTTATATTTATTCGATTAAAACAAAGATATGTCAAAGTTTGTACCACGTATAGGTCAACGGCAGAGTGAGTTGGGTTTGGGTCGCCATATCACCACCCAAGGCCGCCTCATCAATCCCGATGGTTCTTTTAATGTAATCCGCCATCGGAGCGGCCCGTTTGACAATGTATATTACCATTTAGTAACCATGTCGCATCGGCGTTTTTTTGCCTTGGTTTTTGTAGTTTTTGGCCTCGTTAATGCTATTTTTGCTACTTTGTACTGCTTGGGTAGTATGGGGCAACTGACCAATATGCCCACCAATTCATTTTGGGACGCTTGGATGCACGCTTTTTTCTTTAGTACTCAAACCATTACAACGGTAGGTTATGGCCATATCAGCCCGAATGGTTTGGCTGCCAGTATTTTGGCATCCTTAGAATCGTTTTTGGGTTTGCTCTTTTTCGCATTGATTTCTGGTTTGCTATACGGACGTTTTAGCCGACCAGTTGCTAAGGTAAAGTTTAGCGAAAACATGCTTATCTCTCCATATTTGGATACGACTGCGCTGATGTTTCGTATGGTTAATCCGCGAAAAAGCGAGTTAGTTGAGGCTGAGGTAGAAGCTACATTGGCCATTAATCAGCGGGATGAAGAAACTGGTGAAGTGGCGCGTCGTTTCTTTAAATTGGATTTAGAGATCAGTAAAATTACGTTTTTTTCCATGTCTTGGACAATTGTACATGCAATTAATACAGACAGTCCCTTGTTTGGCCTTAATGAAGCACAGCTACTAGATGCCAATGCTGAAATTTTGGTACTACTTAAAGGCATAGATGAGGCCACCGAGCAATTGGTGCATGCACGGCGTTCGTATATTTCGGAGGAAGTGGTTTGGCATGCAAAATTTAGTCCGATGATGGGGCGCACCACAGATTTAGTCAGTATGGAAGTACATACGAGAAAAATTAGCGATTATAGGAAACTGGATATTTAGGTAATGAGACAGATTTTTACCTGAAAACTTTGTGGATTGCTCAAAACTACCGTTTCTTTCGCCGCTAATCCGTACAAATAAGATATAATTTTCTTGTTTTTCAGGAAAGCAACATGATTTATGAACGCATTTTTATCTTTGGGTCGTTGGTTTTTTGCACTTCCGTTTTCGCTTTTTGGGCTTATGCACCTACTAGAAGGCGAAACGATGGCGCAAATGGTGGTACCATCCTATTTGCCAGTTAAAGTATTTTGGGTATATCTTACGGGAATTGGCCTTATTGCAGCAGCAATAAGTATGCTTTTGGGCAAATTGGACAAATTGGCCACCATTCTATTAGCCATCTTTTTACTCTTAATGGTATTTATGCTCCATATCCCCAATGCAACGGCTGGAGGTGAAGCAACGAGATTAGCCATAGGAGCACTCCTGAAAGACATCAGTTTGGCGGGAGGTGCTATGATGTATGCCAAGCATTACGCACAAGATGCAAAATATACTTAAATTCTAGTAGTTTTGATCTTAGGTTTGGTTGTCTTAGCCGGAGTAGTGGGTTTTTTACCCAGTTTTTCGTCCTCCTCTCTTTGGCGGATACGCTCTTCAGGTAATAAGCCATCATCCGGTGTCGGATCGGCATTTGGTGCATGAGGGTTGGATGGTAGCCCAAATAGTTGGCGTTGCATTTCTTCTATTTGGCGGAACATATCATTGAAATTCCCAAAACCACTGTCCATCTGATCATTGCCAAATGGACTACCAAATTGGAAAAATTGCTGCATAGAACTACCTCCGTTAAAGGAAGTATCCACTTTGAAATAAAAATAAGAAGACGAATCGGGGCTCATTTGGAAATACTGCTTTTGTCCCGGTTTCATCTGTATTGTATCCGTTTTTTGCTTGGGAATGCCGCGCTGCATACTGCGCTCCATTTCTTCAAATATTTGGTCAAATGATTTGCCATGTGGATTCTGAGCCACGAGTGTTGCCGAAAATGACAACCAAAGGATGAGGATAAAATTTGTTTTTTTCATAGTGTAATATTATAATTAATTGTTTGTCCATTGAAATCGAGTACAAAGATAAGCGTATCCTAATATTCACACCCTAAAAACGGTTGAGATTCTGTATTTTTTTCCATATTTGCGCATGAATTTGCGCCACCTCATACTGGCCTGTATCGCCACAGCCCTTACTTATCCTGCATGGTATCCACAATTCGATATATCGGTAGATGGGTCTTGTGCGTGGTTGTACAATTACCTTTGGGTCAATGACCGTGCAGCACTTGCGCACATCATATTTCCGCATGGCGCATTGGATTTCCTGCAAACACCATTACCCATCGGCCAAAATCTTGCTTATGCATTGGTTTTCAACGCTTTACTTCGTGTGTTGTTTGCCTGGACAGGTCTTTTGCTCGTTGCCGATAAAGGGAAAAAACACTATTGGATTCAGGTTGTTTTGCTTGTTATTTGGTTGAAAATCAATATGATGGATGTGTTGCTTTTTGCGACGGTGGCACATACCGTATTTTTAGTAAACACGACAACCCAAAAAATGAAATGGGTATGGCTCACTACCGCTGCTGTACTCACTACGATTGGCCTTTATACCAAAACGGTGATTGGTTTGCCCGCTGCAATGCTATTTGGAATGGCTATTTGGCTGAATTTTGGCATAACGCGCCAATGGCTCAAATTTGGATTAGGCGTACTCGCCATTCCTGTTGCAATGGTACTTGGCTGGCTCTTGTTTTTTGGCAATTTGAATGGGTTTGGTACGATGCTCCTAGCTACGGTGCGGTTAACATTGGGTAATTCTGCTGCTGTATGCCATTATCCTGATAATAATATTGTGTTATTGGGTGTTTTTTGGTTTGGGTGGTTGGTATGGCCATTGTTTACCAAAGACCGCTATACGTGGTGGTTGCTCTTATTGCCCGTTTTTGCATTTTGGAAATACGGTATTTCACGGGAAGATATTTGGCATATTGATGCTAGTTTTCGGATGTATTTATGGGCATTTTCGGTATTGCTGCTTTTGGCAACCAATGTCCGGTGGTATCATTTTGCGGTAGCAAGTGCTGCATTGCTCTGCTTCTTTTTCAATTTGCGTAACGCCGAAGGCTGGAACCCTTACGAATGGCGTGGTACAGGCTGGCGCAATGGGCTGGATTGGTTATTGCATTTTGACGAAAAACAAAAAAACGCCTTGGAAGCAGGCACTAAACGCCTCCAACCACATGTACTCCCCGATTCGGTTCGGCAAATCATCGGCAACGGCACAGTAGATGTTTTTCCGTGGCATTATTCTTACGCTGCGGCCAACCAATTGAACCTGCTGCCTCGGCATATCCCTCAAAGTTATGCTGCTTACCACCCTTGGCTCGATCAACTAGATGCTCAAAACGACAATCCTACACCCGATTTTATCATTTTTCATTTAAAACCCTACGAAGAAAGTGGTCAACTAATGGGTATTGATGATCGTTATATTTTGCAAGATGCACCACAAACGCTCCTGCACATGGTAGATAACTATAAGGTGCGTGTTCGTCATCCTAAATTTTTACTATTGGAAAAGACCGCTGGTCATCACCTTGGCGAACGAAAAACAATGCCATTTACAGCAGGTTGGCAGGATCGTCTGCCGGCGCAAAATGGGATTGTATATTTGAAGGCTAAATTTGATAAAACACGATCAGGGCGCATCAAATCGCTTTTTTACAAAGACGATCCTATAATGGCTGACTTGCAATTTGGTAGTGTTACCCGTCGTATTAAAATTGTTCCGGCATTAGCGGCTACGGGTTTTTGGATTGCACCTTGGCTCGAATTACCTAGTAGCAACAACGAGCCTTATCGAATACCCGACGATATTCGTTTCTTTTTCCCACAAGGTGCATCTTGGACAATGGATAGTAGTCTATTTCAATTGGAATGGATTGGAGTAGATACCAATTCAGGGTGGATACCCCAGCGCAAACCCATTCCTCCTTCCACAACATGGCAATCCAATACCGAAGTAGCAGAGGTGGCTGCCGAAGGTTATTCTGCTGGTTGGACACAGCGTTTTGAGCAATCGGATCGCGCCAATAGGGTGTTTGAAGCATCGGTAAGGATAAAAGCACCCCATAATATCGGTTGTTGCCAATTGGTACTGGCCGTGACGGATGCAAATGGCCAAACAGCACATTATGCCACTAACGAATATTGTCCAATGGGGATCGGGACGCATGATTTTTGGCCGGTAGGATTGCGCACTGTTTTACCCACAGGTATTGCAGCGCCGTTTGTGGTCAAGGTATATGTATGGAATACTGGGAAAAAGCCGATTTTGATGCGGGATCTAAATGGGCGATATGGAATGTAGGTACGCAAATACAATAAATATTGTAGTAGCATCGTGTTTACTTCGTACTTTTGCGGGCTTTGGTACTAAGTACACTGCAAATTAAAATTAAAACAACAAACATGAAAAAATATAGCATTATAATCACCGCATTTCTTTTCTTCACCCTTGCATCGTTTACGCCGCAGCCAACGATCAAACTTGCTTTGCTCAAATATGCTGGCGGTGGTGATTGGTACAATGACGTGAATTCGCTTAAAAACCTAGCAAAGTTTTGTAACGAGCATATCAAAACTAATTTTGACGGGGAGTACAGTACGGTAGAGCCCGGCAGCGCTGAAATATTTAACCACCCAATTGTGTATGCAACAGGGCATGGCAATATGCTTTTTAGCGAAATAGAAGCCAAAAATCTCCGTACATACTTGGAAGCGGGTGGTTTTTTGATCTTAAATGATGATTTTGGCCTTGATCCATTTGTGCGTCCCGCTATGAAAAAGGTTTTTCCAGAATTGGATTTTGTTGAACTGCCTTTTGCGCATCCTATTTACCATCAAAAATACGATTTCAAAAACGGAATGCCCAAAATCCATGAACACGATGGCAAACCCGCTCAAGGTTTTGGTTTGATCTGGCAAGGTCGTTTAGTGTGTTTTTACAATTTTGAAACCGATCTTGGTGATGGCTGGGACGATGTGCACAAAGACCCGATCGAACTCCGCACAAAAGCACTCCAAATGGGGGCCAATATTGTGCAGTTTGCATTTGGTCAATAAACCAATAACCGTTCCTAGTCCACAATAACTCATGCTCTTTGTAGTTCCAACGCCTATTGGCAACCTAGAAGATATTACATTACGTGCTTTGCGCATTCTTAAAGAAGTGTCCGTGGTGTATGCTGAAGATACCCGTACAACAAGGCGGCTATTCGACCATTATGGCATTACAACACCGTTGCGCGCCTTCCATGCGCACAATGAGCATACTGTGGTGGAGCGGATTGCCGATGAAATTGGGGCAGGCACCATCGTCGCTTTAGTAAGTGATGCTGGTACACCTGCTATTAGTGATCCGGGTTTCTTGCTTGTACGCGCTTGTGTACGGCGCGATATTCGGGTGGAGTGTTTACCTGGCGCAACGGCTTTTGTACCGGCGTTAGTGGCGTCGGGTTTGCCGAGCGATTCGTTTCATTTTGATGGTTTTTTGCCCCATAAAAAAGGTCGTCAAACGCGGTTGCGCTATTTAGCCTCGTTACCACATACCTTTATTTTGTACGAGTCACCATATAGATTGATCAAATGTCTGGAAGAATTAGAGATCGTTTGCGGGACAGATCGGGTGGCGTGTGTGGCGCGGGAATTATCCAAAAAATTTGAAGAAGTAAAAACGGCAACTTTGGCAGAACTAAAAGCGCATTTTAGCGCAAAAGAGATAAAAGGCGAAATTGTAGTAGTGGTGCAAGGGGCAGAGGAAGTAAAAAAGCCCAAGAAAGAATCGTTATAGGATATTCCCCTTTAGCGCGCAATGGACAACCTACATGATAACATTTTTACATCACCATATTTTATGAATAGATCTTTTATGAACAAATCTTTTATTTTCACTACACTTTTACTGATCCCTACACTACTATTTTCACAAATATCGCTCAAAGGTCGCATTACGGCGAGTGATGGTGAATCCTTGGCGTTTGTGAGCATTATTGCGCAAGCCGATGATAAAAAAGTAACATTTTCCGATATTGAAGGTGGTTTTTCCTTGCCCATTAAAGGCCGTTTACAATCTTTGACGTTCCGTTATGTTGGGTTTCAGGAGTTAGTTTTAACCGCTCAGGAGTTAAAGGCGCTTGATCTTCAACAACTCAATATTGTATTAAAACCCACCGACAATGCCTTGGCAGCCGTAGATATTATTGCGGGTGAAAATCCTGCCGATATCCTGATGCGCAAGGTAATCGCCAATCGGCACCGCAATAATCCCGAACGCAATAATTCGTATATCTGCAAAACCTATAATAAGGTAGCTTTAGATGCCTTGCCCAACCGTGCCATTTTTGAAAAAAAGGTGAAAAAGGAGCAGGAAATAAAGGGATTTGAGCAAACCGAACGCATCATGGAGCAACGGCACTTGTTCTTTATGGAAAGTGTAACGGAACGCAGTTTTTTAGCCCCCAACTTGACCCAAGAAAAAGTATTGCTCAATCGGGTAAGTGGCTTTCAGGATGCAGCACTGGTTACCGTAGCAAATGCAGTGCAACCCTTTACTTTTTATGGCGATTTCCTGCCCATTATGGACAAAAAATTTGTGAATCCTGTAAGTCCGGGTAGCACAAAATTGTATTTTTTTAGCCTAGAAGATACCCTTTTTACGGATAAAGATACCGTATGGGTGCTTCGTTTTAAGCCCCGAAAAGGAAAGGTATTTATGGCGCTGAAAGGTACTTTGCATATCAATTCAAAGTATTATGCAGTGCAAAATGTAATTGCAAACCCCGCATTTGGCAACGAAAACCTTAATATGACCCTTGAGCAGGCTTATTCTTTTGTACAAACGGTAGGTGATACCGGTCAATGGTTTCCGCAACAATTGAATTTTGAATTACTGGCTGCAAGGTATCCATCACCAGAAATGGGCGTAAAAGCCACCGGGCATAGTTTTATTTCAGAGGTACAGCCCTTTGCCCAACTAAAAACCAAAGATTTCAACCCAGAACAACCACTAACGATCCAGAAAAATGCTGCGACTCGCGATTCTATAGCCTGGCTACCTTGGCATCAAAACTTGCCTATATCGGAACGCGAACGCAATACCTATTTAAGTATCGATAGTATTGGTGTTGTAAATAAATTTGATCGTTGGGCTAAAATAATTAGTGCTTTGAATACAGGTGTATGGCCAATGTATAAAGGTATCGGATTACAATTGGGTAGCATTGTGCGTTTAAACGAATACGAGGGTATCCGTCTTGGTGTAGGTTTTACCAATGCCCAACACCGTCCATTACAATTATCCAAAAAATACGAATGGGGCGTAGGTACCGGATGGGGTTTTCGAGATAAGCAATTGAAATACAATGGTTATGGGCTGTGGCGTATTCATAGGGGCTGGCAAACTCAATTGCGCTTTGACGTTATGCGGGATTTGCGGGAACCTGGTGCTCCTTATGAGTTGAATACGGGCAACCTTTTTGACCGAAGTCTATACGCACAACGGATGGACTTAGTGCTTGATGCATCACTGCGTTTTTCTACCCGAATTGGGAAGGTGCTGACGACCTCTTTAACTGCCCGTCGGCAAGCATTACGGCCTACGGGTTATGAATATGCGTATCAAAAAGAAGAGAATACGCCTATTTTGAGTAAGTTTGAATTTAGAGAAGCCACTGCCGTTGTTCGGTTGGCTTACGGAGAGCAAGTACGATCTTTTTTGGGCAATAGTACCACCGTACAGCGTTGGCCTGTGGTGGAACTCGCCTATACCGTTGGGGTTGGAGCACACGAATACCAGCGTTATTTGGCTTCGGTTTATCAGTCCATTTTTATCCCACGATTGGGTTATTGCCAATGGCGCATAGATGCCGGTATGGCGCGTGGCAATACGCCATTGGCCAAATTATTTACGTTAAACCAAAATAACGGATCATACTCCGCTTTTGCTGTGGGGCAAACTTTTCAATCCCTGCCAGATACGCTATTTCTACATGATCGGTTTGTTAGTTTTTTTATTGAACAGGAAATTGGGCCGGTGTTTTACCAACGAAAAAATTCATCTCCTTTCCTGTCGCTTGTCCACAATATGGCACAAGGTGAACTCCGAAACCCCACGCGGCATAAGCAAATTGGGTTTCTATCCATGAATCAAGTTTACCTAGAGTCGGGGTTTCGACTGGACAATTTAGTTCGATTTAATTATGCTAATTTTGGGTGGTTAGGTCTTGGAGGTGCGCTGTTTTATCGTTGGGGAGCATTTACCAGTAAAGATTGGAAAGAGAATATTACGCCACGATTCTCTCTTAAGTTTACCTTGTAAATGGCTGTATTTAAACGGAATATGACCGGCTTTAACATTTTTCTACTATTTCGGGCGTAGTACATACGCAAACGACTTATCGCGTCGTTTAACAAAAAGGAGGCAAGCAATTGTTTCAGTATTATTTTTTCCCACTAACAGATTTATTCATAATCAAAGCCCGATCGAACAGCTATGTCAAATACCAACTTTAAAATTTTGCTGGTAGAAGATGACCAAAATTTTGGCGATGTACTACGCTCTTATCTCGAAATGCACGATTACAGTGTCACTCTAGCCACCGATGGTGTATTAGGGATAGAGGCATTCAAAAAAAGTCAGTATGACCTTTGTATTTTTGATGTCATGATGCCTCGAAAAGACGGATTTACCTTGGCCAAGGAAGTCCGTGAGCGCAACCAAGAGGTGCCCATTATTTTCCTTACAGCCAAAACAATGAAAGAGGATGTGCTCAATGGTTTCAAAATGGGAGCCGATGACTATATCCCGAAACCATTTAATTCCGAAGAGTTATTGTACCGTATTCAGGCTATCCTGAAACGCTCTGCAAAAGCACCTGATCCACGCGACGAACAGCGCGAATTTGCTTTTGGTAAATACCATTTTAACTATACTTTGCGGATTCTCACCTTTAATGGCCCCGTAAAAGATGGAGAAGAAAACGAATGGAAGCTCAGTCCAAAAGAAGCGGAATTACTCAAACTGTTCTGCAAATACCTCAATGATGTAATGCCCCGTTCGGAAGCATTGACTAAAATATGGAACGATGACAACTATTTTACGGCCCGTTCAATGGATGTTTTTGTCACAAAATTGCGCAAATATCTCTCTAAGGATCCTGCTATCGAGATTGCTAATATCCATGGTAATGGATTTAGGTTGTTGGTAAAGGATATGGTGCGCTAGCCTCGGCTTCGCTCGGCTACCAGATCCGTTCTTTTGTTTCACTTTGATTGAGATTTTTTATACTAACCAGTGAATATCCAAAGAAGGATCAAATTAGATAAACAAAGAGCAAGGTAGCCTCGGCTTCGCTCGGCTACCAGATCCGTTCTTTTGTTTCACTTTGATTGAGATTTTTTATACTAACCAGTGAATATCCAAAGAAGGATCAAAGTGGCAGAGCGAAGAGCAAGGTAGCCTCGGCTTCGCTCGGCTACCAGATCCGTTCTTTTGTTTCACTTTGATTGAGATTTTTTATACTAACCAGTGAATATCCAAAGAAGGATCAAA
>JBEAVK010000428.1:0-7911 GCA_041160955.1 Bacteroidota bacterium
AGGATTAGTTATTGCAATTCATAAATTTATGAAAAAAAATCCCGATATGGATGTAAAACAGGTGGCTGAATTCTTTGAAGTTGATATTGAAATAGTGGAACAGGCGAGGCTTTTGGCTTAGTGCTCTTTAAAATTATCTTACTATGAAAAAAATAAACTTTCTTCTTTTGGTATTAGCCATGCTATGCCACACAAACAATGACGCTCAAGGCGTATCTCAAACCATCGGTGGCGGCAATATGCTTGCAAAAGTGAGCAATAAGGGTACATTAATTGATAGTATCCTCGTTTTTGATCCTAATACATCGTTAACTACAACAGCATTAAACGATTATAGCATTTGGCTGGGAGGGCTAGATCCTGCCGGAAACTTGTTACTTGCGCTTCAAAGTAAGGATGCTTTACAGAATGATTTTTTGGGTGGTTTTCGTAATCGGCCAGGTTCCGACAAAGTCTGGAAAGTCACCGATGATGAAGTGCGGCAGCATTTAGCCGATTTTGAGTTGGATCAACTGGTGGATAACCCTATCCCATCCATTTTTTCATGGCCTGCCAATGGTAACCAGTTTTCACAGTCGTTGAATGGTTTTTCTACCGATGGACTTGCCGAGGAGCAGGGTGCTCCATTTCTAGATCGAAATTTTAATAAGATTTACGAGCCGCATTTGGGCGAGTATCCCGCTCAGGATTTGGATGTTAGATACCTTTATGAACAGGCCAATTATAGCGAACTTGTATTTGCGCCTTTTTATACAAAACCGCTGGTTGCAGGTGCGTATCGCCCCCGTATTCCGGTCAGTGGCAGCACACTTTTAGTGGCTTATCATTGTCAAGAATCTTTTTTCCTATCCAATACTTTGTTTGGGCGCATACGACTCCATTATGAAAGGGATGAAGATATAAATTCTTTGTCTGTTGGTTTTTTGACAGATATAAGGGCTGGTAATGGTCATAACGATTTTATGGGGAGCGATGTCGCCAAAGGCATGTTTTACTGTTATGATGGCGATTCGCTGGATACTGCGTTTGGTGGCAAATCTCCTATGTTCGGAGTAGCAAGTTATACCATGAGTAGTGCTTTTGAACCCTTTGCCGCTGGTAGTTATGTACCTCCTATTGGTATGATGCCGATGAATATAAAGTATGATGGTTTTATTGATCCTCGCACCTCATTTCCCGAACTGCCCGCTGAAATATATTATTACCTCACAGGTTCATGGCGCGACGGGACTCCATTAACAAGTGGCGGCTCTGGACTCAATGATGGATCTATCAATTTTGTGGACTCTGCTTTTCCCGGAAAATTGGATAATCCTAATGAATGGAGTGAAATATCGGCTCAAAACCAACCGGGCAAACGTGCGTTTCTGTTGCGTTATACGGCACACGAAATACCAGCATGTAGTACTAAATGCCGGAGGGAAAGTACCAATTTTGCATTTTTCAATGTGCCATCGGGCAATACGCCTGTTGCCCAAAAAATACAGATGGATAGCCTTAGTAAATGGACTTCGGAATGGTATAATTTTCATGGTTTTCCTAGTTTATGGGCCAATGCTCCCTGCCTTGATCCGCTTACTAATACCAATAACCCCATTTCAGATAACCCACAGGTCAAGGTCTATCCCAACCCAGTGCAAAATATATTACACCTCGATTTTGGTGCAATAACACCCAATTGGGTAAGTCTATTGGATATCACGTCGCGGCACGTGCGAGCGGTACAACCGAGCGCACCTGTTTTTGATATGGATGTATCGGAGTTGCCAATTGGGGTGTATTTGTTGCATTGGCATAATGAAAGTAATGTAGGTAGTCGTGTGGTGGTGGTGGGTCGATAAAAAAACTTGTTATTTGCAAAACACATTATTATTTAAAATATTTTTACAGTGAAAAACATAAACTTTCTCCTTTGGGTATTAGCCATGCTATGCCATACAAACAATGACGCTCAAGGCGTATCTCAAACCATCGGTAGCGGCAATATGCTTGCAAAAGTGAGCAATAAGGGTACACTGATCGATAGTATTCTGGTTTTTGATCCTAATACGTCTTTAACTACAACAGCCCTCAAGGATTATAGTATTTGGCTAGGCGGTGTAGAAGGTGCGGGTCATTTACTACTTACGCTTCAAAGTAAAGATTCCTCTCGGAATGACTTTTGGGTCGGTTTTCGCAATCGACCGGGTTCCGATAAAGTATGGAAAGTCACTGATGATGAATTAAAGCAGCATTTAGCGGATTTTGAGTTCGATCAAGTGGTAGATAATCCTATTCCATCTATCTTCTCATGGCCAGCGATGGGTAACCAGTTTTCACCAGCATTGAATGGTTTTTCTACCGATGGACTTACCGAAGAACAAGGGGCTCCATTCCTAGATCGCAACTTTAATAAGATTTATGAGCCGCATTTGGGCGAATTCCCTGATGAAGACTTCAGAGAACTTGCAATCGAAGGGAAAACCAATTATAGTGAACTGGTATTTATGCCCTTCTGCTCAAAGCCGACAGATGCGGTTACGTTTCGTCGCCGTACCCCCGTAAATGGTAATATGCTCTTGGTGAGTTATCATTGTGAGGAGTCTTTTTTCCTGTCTAATACTTTGTTTGGCCGGTTACAATTCAATTATGAGAATGATTTTTGGATGGACTCTTTATCCCTTGGGTTATTTATGGATACAAATTCGGGTAATGGCAACAACGATTTTATCGGAAGCGACATAGATAGAGGCGTTTTTTATTGCTATGATGGAGATACCTTGGATACAGCATTTAATGGCCAATCGCCAATGTTTGGGTTTGAATGTAGTAATATAATTAGTGATTTTTTGATCCCATGGCAGCCCTGGGTGCTACCGATCGGTATGATGCCTATGCGGATAGCGCAAGATAGCACAATTGATCCACGTCTTTTATTCCCCGAGCAACCTGCCGAAATATACAATTATCTTACAGGTGCATGGCGAGATGGAACGCCATTGACCAGCGGCGGTGACGGACTCAATGACGGCTCTATTAATTTTGTGGATTCTGCTTTCCCTGGCATATTGAATAGCCCCAATCAATGGAGTGAAATATCGGCTCAAAACACACCGGGCGAACGAGCCATGCTGGTGCGGTATAAACTCGGTCAATATCCCGCGTGTACCAATAAATGCCGATCAGATAGAATTAATTTCACATTTTATAATGTGCCATCTGGTAGCACGCCAACTGCTCAAAAAATTAAAATGGATAGCCTTCATAAGTGGGCATCAGCCTTTTTTAGTTATCATGGTGCGTCTATTTTGGGGCCTCAAGTTCCTTGTCTTCTAACTTCTAACACTAATAACCCCATTTCAGATAACCCGCAGGTCAAGGTATATCCTAACCCAGTAAAAGATATACTCCACCTCGATTTTGGTGCAATAACACCGAACTGGGTAAGTCTATTGGATATTACGTCGCGGCACGTGCGAGCGGTACAACCGAGCGCACCTGTTTTTGATATGGATGTATCTGGGTTGCCAATTGGTGTGTATTTGTTGCATTGGCGTGATGAAATGCGTGTAGGTAGCCGTGTGGTGGTGGTGGGGCGTTGATAGATAGCCTAAACGCAGAGCATTGTAACAGATATTACGGGTGAACCACCACCATAGTACCCGATAATACACCACTGGCGGTGCTCGCGGTGACAAAATAATGCCCAGCGATTAAGTTAGCAATATCTATACTAACCTGACGAGTAGGTTGGTCAAAATGCAAAGACACCACTACACGCCCGAGGGCATCCATGATTTGGATATTCCCGTAAGTAGCCATATCAGGGAAAGATATTTTTACTTTTTCAGAAGCGGGGTTAGGGATAATACGCAAGTTACCCCGCCGCTCCAGCACAATGGCCTGTTCTTGCGTACTAGAGGCGGGTGGCGAGCATACCGTAAAACCTTCTACACACCCCTCTGCGGTTATTTTAACCAGCCAAGGATAATACTTAAATCCAATAGTAGAGTACCCTCCTGCTATAACGCTGCCACTAGAAAGTACCCCGCCAGCATAAAACCTAGTGCTAATATTTACATAGTTGTACGGCCCATTGATACTACGGATCGTTCTAGACCAAATACTATCGCCATTGCTGTTTTGTTTATATATCCAACCTACGCTGTATTCGTTGTTATACCCATCCCAAAAAGTATCCACGGTTGTTCTACCGATGGAGTAATAGGTATTATTATGTCCTAGGTGCGTTTCGTAAAAGAGTGCACTCCCGGGTGCTTCTGTAATTTTGCCTTGAGGTTTACTCCATTGCACTACTAAATCGCTGCTAAATTTGCTAAATACAGATTGAACTCTATAGTTTTCTTGATTAGGACCAATCAGTTTCAAACCGAAGGTGATAAATCCACCGTCAGAAGTAGGTTCAATATGACTAATTTTTCCCTCTGGGGGATTAATCGTAGATTCCCAATATGCTACCTGATTTCCTGTAAATAGATTTAGTTTTCTAATACCAGAATAATGCTTATTTGTATTTCTATCAATGATAATACCAGTACATGTAACCAAGGTACTATCGTTGATGATTTTTACATCAGTTAAAAAATTTTCATAACCATTGTACAGGTAATTCTTGTTCCAAATAAGATTGCCCGATTTGGTTACATGCCGTACAAAACCAAAAAGCTGATAATCCATTTTTTGAAGTGTGCCAAACAATAGATAGCCATTGGGGGTTTCAAGGATATTGTACAGAAAATCACTTCGCAAGGTGGAGTCCTCAAACTCAATGATGCGCTCAATGTCAAAATTATGGTTGAGTTTGAATAAAATAGATCCATCTGTTTGTATAGGAGCAGCCATAAGGGCATATCCACCATCGGAGGTATGGATAATTTTGCTTCCGGGGCCGGGAATTACTAGATTCCTACCTAATGAATCTAAAATCAGTTTTTTCTGTAATAGCGTACCATTAGAATCGATCTTGGCCAATAGGATACCTTGTTGCAGATTGAAACTATCGGGATAAGCAATACCCAAACCTACTATGGTATCATCGTGTACGATTACGTCTCTAAAATGGTTGATGGGATAGCCGTAGTCCAATAAATAATTAAAAGAGGACTGAGTATAAGCAAATTGTAGGGGTAATAGCCAAAGTAAAATAAAAATAGGGCGCATGTTTTTATTATTTGAAGCATTAGATTTTTATACTGCATAGCACCATTGTACAATAGTGCTATGCAGAAAAGAAATTTGATATTACTGGTGAACCACCACCATAGTACCAGATAATACACCTTTGGCGGTGCTTGCGGTGACAAAATAATGCCCAGCGATTAAGTGAGCAATATCTATACTAACCTGACGCG
Organism: Bacteroidota bacterium; assembly: GCA_041160955.1. Classification (GTDB taxonomy): domain Bacteria; phylum Bacteroidota; class Bacteroidia; order Chitinophagales; family Saprospiraceae; genus M3007. The sequence goes on from JBEAVK010000428.1 coordinate 5,352, forward strand.
TAGGTTGGTCAAAATGCAAAGACACCACTACACGCCCGAGGGCATCCATGATTTGGATATTGCCGTAAGTCGCCATATCGGGGAAGGATATTTTTACTTTTTCGGAAGCAGGGTTAGGGATAATACGCAAGTTACCCCGCCGCTCCAGCACAATGGCCTGTTCTTGTGCGCCAGAGGTAGGTGGCGAGCATACCGTAAAACCTTCTACACACCCCTCTGCGGTTATTTTAACCAGCCAAGGATAGTACTTCCACCCAATAACAGAGTACCCTCCTGCTATAACACTGCCACTAGAGAGTACCCCGCCAGCATATAGCTTTGTGTCTATATTAACATAGTCGTATGGCCCATTGATACTACGGATTGTTTTGGACCAAATACTATCGCCATTGCTGTTTTGTTTATAAATCCAACCTACGAGGTACTCATTATTGTACCCGTCCTGAAAAGTATCCACGGTTGTTCTACCTATGGAGTAATAGGTATTATTATGTCCTAGATGCGTTTCATTTAAGAAAGAGCCAGGTGAGTACGCAATTTTGCCGACTGGTTTACTCCACTCCACTGCTAGGTCGCTACTAAATTTGCTAAAAACAGGTTGAACCTTATAGTTTACTTGATTAGGGCCAATCAGTTTTACACCAAGCGTCATAAATCCACTATCAGTGGTAGGTACAATATGGTAAATTCGACCTTGAGGTGAATTAACGGCAGATTCCCAATATGCTACCTGATTTCCTGTAAATAGATTTAGTTTTCTAATGGCAGAGAAATTTTTATATGTATTTCTATCAATGACTACCGCATGACAAGCAATAAGCGTACTATCATTGATGATTTTTACATCATTTAAAAAATTTTCGTAACCATCGTATAGATAATTTTTGTTCCAAATAAGATTGCCCGATTTGGTTATATGCCGTATAAAACCAAAAAGTTGATAATCCATTTTTTGAAGTATGCCGTACAATAAGTAGCCGTTGGGGGTTTCAAGTATATTGTATATAAAATCACTACGCAAGGAGGGGTCCTCAAACTCAATAATGCGCTCAATGTCTAAATTATGGTTGAGTTTGAATAAAATAGATCCATCTGTTTGTATCGGAGCGGCCATAAGGGCATACCCACCGTCGGAGGTATGGATAATTTTGCTACCTGGGTTTACAATCACCAAATCCCTACCTAATGAATCTAAAATCAGTTTTTTCTGTAATAGCGTACCATTAGAATCTATCTTGGCCAATAAGATACCTTGTTGTAGATTGAAACTGTCAGGATAAGCAATGCCTAGACCTACTATGGTATCATCGTGTACGATTACGTCTCTAAAATGATTAATTGGATAGCCGTAGTCGAATAAATAATTAAAAGAGGACTGAGTATAAGCAAATTGTAGGGGTAATAGCCAAAGTAAAATAAAAATAGGGCGCATGTTTTTATTATTTGAAGTATTGAATATTTATACTGCATAGCACCATTGGACAATAGTGCTATGCAGAAAATAAGTTTGGAATTACTGGTGAATCACTACCATAGTACCAGATAATACACCACTGGCGGTGCTGGCGGTGACAAAATAATGCCCAGCGATTAAGTTAGCAATATCTATACTCACCTGGTGCGTAGGTTGGTCAAAATGCAATGACACCACTACACGCCCGAGGGCATCCATGATTTGGATATTGCCGTAAGTAGCCATATCAGGGAAGGATATACTCACTTTTTCGGAAGCAGGGTTAGGGATAATACGCAAATGCCTATTTTCTAATATTTTACCTTCTATATTCCTATTGCGTTCCGTTGATATGGGCGCGCATTCCACAGAGGTATATATTCCATTTCGTCGCAATATGCTTTTGGCCAAGAAAGAGGCTTCGTCGCAATCAACGATCATTGATTGTAGCGTACTTAATTTTCCTGAATCCATTTGGTTTATCCTTTTCCCGCCAAATACTTGTGGGCGCATAAGGTTATAAAAGTATGCTAAACGATTATAAACAGCATTTTCAGCGGTATTCATCACGAAATGGTATGGAATATCTGCCCAAATTGCATCAAAATGGGTGGAATCGCCAGTAAAGAAATAATGTTTTGCCAACGATTGCCATGTTTCTTGGGTTTCTGCTATATAGTACCAACGGATTAATGAATCCACATGCAAAACGGCTGTGTCGCGGGAGTAATAGCCCAATATTTTCCCTGCTTCTTGATCCATCAAATACCTATGTCCTGCTATTTCTTTCTTCAATTGCTGCTGCTGGCTACTATTGGAGATACCCGAAAGTTGCGCCGTTTTTTGCACATAATCATTTTTTTGAGTATAAAATGAAGATTTTATTATATTTAGGTTTGCCTCATTGCAGGGCGGTTCACAAGGGTTTATAGCACCTGTACAGGTTTCATTTTCAGTAAATCTCTCTTGTGGATTTATTCCAACTGATGTAGTTGGAAATGGGAATGTCGGAACTTGTAAATCATCTACATCATCAAAATAATAATAGTTTAATGTGGAAGCCAAGTTTCGTACTCGAAAATCAGCCAAAGAGAACTGATTGCCTGT
>JBEAVK010000029.1:0-29817 GCA_041160955.1 Bacteroidota bacterium
GACATAAGTTATGTGTGAATAATGCAACTATCTTCCATCATTTTGTAAGGTTTTAGGTATTCGCAGGTCTGACCTTTGTGTGATGGTGATAATTCATTAACAGTGTAATAAAATAAAAATAATCAAGCATTACAAACATACGCTGCATTATGAATAAAATTCGTAAATTCTTAAAAATGACTTTAGAAGAAATAATAAACTACAGACGATCTGTGAGGAATTACAAAACAATTCCAATTGATGCAGAAAAAGTGAAGCATTGTATTGAACTTAGTACTTTCGCGCCCAATAGTTCCAATATGCAACTGTGGGAGTTTTACCACATCGTTGACCCCGAAATTCTAAAAAAAATCGCTATCGCCTGCCTAGATCAACAAGCAGCAACTACTGCCCAACAAATGGTGATTTTTGTAACAAGGCAGGATTTGTTTCGAAAAAGAGCTCAAGCAATGATGGACTTAGAAACTCAAAATGTGTTAAAAAACAGTCCCGCGGTAAAACAAGAAAAAAGAATAAAAACCTGGAAAATGTATTACGGTACGATAATGCCGATATTGTATGTGCGCTTTTTTGGAATTATCGGGTTTATCAGAAAATTCGTTGTAAACATTGTTGGGCTTTTCAGACCAATTGTTTATCAAGTATCTGAAAATGACATGCGCGTTGTGGTGCATAAAACATGTGCTTTGGCGGCTCAAACATTTATGCTGGCAATGGCTAATGAAAATTATGATACTTGCCCAATGGAAGGTTTTGATAGTAGAAAAGTGAAAAGTATTTTAAAATTGCCTTATGGAGCAGAAATCAATATGGTTGTATCTTGTGGCATAAGAGAGGAGCATGGCGTTTGGGGAGATAGAATGAGAATACCTTTCAGCGAAATTTATAGAAAATATTAGAAACGCAATTCTCCAAAATTGATGCTCGACAATACAATTTCAGGCTCGCCACTCTACAAATACAAGGTGAAGATGATTTGATGGCTTCTGTAAAAACTACTTGTTTTTTGCATACTGTTTACGCGTACAACTGTCCCTTGGCAAAATTCCCAAAAATGATGCACTGCGTTTTCATTTTTTCGTAACATCGCTAAGCGGAACGGTCTTTATATGTAGAGGGAAAGAACAAGACACGCTCTTATGAGGACAAACAGTCAGTCAAACGGTATGTAACCGAAGTGGTAGGGGCAGGTTATTCTGTTGGATAAGAAGGATGGATAGTGCGTATTTTGTATTGTTGCTGATGTTTCAACATTGAAATATAGCATCTAATTAATTGTTTATCAAATATTTAAGATATATTTTTCGTTGAGTGATGTACTATTGGAAACCTTGCCTTATCTTTATGGCAGGTATCTAAAAGTGCGCATATAGACGAGTTAGCGGCAAGCCTAAGCCCAACCACACGAACAAAGTTTACAAGGCACTATTAAAATTCAATAAATGGAAAAAGACGAACTTGAAAATAGAATAAAGGAATTGGAGTTCGAATTGAGTTTGCTGAAATCAGGTAAAGTCGAATCACCATTACTTGAAAATGAGTCATCATTTTATAATGCAGGCGCAGACCCTTCAGAGCAAAAAAAGGTCGAAAATGTATTAAAGGAAAGTGAAGAAAAGTTTAAATTAATTTTTGAAAAAAGCATAGCACCGATCATAGTTGCTGATGATAAAGGCAATTATTTAGAAGTAAATAAAGCAGCAGCAGAAATATTTGAATATTCGATTAATGAATTGATGGGTATGAATGTTGGCGATTTAATTACAACCAGCAATCCCAATGCCGCTGCACAATATGAAGAATATATTAAAAAAGGTGAAGAAATAGGCGAATTTGGTTTTATATCTAAAAAGGGTACTCCTAAAATAGTTCAATACCAGGCAGTACGGATAAAACCAGATTTCAATTTGAGTATTCTGATGGATGTTACCGAACAAAAACAAGCATCGCAGTATGCCCGTAGTTTAATTGAAGCGAGCTTAGACCCTCTTGTTACCATTAATGCCGATGGAAAAATAACAGATGTAAATGAAGCATCCATAAAAGTTACGGGAGTTGAACGCGAAAAATTGATTGATACTGATTTCTCCAGTTATTTTACTGAACCGCAAAAAGCACAGGAGGGTTATCAGCAGGTCTTTGAAAAAGGTTTTGTGGCTGATTTTCCCCTAACGATAAAACATAAAAATGGAAATTTAACAGATGTGTTATATAATGCCTCTGTTTATAAAGATGATAAAGGCAATGTATTGGGGGTTTTTGCAGCATCACGGGATATTACCGATGCTAAAAAAGCAGAAACTGCACTGCGTAAAAAAACACAAACCCTTGCGGTGGGCAGTGCTGTAGCTGGCTTGGCCATTATTGAAATTGATTACGCTACCAACCTTGCCCATTTAAGAGATGAAGCCGCAAAAATGTATTTTGGGCCTGATGCAAAAGCTCAAGTTGTAAGCAGGGAAAGACTTCACGAAACCTTTCACCCGGATAATTTGGAGCACTTAAAAAACCTGATAGAAAAGTCACTTGATCCAAATGGTAATGGTTTACTTCACATTGATCACCGGGTAATATGGCCTAATGGCGAGGTTCGATGGTTAAAAGTTTCAAAGCAGGTATTTTTTAACCGAAAGGAACAAAATTCCATGCCGGAATATTCCATACTGGCCGCTCAGGATATTACAAACATTAAAGAAGCACAAGAAAAATTGCAGGCCAGTGAAGAGCGCATCCGTTTGGCCACTAAAGCATCAGGAGTAGGTGTTTGGGAATGGAACGTGATTACAAATAAAATTAGGTGGGATGCACAGATGTTTCGTATTTATGGCGTAGCACCAACAGCTGATGGATTAATAGAGTATTCAACCTGGAGCAATGCCGTGGCACGGGAAGACCTTGCCGCTCAAGAAAAAATATTACAGGATACAGTAAAAAATGTTGATACCAGCAATCGTTCATTCAAAATTTACCGGGCAAATGATGGTATGCAGTGTTTTATAGAAGCGATAGAAACCGTACGAATAAATGCTGTCGGTCAGGCTGAATGGGTGGTGGGTACTAATTTGGATGTTACCGAACAAAAACAAGCATCGCAGTATGCCCGTAGTTTAATTGAAGCGAGCTTAGACCCTCTTGTTACCATTAATGCCGATGGAAAAATAACAGATGTGAATGAAGCATCCATAAAAGTTACGGGAGTTGAACGAGAAAAATTGATTGATACTGATTTCTCCAGTTATTTTACTGAACCGCAAAAAGCACAAGAGGGTTATCAGCGGGTCTTTGAAAAAGGTTTTGTGGCTGATTATCCCCTAACGATAAAACACAAAAATGGAAATTTGACCGATGTGTTATACAATGCTTCTGTTTATAAAGATGATAAAGGCAATGTTCTTGGAGTTTTTGCAGCAGCGAGAGATGTTACCGAACGCAAAATGTTTGAAAAAGAAATGATAGATGCAAAGGTATCTGCAGAAAATGCTACAAAGTCCAAACAACAGTTTTTATCTAACATGAGCCACGAAATTCGCACACCATTAAATTCCATTTTAGGGTTTACAAATGTGTTATTGAAAACTGAATTAGGGTCACAACAAAAAGAATTTGTAGAAGCTATAAATACAAGTGGCAAGTCTTTAAACCTGCTTATTAATGATATTCTTGATTTGGCAAAAGTAGATGCAGGCAAAATGACATTTGAAAAACACCCCATCGAAATTCGGAAATCAATAAGCGCAATACTACATTCTTTTGACCTGAAAATAAAAGAAAAGAATTTAGAACTTGCAGTAGAACACGACAGCACAGTACCTTCTATACTTTTCTGCGACTCATTAAGACTAAATCAGATTTTTTTTAATCTCCTAAGCAATGCCATAAAATTTACACACAAGGGGAAAATTAAATTAACTATCAAATTATTGCACGAAGACAAAGAAAATGTGACCATTGAATTTGTAGTTTCCGATTCAGGAATTGGCATTGCTGACGATAAATTAAATTCCATTTTTAATCTTTTTGAACAGGCTGAAATTAATACATCTACTTCTTATGGAGGCACAGGGTTGGGGCTTTCTATTGTAAAGCAATTAGTAGAAGGTCAAGGAGGAAGTGTTAGCGTAAAAAGTAAACTTGGTGAAGGTTCTACATTTATCTTTATACTGCCTTTTGGTAAAGCAAATTTAAAAACTGAAGAAGAAATTATTCTATTAAACCCCGTTTCAGAAATTAAAAACCTGCGGGTATTAGTAGCCGAAGATGTAGCATTAAATCAATTACTAATTAAGATTATACTGAATGATTTTGGATTTGAACATGAAATAGTAGGCAATGGAAAATTGGCAATAGAAAAAATGCAAACCAATACTTACGATATTATTTTGATGGATTTACATATGCCAGAAATGAACGGCTTTGAGGCAACAGAATACATACGTAAAATATTGAAATCTCACATTCCAATCATTGCATTAACAGCAGATGTAACTACGATGGACGTTTCTAAATGTAAAGAATTTGGAATGGATAGTTACATTTCTAAACCAATAGAAGAGAAATTGCTGTACAATAAAATAGTTGAATTAGTAAAAAACAAATAACCATTGACGAAAAAAATTAGCACTTTATACAACGCCTATCAATTATTTAATAGCCAACTCAGCAGACAGTGCAGACAATTGTTTATGTTTAAAACGACACAGCATCGGACAAATAGAAGCACGAACCGATAACACGGGTTGGGCAAAAGTGGCGGTTCAGTGCTCCACAGACACATTTATGGTGAATCAAATATTGGTGCTCCGCATCAACATTTGCGGTGAAAATCGCTACCTTCGCCAAGTCCGAAAATGTTGCGCCGCAATTCCTTCGGGAATGCCCACAACGGTTCACTAGGCAAAATTCCAAAAAAAACAATGCACTACGTTTTCATTTTTGCGTAACTTTGCCAAGCGAAGCGGCCGTTAGTGGCACTGGCACACAACACGAAACAGACACAAAATTTACAATGACAGAAAGAACTTTAATCAAAAATATTAGCATCGTAAACGAGGGACAAATAACCGTAACAGACCTTTTAATTGACAATGGTGTAATTCAAAAAATCGGACATATCAATGATGACAATAACGCAAAATCAATAGACGGAACAGGAAAGTATTTATTTCCAGGTATTATTGACGGACAAGTTCATTTCCGTGAACCAGGATTAACGCATAAAGCCGACCTATACACAGAGAGTAAAGCAGCCGTTGCAGGTGGTGTCACCTCATTTATTGATATGCCGAATACTGTTCCAAATGTCTTGACCATGGACATTTTAAATGAAAAATATCAAATAGCATCTGAAAAATCTTTAGCCAATTTCGGTTTCTTTTTAGGGGTCAATGGCGACAATCTTGATGCGATAATTGAACTCGACAAATCCAAACTATTAGCCGTTTCTGATGACGGACTTTACTTTACCAAAAAAGGAAACCTACTTGCCGACAATCCAGAAACGATGGAAAAGCTGTTTGCCAACTGCACATCCATCGTTGCCATTCATTCCGAGAAAGAACAAATCGTCGAAGAAAATGAGCAAATTTACAGAGAAAAATATGGCGAAAATGTGCCTATTGAGTTTCACCCCATCATAAGGAGCGAAAAAGCTTGTTATGAAGCGACCAAAAGAGCCATTGAAATTGCCAACAAACACAAAGCACGACTTCATATTCTGCACTTGACCACTGAAGCAGAAACACACCTGTTCCGTAATGACATTCCTTTGAAAGAGAAAAACATCACAACCGAAGTATCGGTTCATCATTTGTGGTTTTCTGACGCTGATTATGAGCGTTTAGGGACTTTGATAAAATGGAATCCTGCGATAAAAACAGAAAAAGATAAAAAAGGGCTTTTAAAGGCTTTGTTGGACGATAGAATTGATATCGTGACTACCGACCACGCCCCGCACACGTTAGAAGAAAAACAAAAACCTTATTTCCAGTCCATGTCGGGTGCTCCTATTATTCAGCATTCGTTGAACATTATGCTCGAGTTTTACAAACAAGGACTTATATCGTTAGAGAAAATTGCGGAAAAGATGTGTCATAATCCAGCGACACTTTACAGCATTGAAAAAAGGGGTTTCATACGTGAAGGATACTTTGCAGACCTCACTATTGTTGACTTAAATTCACCGTGGACAGTTGATAAGCATAATATTTTATCAAAATGTGCTTGGTCACCATTAGAAGGGACAACTTTTCAAACAAAAGTGACCCATACATTTGTAAATGGACATTTGGTTTACGACAACGGACAATTTAACGAAACCCAAAGAGGACAAGCATTAACAAAAACAAATGACGGAGCGCAGGTAAATAGCCACAGCAGATAACAGCGATTTTGTATTATGGCGGCTGAAGTGCTTTTAGGAAACAGTTGTGCAAGACGAAATATTAAGATTCATATTTACTTATTTTAATAAAATCGCCTCCAATGCAAGGACCAAACCGTTGTCCCGAAATCCATTCGGAACAGCCTACAACTGTCTGCTTAGCACAGCGAAGAAAAAATAATATATTACGTTATCATTTTTTTCGTAACTTCGCCTCGTTATTGGTAAGCGTAGCGATTTTGCTAACGCCTTAACTATTAGACATAAATTGACAATTTTAAACCAAATAAAATGAAAACAATAAAAAAAGGAGAAGACAGATTTATAGGGTTCATGGAATCCGCACCTGACGCAATTGTTATTGTTGACAACGACGGGAAAATTCAAATTGTAAATTTTCAAACAGAACAGCTATTTGGTTACCACCGTGATGAACTGATCGGAAAGGAAGTGGAAGTATTAATGCCATCTCAGTATAAAAATGCGCACCATGGACACCGACAAAGTTTTTCTACCGCCCCCAAAGCAAGAGCAATGGGAAAAGGAATGGAACTATTCGGACAACGTAAAGACGGCAGGGTCTTTCCCGTTGCTATCAGCATAAGTAAGTTGGAAATAGACGAGGGCTATTTATTTGCCGCTACCATTCGAGACGTTAGTTATGAAAAGAAAATAGAAAAGGCTTTGATACAAGCAAAAGAAAGTGCGGAGCAGGCTAGAACAATTGCAGAAGATACCGTGCAATCCAAGCAAACTTTTTTATCAAATATGAGCCACGAAATTCGGACACCGATGACTGCAATCATAGGTTTTTCAAAATTGGTATTGAAAACAGACTTAACAGAAAAGCAAAAAGAATATATTACAGCCATAAAAACAAGTAGTGATGCTTTGCTGGTGCTGATTAACGATATTCTTGATTTAGCAAAAGTGGATGCGGGAAAAATGACTTTTGACCTGTTCCCTTTTAATTTAAAATCTTCTATATCAATAATGCTCCACTTATTTGATATAAAATTCCGAGAGAAAGGATTAAAATTAGTAACCGAATTTGACGATGCAATTCCCGAATTATTACTGGGTGACGCTGTGCGTTTAAACCAAATTATGTTGAACCTATTGAGCAATGCGATTAAGTTCACGACTGAAGGAGAAATAAGTGTAAGGATTCGCTTGAAAAGTGAAGATGACGATAAGGTAAATATTGAATTTGCAGTTACAGACACAGGCATTGGCATTCCTGAAAATATGCTTGCTACCATTTTTGAAAACTTTGAACAGGCAACAACAAGCACTGCAAGGCTTTTTGGTGGAACAGGTTTGGGACTTGCTATTGTAAAGAAGTTAGTTGAAAAACAAGGAGGGGTTATTGATGTAAAAAGCAAAATAGGCGAAGGTTCAACTTTTAGTTTCGCTCTTAATTTCCAAAAAAGTAAAGCGGAAATGCCCTTAACAACTGGTTTTACAGCCATCGAGTTGGACAAAGACATCAGAAATTTAAAAGTTTTAGTGGTGGAAGATGTTGCATTAAATCAACTGTTGATGAAAATTATCATAGACGACTTTGGATTTGAACGTGAAATAGCAGACAATGGGAAAATGGCAATTGAGATACTTGAAGCCAAATCCTTCGACATCATATTAATGGATTTGCAAATGCCCGAGATGAATGGGTATGAAACGACCGAAGTAATTCGCAAAAAACTAAACTCTAATATTCCAATCATTGCATTAACCGCTGACGTCACCGAAAATGACCTAGCGCAATGCAAAGCCGTAGGCATGAACGACCACATTGCCAAACCAATTGACGAAAAACTTTTATACAATAAAATAATTGAGTTAGTGAAAAAATGACAGACCTAAAAGAACAGGCATCTGTGCTGAATCAACCTTTGGTACTCCGTATGTTGCTACAGTTTATTTATACTGGAAATTAAAAGTATAGTCACGCCCCATCGAACGACAATAATTAAAACGACTCAACTACTTCCCGACAACTAATAGTGTGTGAATGATGTAAATCTTTTTTTTAATTTTATAATATTTTAGGTATTAAAAGAACTCACCTTTGCGCCGTTGTGAAAATTCATTTACAGTATAAGTACTTGGAAATAGACCCAACAATTAAGAGGTGACAAATACAGAATTCACATTTCGCTTATTGGCTGCCTTAATTGCTGGTTTATTGATCGGCTTTGAAAGGCAATGGAACCACAAGTCAGCAGGTTTAAGAACTAATACGTTGGTTTCGGTTGGTGCATCCATTTTTGTATTGATTTCTATAATGGTTACAGAAAAGGGCAATGGAGATGTGACTAGAATAATTGGACAAGTGGTTACTGGCATTGGTTTTTTGTGCGCTGGCATCATTTTTAAAGAAGGAATTAGTATTCATGGTTTAACAACAGCAGTCACAGTGTGGTGCTGCTCGGCAGTTGGCTGTTTGGCAGCAGCAGGCTATTTTATCGAAACGTTTATTGCAACATCTTTCATTATTGCTATAAATTTATTTTTAAAACCATTGGATGAATGGCTAACAAAAAGAACAAAAGATGGAGGATAAATACTTAACCACTTTATGGAAATGAAAGCATTAGAAGAAGCACCACTCGAATTGCATGAGGACGCTGCCCTTATCACACTTTAGCTGCAAAAACAGGTGGTTGGAGTACGCCAAAAGCAATTTTACACAGTACTATTTTCGGGTACCATTGCAATGGACTTATCGGCATTAGCAGGCTATATTTTTGATGCTAAGGAATGGTGTCGAAATAAAGGTACAGATTGATGCACATCTTTTGCCCTCCTATTTCCTCTTTTTCTACTTAAATAGGTCGGCTATTCGCACAAAAAAACAGAAAATCTGAGACCAAAATCTGAAGCATGAATTTGTACCTTTATTCCAACACCATTCCTAACTATAAATTAAAATAAAAAAATGAATCAAGCACATTGGCATTTAGTGGTAAATCATTTACCAATCATTTTCCCTCTTGTGGGAGTAATCGTCTTAGTTACGGGACTAATTTCAAAATCGGAAGCAGTAAAACGAACCGCTTTTATGATTTTTATAATTGGTGCCTTATCTTCCATTGCTGCCATGTCAACGGGCGAAGGCGCAGAAGAAATTGTAGAAAAAATAAGCGGAGTTACTGACGACTATATCAAAAGCCACGAAGAAACGGCTGAAACATTCGCTTTGCTTTCTTATATTTTGGGTGGTATTTCTTTACTTGGACTTTGGGCAAGTTTTAAGGAGAAAACCTTTTCTGGACTTGTTGCCATTGTCACATTGGTATTTGCAATTGTGGTCTTATTCTTTGCCAAACAAACTGGAACATCAGGCGGAGTAATTAGACATACAGAAATTAGAAGTGGAGATAGTGTTCCAGCAACGGAAAAAGGTGATGACGATTAATAGACTACTCCTAACTTGGGTTGTACAATAGTGGGATTGACAGGCAAAGGTTTAACTTTTGTTCGTCAATTTGTGTTTCGGCGTGTTCCGTCCTAAGGGCAGTATGCTCGGATTCCAATGCTTCAACCTTGGGGGCAAGACTATGAGCAAATCCTTTAATACCTATATTTTATAAACTAGATGTATAGACTACTACAAAATTTAATAGATTGATAGGCTCTTTCAACGGCAGTTAGCTGCTCATACTTTTGTTAAATATGATGTAAAAACTTAGCCGCTTGTATTTCGGCTAAAAAAGGTCAGATTTTGCCCATACTACTGCTTCGACGGGCTCAGCATAAATTCGACGGGCTCAGCATAAATTCGACGGGCTCAGCATAAATTCGACAGGCTCAGCATAAATTCGCCGTTTTTTTCGTCCGATACGCTGTATCGAACTCAAAAAAGCGGCTTGTCTGACCAAAATCTGCCTGCTTTTTTGATCCGAAACCGCTGGCTAAGTTTTTACAATATGATTAAAGAGCAGAAAGTATATCGCTAATGTTGTACAAGTTAGTAGTTACATACTTTTCCTGCGACAAGGGAAGACAACTTTAATTGTCTTTGGTTATAAAAAAATTCAGAATGGATTTTTCATTAAGGATTACTAAAAAATGGGCAACCTAATATTAAAGGAAAGCGATAAGAAAAACGATGAAATCTATTTAATGCATACCCCATCCTCATCAAAAAAGTGATCTGACCAGACAAAAACAAATACTTTGCCCAGTCAAAACCTTACTTCTTAAAAAATTGCGAATGCAGACCAACCCAATCCTCCAGAGCAGTCATCTTAACAGGTAGTTTTTCTAAGACCTCTTGCATATTGGGAGAAAACATAACAGGATATTGTTTCGTATCTGCAATCTGTTGGTACATGTCTTCGGCACCTTTTCCTGCACCTGCTCCAAAAAGGCTATCCAAAATTTGTCCAAAATCCTTTGGCGGCATTGGGAAATAAGAAATGAGTTGATCCAAACCAATTGAAAATTTCTTGGCTAATTCGTTACCGGTGAGATTTTCAATTCCACTCACTAAAAAATGCTCACCTGCTAACTCAGGTTTAAAAATGGCTGCTGCTACCAATGCGGCTACATCTTGCGTCGCAATCCAACCAACAGGCATTGCTTCGGGTGTTGGGTATGCGACCTTGTTTTCATTGATTACAAAAGGCGCTGTCCAGGGGCCTAAAAGATTTTCAGCGTAAACTGAGGGTTGAATAATAATGTGTGGTAAGCCGCTTTCTTTCAAATAATTAGCAATATCAATCCTAATATCTATTGCAGGATTACCAATTTTGACGGGTAAAATAAAACCACTTGAATTCCAAACCAATAATTTTACATTATTGGCAATGGCGGCATCAATGGCATTTTTGGCATAAGTAAAACCGTCATTAGGATTTGCCAAAAAGAACGGCACTAACAAGGAAACAGCATCTATTCCTTTAGAAATTTCGTTCAATCGGTTTGCGTCTGACATATCCGCCAACAAACCTGTTGCTCCCGCTTGGGTCAGTTTAGGCAAGTTAGTTTCGGTGTGTGTAGTTGCATAAACCTCAGCGCCTTTGTCCAATAATGCTTTAATAACCGGGAATTGTTGGGAGCCTGCTGCTCCATAAACTAATACTTTCATTTTTTTGAATTTTATTGTTAATAATGACGCAAAGGTATTTTACCTTTGCTATACAAATTATACTACTATCCCAAAGTATAGCAGTATCATAAAGTATAGTAACAAAAAAAATTAATATGCACACGAAAGGAGAATGTACTGAATTTATTCGACCTGTAAGGGATTGTTTGGAAATAATTAACGGTAAATGGAAATTACCGATTCTAATTGCATTGGCTTTTGGCAACAAACGCTTCAAGGAATTGGAAAGAGACATAACTGGCATAACACCAAAAATGCTTTCAAAAGAATTGCGGGACTTGGAAATGAATGAACTGGTCAACCGAACCGTTTATGATACCATTCCCGCAACCGTAGAATATTCTTTGACAGACTATGGCAAAACATTAGATGATGTTATAGCCGCCTTACGAGACTGGGGGAAGCAGCATAGAAAAAAGATATTTAAAAAAGAAAAAATGGAGCAATAATTAAAATAAAAACTAATACACCAGATGCTTAGCGGTTGGATGTAATGGCGGATTCTGTGGTCAATTAAAGTATCGTTGCTCATCAACATTTGTGCTTGATGGCAAGTAAAGTGCTTCTAAAATTTGACATGATAATGTGTTTTTAAAAAGTAAAGTTATGGCTTTTTTTAAACTTATCTTGGTGTCAACTTTTTTGAGAAGGTTTAATGTGCTTAGTCTCCATTAGAAGGGACAACTTTCCAGACAAAAGTGACCCATACATTTGTAAATGGACATTGGGTTTACGACAACGGACAATTTAATGAAACAGAAAAAGGACAACCATTAACAAAAACAAATGAGGGAGCGCAAGCAAAAAGCCAAAACATCTGACTACAATATCCCTTTTTTGAAGCACGACTATCAAATTCAACAAAAATAAGTCCACCAAAATCAAATGGTAGAGCAGGTTATTTAAATGCCATCATCAAGCGCATAGGCGCAGCAAAACTTCAAGTAACCATCGCCAAAATGAAAAGAATATTGAAGGAGTACATACCGCATTTCTAAAAAACAATCTATTTTTGTGCAAAATATTAAAGCATGGAATTCAGTAAAGCAGATAATAAAATAGCCCGCATCATCATAAAGATAGGTTTGATGAAAGAATTTGAAAAAGGACTCAACCAAGCGGATCATATTCTGAAAGATTGGAAAGAGCGCAAAGACGATGCCCGCGCGTCCTATCATGCCCTTTATACCCATATCACCGAATTTTATAAAGGCATTGCAAGGCGGTATGACGGTATGAAAAACAGCGACTTGCTTTATATCGTTATTCAATAATTGAATGAAGCATTGATTACCCAAGAAGACTTAGCAGACTTTTCAGAAGATGGAAAATCTATTATCCAAAGAATTTTGAGTTTACGTGAAAGGTAAATAGTGCCACACTTGAACTGAGGTTGCCTGATGTATTCCTTTATTTGAACTGTTTGTGCTACATTTGCGCTAGAAATACAATTCAAAAATATACTCTTTTAACTGTAAAATAAAATCAATAAGATGTTTAAAAAAATTATTCCCTTTGTTATCGGTGCTGCGCTTATACTTGGCTCTTGCAATAATGGAGTAGAAAATAATAATGGTTATGCTACCACGATCAGTTTTAGCCCTGGCGAGGAAGGTAAAATTAACGAATCGCTGTTGTCCTTAAAAGACAATACCTGCATTGTACTGAAAGCAGGTACCTATAAATTTGATAATTTGAGCATGGTGCAACTCAAACATATTTTATTTAAGGGCGAAGGGTCGGATAAAACAATCCTTGATTTTTCAAACCAAACACAGGGTGGAGAGGGTATCAGAGTGACAAATATTGAAGATTTTATCATATCGGATATGACGATACGGGAGTCGAAAGGCGACCTTATAAAAGTAAGTAATAGTCGTGATGTGGTATTTCGCAACCTACACGCTACTTGGAAAACTGCCGATTCGACCAGTGGTGGTTATGGTATTTACCCAGTATTGTGCACCAATGTGCTGATTGAAAACTGCTATACCGAGGGTGCCTCTGATGCGGGTATTTATGTGGGCCAATCCGATAGTGCGGTGGTGCGCAATTGCAGGGCGACTAGAAATGTAGCTGGTTGCGAAATTGAAAACACGACGAATGCCACCGTGTATGACAATGAATTTTATAATAATACGGGCGGTTTTTTAATGTTTGATTTACCGGGCCTTTCCAAAAGAGGTGGATATGTAAAAGCCTATAACAATTATATCCATGACAATAATCACAAAAATTTTGCAAAAGCAGGCTCATTTGGCACAATAACGGGTGTAGGTAATGTATCGCCAGGCAGTGGTGTCGTATTTTTAGCGGTGTCTAATGTCGAATTGTACAATAACCGTATCATCAATAATAATTCAATGGGTATTTCTATTGCTTCTGGTTTTACGGTGGATGATAAAGCAGCCGAAAAAATAAGTCCAAATTATTTCCCTATTGCTCAGAATATTAAAATATACGGCAATACTATTGAAATGGGTCAAGCGTTTCCTCAACCAGCATACGAGCATCAAATGGGCAAATTATTGGTTGGTATTGAACAGCAATTGAATGCATTGGATGCTAACCGAACCAATAAACGCATCCCACTGATTATGTATGATGGTATTTCGACGAATATTTTGAGCAAGGAAACAAAGGCGAACCCAGATTCTATTTGTATTCAACAAACGGGTGATAATGTTTTTGTCAATGCTGATATTTTGAACATCAGCACCCCTGCAAAATGGAAGCCGACGACGGATATGTCTGCATTTATTTGTAAATAATTTTCAATATGCGACAGATCTATTTTCGTAAAGTATGCCTCTTTTGGACTATCACAATGACCGTGGTGGCCATACAAAGTTGTAGGTATCCATCGGGAGATGCTATACAGATTGATGCACGCGATAACACCTTTCAATTTAAAGACAAACTATCTGATTATGGTTTTTTCAAAGACCAACTAATTGATTTGCAACCTAATGAAAATATAGTAAAATACGATTTAAGTACCCCTTTGTTTACGGATTATGCCGAAAAAGACCGTTTTATCGCTTTACCAAAGGGAACTTCTATGCGATATAACTCCACTGGCATACTTGATTTTCCAGATTCAACCATCATTATAAAAAACTTTGCTTACCATAATGAGGCACATCAAAAAATAATGATCGAAACAAGACTATTGGTCAAAGACCCCGCCGACAGTCAGTGGAAAGTGATGAATTATTTATGGAACAAAGAGCAAACCGATGCTATTAAGCATTTGACCGGTGCAAAATTGCCCATTACGTTACTGGATCATCACGACAATAAAATTTCAACGGTCTATGTCGTACCCAATACCAATGATTGCAAAAGATGCCATATCAATAATAATGTACTTACGCCTATTGGCCCCAAAAAAGCACGAAATCTGAATTTTGTATTAGCAGGACAGTCGGAGAACCAATTGCGACAATGGGCTGCTATAGGCATCTTATCGGGTCTTTCTGATACCACAAAAGTGGCGGTATTACCCAACTGGAAAGATGACAAACATTTTAGCATCGAAGAGCGGGCAAGGGCTTATTTAGATATGAATTGTGCACATTGCCATATTGCAGGCGGAGATGCGTTCAATACAGGTTTATTTCTCGATTATGAGCAAACCGACAAAAGCCATCTAGGTATATTCAAATCGCCTGTTTCAGCGGGCAATGGCGCCGGTGGTTTGAATTATGATATTGTTCCGGGTGATGCGGCGCATTCAATCTTAGCCTATCGCATGAATAGCACAGCGGCTGGAATTGCCATGCCTGAACTTGCCCGAACAATTATAGATAAAGAAGGGGTGCAGTTGATTAAAACGTGGATTAATCAGATGAGTGTGCAAAAATAGTCCAGTGCGTTAGACCTTAGCGGTGGGGTTTAGATCAGCAATTTCCCATGTGGATCAAAACTAAGACAGGATAGCAAAACGGATGAAACGGATTTTACGGATTAGAGCGGATTGTTTCAAAAGAATCCGTTTAAATCCGCCGTAGCGTCACCGCCTACAGCAATGTCCATATCTTAGCGATACCACCTCAATACCGAGCGCGATTTCTAACTGGGGGGTTCCTCTTTTTGCGTTTGGATAAAAAAGAATGAGAATCATTAGGTTACCCAATAAGTCATTCATCAGAACCTTTATAATACTACACCTGCCAATCAATTTTCAATTTCCCCTGCCCTTCCAGCACCTCATTCGTTTTCACAAAATGGCCACAACCTTGAAACGCGTTTCCTGCCAATGGCGACGGGTGTGCGGATTCAAAAACAACATGCTTTTCGGTATCGATCAAAGCCTTTTTGGTCTGTGCAAATTTGCCCCAAAGTAAAAAAACGATCCCTGTTTTTTGCTCAGAAATGGTACGGATCACATCATCGGTAAAGGAAGCCCAACCAATTTTACTATGGGAAGCAGGCATGTTTTTTTCTACGGTCAGTATAGCATTGAGCAGGAGTACACCTTGCGCAGCCCATTTTGTTAAATCTCCGTGTTTAGGAACTGGATACCCCAACGAAGTGTTTATTTCTTTGTAAATATTCTGTAAAGACGGCGGTACGCGCACGCCTTGCGGCACGGAAAAGGAAAGTCCCATGGCCTCGCCAGGATTGTGGTAGGGATCTTGGCCTAAAATCACTACTTTGAGTTGATCGAACGGCGTTTGATTAAATGCGTTAAAAATCATTGCTCCGGGTGGATATATGATTTTTCCGGCTTCTTTTGCTGCCACCAAATACGCCTTAATGGCTTGAAAATAGGGTTGTTCAAATGCGCCACTTAGCGCAGTTTTCCAACCTTCTTCGATCTGAACATTGCTTATTTTTTCGCTCATGGTGCAAACATCCGATGTTTTTTGGAACGAAGTTTAATTTTGGTGCTAAAATAATAAAAAAAGGTCGTATCTTTGCGGAAATTTTGAAAACGGCCTCGTAGCTCAGTGGATAGAGCATCCGCCTTCTAAGCGGACGGTCACTGGTTCGATCCCAGTCGAGGTCACACTTTAAACGTTAATTATGTTCAGCAATGGTTAAATTATGTCAAAATAGAGATTTATACGTCTTTAACGCCGCTAATTTTGACCATAATCCGTTAAGGAGGAATAAATAAAATTCAGAACAAAAAATTATCGTACCTTTACACGTTATGAGAAAAAACATCCTTTGGATGCTATGTTGCGCCGTCTTGTTTATTGGCGGTGGCTGCAAAAGTGAATTTGAGAAAATCAGGGTAAGTGGCAATCCAGACCTACTTCTCAGAAGTGCTTTCAAATACTACGAAGCAAAAAAATACCAAAAAGCACAAACACTTTTTGAATTGGTATTAAGTAATGTAAAAGGCCGTACCGATGCAGAGAGAGCAAGTCTCCAGTACGCTTACACCCATTATTACCTCAAGCAATACCTTTTAGGGGCTTATTATTTCAAGAACTTTTCAAATACTTATGTCAATTCTCCAGACAGGGAAGAGGCTGCTTATTTGAGTGCTTATTGTAATTATTTGTTGTCTCCTACGCCCAAACTCGATCAGGGTGCCACTTTAACAGCGATTGATGAGTTCCAAACCTTTGTCAATTTGTTTCCTCAAAGCAGTCGCATCGAAGAATGTAATGGACTGATTGACGAAATGCGCCGCAAACTGGAAGAAAAAGCCTTCAACGAAGGTGAATTGTACTATAACCTGCGACAGTACCAATCCGCCGTGATTTCTTTTGATAATTTGTTAAAAGATTATCCTGAATCACCAGATGTGGAACGAGTGCGTTATCTTATTGCAAAAGCCCTTTATCGCCTAAGCGAAAACTCCATTGTTGATAAAAAACAAGAACGTTATACCGAAACGATTAAACGCAGCGACGAGTTCTTGGCAAAATACCCCAATGGTAAATACACCAAGGAAGTACAAGCAATAAAAAAAGATTCGCAAAAAGCAGCCAAAGGAAGTAAAACACAATCCAATACAAGAACTTAACAAGGACAAACCTTTTATATAATGAGCGATATCAAAGCAAAAGTACAGGGCTTAGACCCAAATGTTCAACCACGCGACGTACTCGAACTCGTGGCCAAAACAGGCAATATTTACGAGAGCATTGCAATTATTTCAAAGCGTGCACGCCAAATCTCTAGCGATTTGAAATGGGAAATCCAGCGTAAATTGGAAGAATTTGCAGTAAGTTCCGACACGATTGAAGAGGTGCAGGAAAATAAGGAGCAAATTGAAATTTCTAAATTTTACGAGCGCCTTCCAAATACTGCCATCATTGCAACACAGGAGTTTATGACCGATGATATGCAATGGAGGTATCTTGACGCGCCTCCTCCTCCACAGTAGTAGTGTATGCGGATCATATTGGGTGTTAGTGGTTCTATTGCAGCCTATAAAGCAGCATTGTTAACGCGTCTTTGGGTGAAGCAGGGAGCAGATGTAAAGGTATTAATGACCAAATCGGCTACTGATTTTATTACCCCACTTACGCTATCTACACTATCCAAAAATCCGGTTTTTACCGATGTCCAATCCGAATCTGGTTGGAATAACCATGTTGAATTGGGCTTATGGGCAGATGCACTCGTGATTGCACCTGCCAGCGCGAATACCATTGGTCGATTGGCCAATGGTATTTGTGATAATATGCTGTGTGCTGTCTATTTATCGGCCAGATGCCCTGTTTTTGTGGCACCTGCTATGGATGTGGATATGTGGCACCATCCTGCAACACAAGCCAATATAGCACGCTTAAAGTCTTTCGGTGTGGAAATTATTCCCGTTGGCAATGGAGAACTAGCGAGTGGACTGAGCGGCGAAGGCCGTTTGGCCGAACCTGAAGATATTGTACATTTTGTTCGCCAAAGGCTACTGCAACGCGAAAGCAGTACAAAACAAGGGAATTTATTGGGTAAAACGGCTATGGTTACCGCCGGCCCTACCTTTGAACCCCTTGATCCCGTTCGTTTTATAGGCAATCATTCCACTGGTAAAATGGGCATTGCCATTGCAGAACAACTCGCCCAACGCGGCGCTATTGTGCGCTTGGTGCTAGGTCCAACTCAACTTTCCACCCAATTCCCCGGTATCGAAATCATTAAAGTAGGCTCGGCGCAACAGATGTACGAGGCTTGCTTGAAATATTACCCCGATACAGATATTACCGTACTGGCCGCAGCCGTAGCAGATTATCGGCCCAAGCAGATTGCCGACCAAAAAATCAAGAAAAAAGACGACGAATTAAGTATCGACTTAGCGCGTACGGTTGATATAGCGGCAGCATTGGGTGCGATTAAAAAACAAGATCAACTGAATATTGGATTTGCGCTGGAGACCAATGACGAGGAAACACATGCGCTGGGTAAACTCACTCGAAAAAATTTCGACTTTATTGTCCTCAATTCGATGCGTGATACGGGTGCTGGTTTTGGCCACGATACCAATAAAATCACGATTTTACACCGAAATGGCACAAAAATTGAGTATGATCTTAAAACTAAGATTGCAGTAGCAGTGGATATTGTTCACGAAATATCGGGTTTAATAGACAACCAAATCAAGACTGAACGCGTCTAATACTGGTCTGTAAAAGCGTTTGTTACACTTTTAGGAATGAGATTAAAAAAAAAAATTTGGCTAATTTTACGATGAAATACCTTTTATTTTCCCTTTTTATAGTAATGGCTTCTGGGCAATTAATGGCTCAGGGCGAACTCAATGCAACAGTTCGTATCAATACACCTCAATTGCAGCGTACCGAGCGCAAGGTTTTTGACCAATTGGAAGTAAGTCTTCGCGATTTTCTCAATAATACAAAATGGGGAACAGATGCATTCTCAGCGGACGAGCGGATTAAGTGCACTTTTATCATGACGATCGAAAGTGAAGGCGAAAATAATAATTTCAACGCTAATTTGGCGGTACAAGCCACTCGGCCTGTCTATAAAAGCGGTTACGAGACCACTATTTTCACGAACCAAGATAAAGATGTTTCGTTTGTTTATGAACAGAGCCAACCCTTAGAATTTGCGCCTGAGAACGCTGAAAATCAAAACCTCCCCGCTATTTTTGCCTTTTATGCTTATGTGATTCTTGGCTTAGATTACGACTCCTTTTCCCAATATGGAGGCGATAATTACTTACAAACAGCACAACAGATCGTAGTAAATATCCAAAACTCTACAACAAACAGATCACCGGGCTGGAAACCAGCAAACGGCGATAAAAACCGTAGCCGCTACTGGTTGGCCGAAAACCTAGTAAGCCCTCGTACGCGTATTATGCGGAATGGGTTTTATAATTACCACCGTAAAGGACTTGATCTATTTACTGTTGACCAAGAGGAAGGCCGTAAAGCAGTTATCAGTGCACTTGAAGATATAGACAAAGCAGGTATTGCTTATTTGAATGCCATGATTATCCAATTGTTTGCACAAGCCAAACGCGATGAAATTGTGGAAATGATGAAAAACGCAACTATACAACAAAGACAGCGCGTTTTTCAGATTATGGTCAAAATTGATCCTGCTAATACGCAGCGGTATAAAGATATGGGGGTGTAATGCAGTGATCTTTGCAATTAAGTATTCGTATGTTTGTCCCTGTTCTAAGGGATAAATAATTTGAGTTAGAAAACCCAAAACAGGGTATTGCTCGTAGATATAAAATACACACAAATTTTATACACGATGCGCACCTTTACTATTTTCTGTTTCCAATTTTTTATATGTTTTTCCCTCTATGCTGCGCATGGAGGATCTATCAAAGGCGTAGTTATTGCTTCTTATGATAATGACCTTTTAGTAGGCGTATCTGTACGGTTGCAAGAAAACGGACTCACCACAACCACCAACGAAATCGGTTATTTCCATTTTCCTGACCTTGAAAATGGCACTTATACGATTGTTGCCAGTTATTTGGGCTACGAAACCTCGAGCCAACGCATCAACGTGAACAACCACGAAACGAGCAGTATTCGCTTATTCATGGTGGAAAAAGCCTTAGCACTGGCGGATGTAGAAATTAATGCGCAAAAACGCGATGCCTTACAAAGTATTAGCCAATTAGATGTTCAGTTGCGGCCAATACAATCTGCGCAAGATATTTTACGGTCTGTTCCAGGTCTATTTATTGCCCAACACGCTGGAGGCGGCAAAGCAGAACAGATTTTTTTACGTGGTTTTGATATTGACCACGGTACAGACATTGCACTTTTTGCCGATGGTGTTCCGGTAAATATGGTTTCACATGCGCACGGGCAAGGCTATGCGGATTTGCACTTCATCATTCCAGAATTAGTACAAAACGTTGATTTTCAGAAAGGTACGTATGATGCAAGGGTGGGTAATTTTGCCACTGCGGGTCAGGTCATGTTTGAAACGCCCAATGTACTATCGGACAATATGTTCAAATTGGAAGCAGGTCAATTTGATACTTACCGAATGATGACCGCCGTAAACTTATTGGGTTCTAATGCTGCATCGAAGGGCAATTCGGCTTATATTGCCAGTGAACAGTTGTTTTCCAATGCCTATTTTGATGCGCCACAGTCGTTACGCCGCAGTAATTATTTTGCAAAATTGACCCAAGTATTGGATCAAAAACAATCGCTAAATGTCTCTTTGTCCCATTTTTCCAGTTCTTGGCTTGCATCGGGGCAAATTCCTGAAAGAGCAGTACAGAGTGGTCAAATTAGTCATTTTGGCGCGATTGATGCGACCGAGGGAGGCGCTACCAAAAGGAGCAATATTAATTTGATCCATTATTATACTTTATCGGATAAAACATTGATAAAGAATCAGTTTTACGCTTCCAAATATCAATTTGAATTGTACTCTAACTTTACATTTTTCCTCAATGATCCCGAATATGGCGATCAAATCAGGCAAAAAGAAGACCGATTAATAACGGGTTACCAAGGGAGTATTGCTTATCAAAATCGCTTTGCAGGCCGCCCATATAGTATTGAATCGGGTGTTCAATTGCGTTCTGATGCCATAAATGGTAATGAATTGAGCCATACCCGCAACCGACGCACGTTGTTGTCCAATATTGCGTTGGGCGATATACAAGAAACAAATGCTGCATTATATACCGATATGCGCGTGGAACTCACCCCTACCCTATCGTTGCACACGGGCATACGTGCGGATCAGTTCCAATATAATTATGTTAATGCGTTGGACAGTTCTGTATATCAAAACCTGCACACAACACGCGGCCAAGTAAGCCCAAAATTCAATCTCCAATGGCAAGCAACCCCAAAAATACAGTTCTATTTTCGCACTGGCCGAGGTTTTCATTCCAACGATACAAGGGTGGTATTGTATAGCACCGATCAAAACATATTACCAAGTGCATGGGGGCAGGATATTGGTTTGATTTACAAGCCATTACGCAGTATTTTATTACAGGTTACAGGTTGGAATTTAGCCTCCGAACAAGAGTTTGTCTATGTTGGCGACGAAGGTATAGTAGAGCCAGGGGGAAAGGGCGTCCGTCGGGGAATCGATCTCTCCGTACGATGGCAGCCCGCCCCTTGGTTGTTTTTTGATGGTGATTATACGTTTTCGCATGCTAGATTTGTAGATGAGCCCGAAGGAGGGCAGCGCGTACCATTGGCACCTGTACATACGGGCGTAGGCGGTGTAACGGTACAAAAAGCGGGTATAAAAGGGAGTGTAAGGATGCGTTGGTTGGGTGACCGTCCGGCCAATGAAGACAATTCGCTTACTGCGGCTGGTTACTGCTTGATGGATGCACAATTATCGCTTTTCCCTAAGTTTTCGAGCAATAAACGACCATTAGAGGTGAGTTTTTCGGTACAAAATATATTCAATACGTATTGGAAAGAGGCGCAATTTGCTACTGAATCGCGTTTGAGGGACGAACCTGCGTCGGTAACCGAGATTCATTATACACCGGGAACACCTTTTGCTTTTAAGGGCGGAGTTTGTTTTAGGTTTTAGGTGGTTGTTTGGTAAAAAGGGTAACCGAGGGGTATGGTTTGTTAATTTTGTAACTATCTAGACGCCGCCCAAATTCCCGTAGGGAATGTATGTTTATAGGATACAGTGTAAACAGATTTAAATTCCCGTAGGGAATGTATGTTATTTTGTATTTTTTTACATAAAATCCCTACGGGATTTGTCCGATCCGCCCTATTTAACCTATAAACATACATTCCCTACGGGAATTTGGGCAGCGGCTGAATAGTTATGTAATTTTTTAAGACGAAATTTATTTTTTCCAAAAAAACCTATACGTTTGTACCTTCGTAAATTAACCCTATCTATTTATTTATTCATTTTGTAACATACTTCATCATTATGGCAAATACCTACGGACAGTTCTATGTCCACCTCATTTTCACCCCAAAACACCGCGCCAATGTCATCAAAGAATCCTTTCGAGAAGAATTGCAGCAATACATGACAGGTATAATACAAAATAATGGTAAAAACCACAAAATGCTGGCCATTTATTGTATGCCTGACCATGTACATATTTTGATCGGCCGGAAGCCAACACAGGCACTTTCAGAATTGGTGCAAGTCTTGAAAAAAGAAGCCACCAATTTTATCAACGATAAAAAATGGGTTAGCGGCAGGTTTAGTTGGCAGGAAGGTTATGGCTATTTTTCACATAGCCATTCAGAATTAAACAAGGTAATCAAATATATAATTACACAACCTGAACACCATAAAAAGCAGCTGTTCAAAGAAGAATATCTCGAAATATTGCGCCGCTGCGAGGTAGAGCATGAAGATAAATACCTCTTTGAATGGATTATGGATGAAAACGAGGCATAAAACCTTAGAAATCAACCCAAATTCCCGCAGGAAATGTATGTTTATAGGATGAATAATGGTAAACCAACCCAAATTCCCGTTAGAGCCGAGCTTTAAGGGGTAATATCCGTGTATAGAGAAAATGAAAAAAGACAAGGAATTAATCAAGGCTTTTTTCAAAAATCCAGAACTCGGATATTACTAATTAACGCTCGGCTCTATAGGGAATGTATGTTTATAGGATGAATAATGGTAAACGACACAAATTCCCGTAGGGAATGTATGTTTATAGGATGAATAATGGTACCCAAATTCCCATAGGGAATGTATGTTTATAGGATGAATAACGGTAAACAGACCCGAATTCCCATAGGGAATGTATGTTTATAGATGAATAATGGTAAACCACCCCAAATTCCCATAGGGAGTGTATGTTATTTTACGTTTTTTCCATACAATGGTACATGAAAAATTTTCAACGAATCTTCTATGAAAATTTGACTTTTGATGGGTTGCGTTAAAATGCTGCCTGTCAAATATCAAATCTTGGCAAAAAGAGGCTTTGAACCAGTTTACCATTCATTCTATAAACATGCATTCCCTATGGGAATTTAAACCAGTTTATCATTCATCCACATTTATGTAATTTTCTTACCTAACAATCACCACAGGCAATGCCAAAGCAGCATTTTCTGTGCGCACCTGAACCAAATAAGATCCAGCAGGCGCATCGCTCAAGTCGATGGCTTGGCTTACTTGGTAGCAATTATCGGTACTCAACTGTAACTGACGGATAGAACGTCCTGCAATATCCCAAATACTTACTTGTATTTGATCAGAGCCACAGTTATCCATTTTCAGAGTAAAGAATCCATTGGAAGGATTGGGTAAGATTTGTACTTTCCAATCCCTGACCAAATCCGTTGTTCCAGATACCATTACGACTACGCCAGGGATGGTTTTTATACAGCCATTGGCATCGCGCACAGATACCGTATAAGTTCCGTTGGGAACATTGGTAAATACCGCACCACTTTGGTAATTGATACCATCGATGCTGTATTCAAGACCAGGCGTTCCACCAGTAGCCGATACCGTAATCGTGCTCAAACTAACTGCTGCTGTTGCATTAATGGCTGATGGATTCGGGAATAGCGCAATATCGCTAAAGATCGTACCATTCGCATCGGTGACCGACCAAGAGAAGCCACCCGCTGGTATGCCAGAATAAGTAACCAATTGTGTGCATTCTGGGGTTGATGTACCCAGTGATGGTACTGGCGGTGCAGAAACAATAGTATAAGGTGATTGACCACCATTAATACACAATGTAAGCGTACCATCGTTGGCATTGAAGCAACTAATTGACGTTGGGTTCGACAATACAGTCAATGGCGGCGGAACAATAGTAACTGATGTTGTGGCAGTAGCCGTACAATTATTACTGTCTGTAACTGTAACGGTGTAAATACCGCTGGTAGCCACATTGGTGCTGATGGTTTGGTTGCCATTGGACCAGTTGTAAGACTGGAATCCAGCATCTGTACTCAAATCTACGGTGAAATTAGCCGCAGGAGTTTGTGTAATTTGAGTAGAAGGTGCCGTTGGGATTGTTACCTGTTGTGCCGTAGTACCCGTGCAACCATCTACACTCGTTACCGTTACGGTATATAGTCCAGATGTATTGACCGTTTCAGTATTAGAAATTCCACCACTTGACCAATTATAAGCGGCAAAAACACCACTTACGGCGAGTGTAATATTACCATTACAAGTGTATGGCTCTTGACCGAGGTCGGGTGTAGGCGCGTCCAATAATTCCACTTGAATTTCGGAAGTAGCCGTACAGCCAACAATATCCGTCACCGTTACCGTATATGTAGTAGCCTCATTTACAATAATATCAGCCGATATATCGCCATTTGACCATAAATAATTGGTGAAACCCGTAGAAGCAGATATCGTACCTGTGCCATTGGGGCAAATACGGTTAGTACCCGTAATTTCGACCGTTGGACGATCAGGAATATTAGTTACTTGGATATTATCGACCCCTGTACATCCTTCTGCATTGGTTACGGTTACGGTATATGATCCTTCTGTTGCGATGATTAAAGTAGATTCGGAACTATTATCATTCCACAAATAAGCGGTGTAAGGTCCGCCTGAACTCAGGCTGAGTAAGCCATTACATTCGCTAGGTAATACAGATATAGATGGCGCAGGCGCAGCAAGTGCTACTACATCCGTCACAGCGGTGGCTGTACAGCCATTACTATCGGTAGCGGTCACCGTATAACTAGCAGAAGTAGATACATTAATTTGGTTAGCATTATTGCCATTGCTCCAAAGATAGGTATTGAAACCTGGCGTTGCCGTTAAATCAGTACCGATATTGTTACAAAATACAATTTCGCCTTGGATGGCCAAAGTTGGCGTTGTTGGAATAGATGTAACATTTTGAGTGGCAGTTCCAGTACATCCTAAATCATCTGTAACTGTGAGCGTATAATTACCGGCAAGCGTGATGCCGATGGTATTCGTTGTAGCACCTGTTGACCACAAATAAGTAGTATAACTCGTGCCAGCATTGAGCGACAATTGGTTATTGCAATCATAAGGATCTACGGCGATATTGGGTGTTAGGAAATTAGCCGTTGTTACTGTTGTCGCAGATGTAGCAGTACAGCCATTGTTATTTGATACTGTAACCGTATAAGTCCCAGCCGAAGCAATAGTAGTGGAAGCAGTTGAAACACCTGTACTCCATTCAATACTGGAATAAGTACCACCAACGCTCAAGACAGACTGCGTACCATTACAAAGCGTTGTAGAGCCTGCAATATCGACTTGTGGTACAGGAAATGCACCTACCGTAACCTCTTTATTACCCGTACAACCATATTGGTCGGTAACTGTTACCGTAAAAATGCCTGATTGATTAATGGATACACTTGTATTGTTGGAACCAGTTGACCAGGCGATACCGGGATAAGTATCGGTCAGTGCAAGCGTACCCGAATTACCTGGACAGATCGCTACTGGGGCGGTAACAGCAGGCGTTGGTGCTTGAGGCAATACCGTAACCGCATAAGTAGAAGTAGAGGTACAGCCATCCGCATTGGTGACAGTGACCGTATAATTACCGAGTGTACCCGTTTGTTCAAAGGAGAGCGTACTACCCGATGACCAAGCGTAAGCCGAAAAACTAGGATCTGCCTCGAGGCGAACGGTTTGGTCACACAAGGCTTTAAAACCAACAGCGGCTACAAAATTACCACCATTTCCGATATTGACAGATCTACTAGAAGTACAGCCGAGTGCATCGGTAGCCAAAACGGTATAATCGCCGCCTGTTTTTACAATAAGCGAATCGTTTTTGATGCCATTATTCCAAGCATAATTGGTAAATGGCCCAGATGCGACTAAGATTAATGAGTCTTTATTACACAATGACCCTGCTCCTGCAACTGCGACAGTACCCGGTGTAGAGACCGTAATATTGGCAATAGCAGTACCCGTACAACCGAATGAATTGGAAACCAAAAGGCCATAATTTCCTACATTTTTAATCCAAATAGCACTACTTGTATCTCCTGTGGACCACGTTTTATTAGGGAATGATCCGCCTATGCTAAGCAGAATAGAATCTTTTCCACAAAGTGACCTTGGGCCTAATATTTGAGGCTTTGGTTTTTCTATTAAAGTAACTGCGATAGAACTTGTACTCTTACAACCCACCGAGTTCGTAATCGTAACGGTATAAGTGCCGCCCACAGTAGTATTGAGTACAGCACCCGTGATGCCTGTTGACCAAGCAAAAGTACCGGGGCCGCTGGCGATTAAAGTGGCTGTTTTGCCCTCGCAGAACTGTGGAGTGGCGGTAGTAATCGTGGCAACTGGCAATGGGACTACGGTTACATTCGTAAATGTAGTTGTGTTACAAGTGAGTGAAGGATCAGATACCGTTACGCGGTATAGTCCAGATGTTGTTATCGTTATGGTAGAGGAGGTCGCACCATTCGACCATAGATAGGCGACATCCTCGCTGGAAGTGACTGGATCTAAAGTGACATTTCCCCCAGCACAGAGTGGAGTGGCCAGCATAGAAGCCGTTGGTGTCATTACGGCTTCAACATTTTGGGTAATTTCGTTGGTACAGCCTTTTGTATCGGTTACTGTAACGGTATAAGATCCGCCTTCGGTAACGAAAATATTGATGGATGTTGCACCTGTTGACCAAGCATAATTGACAATATTGGGTGCATTAGCAACGAGGGTGATACTGGGTTGGGTAGAGCAAAGTACTTCAGGGCCGTTAATGATAGGGTTAGGTAAAGGTGCGCCTTGGAGGAACTTGGTAGCAGTTCCAGTACATCCTTTGGTATCTGTAATGGTTACAGTATAGAGGCCAGGTTGATCGACCGTTGCAACTGGGCCAGTATCGCCATTAGACCATTCGTATTCGACAAAAGGTTCTGTGGTGGTTATGGTACTTGGGTTACCTTCGCATACAAAAGACCCCTGAATAATAGGTTTAGGTGCTATTTCTTCAATTTCAAACGGTATAGAAACAGTGCATTGTCCACCATAAAATGTTCTGACAACATACGGCCCTGCCACTCCAGTGGTAAAGGTTGGCGATTGATTATTGAAGGTTGGTTGGTTAGTCCATAGAATAGAATCCGGATCCTGGGATGCATTCAGGGTAAGCGTAGTTTGTGAGCCTTTGCAGTAAAACAAATCTCCATCAAGGGTGGGCAATTGGGATGCATCTTGAAATATAGGATTTACGACCAATTTATTAGGAGCACCTATTGGATAGGAACAACCACTTATTAGGCTTTTGGCAGTAACGAGCCTATACGTAGTGATAACAGATGGATTTACCACAAAACCAAACGGAGCCATTTCATTATTATAAATGATGGTATCATTAAAACTAGATATAATCATGAATTCGTGAGGCCCGGGCAGTGGGGGTGTACCAACCAATTGGAGGCTAATCAGTACATCATCACCTGGAAGACAAGGCCGTAGAATACTGGAAGCAAAACGTGCCTGTCGATTGGGTACTGTGGCGGTGATTGATGTCGATTTAGAGGATCCATCAGCGCACTTAACCGTAACCGAATAGGTACCTGAAACGGCTACATTAATCTTACCTGTTGTAGCACCCGTATTCCACAAATAGGTGATATACGTATCTATAGGTGTGACGGTTAGTTCTACAGGTGGGTTACAGATAGGGTCAGGTTTTAGGGTGATTACGGGATCAGGGCAGGCTTGCCCAAAGGCCGTACTCGAACATAAAACAAGGAAAATAGTCAATGCGGTGATATAGCCGGATAAACGTTGAAGTAGATTCATAACTTATGGATTTTAATTATTAATAATAGTTTTTTTAAAATAAGGAATTGAATAGATTTGGCAATCAATTAAGTCGCTGCTTGATCGGGCAAATATACTGGATTTTGTTGCATACTGGTGTTGCAAAATTTAGGGTTTGTATAATTAGCGTATTTTGAATGAGCATAGGATTGAAAATATAGTATTTTGTTGAAAACTAACTCAACAAAAGAATAGTTTATGATTGCACTGGTAATGGGCTTAGATCTATTTGGTGTGTATCTTGTCTATCAGCAAAAGCCATACCAAAAAATCATTTCTAATATAGAACAATGTAAAATAAATTTGTTCATATTTTGGTTTATTCTTTCATAATACTACTGGCTGCTACTATTACTACTACTACCACTACTTCGACAGGCTCAGTATAAATTCGACAGGCTCAGTATGAATTTGACAGGCTCAGTATAAATTCGACAGGCTCGGTTTAGATTTGTCGTTTTTTTCACCGAAGTGCTGCTACGCCTTGAAAAACATCTTGTCTGATAAAAAATAGTTTAGTTTTCGGGGCAGGGTGCGCACGAACAGATGCTTACCTTTATGAAAAAAAGTTCACAATTTTTTTGCTTTTTTTTCAACTTTATTGACAAAAACAAGCCTAAAACTATCATTTTTAGCATATTTTAATGGCATGATGTACCATCCAAATGTTAAAGTATTTTTTAGTTAAAATAAAATGAGTTCCTTTACATTGGTTTTGGTGTATTATGACTTTTTTTTTCTGAACGACGATTGTCATATACTCCATTCAAAATAGCGTAATAACAATTGGCGAGCAGTGTTTGCTGTCTATGCTATCCGGCTAGTGTTAAATGGAAGATCGTCCCGATCTTGTCCACACATTTACCTGTTTAGTATGCTATTTTATCCGTGTTTGTACACTCCCCCCCAGTGTACAAGTCTATGTTAAAGTGTTTAATCCCCTCATCTTTAATTGTTAAACCGAACTTTACACCTTTAAATTAGTTTGCTCATGAAACATTTTTACGCTCAACCCAATACGGTTGACCCTCTCCGCTATTTTATTTCTTCTCTTTATTCTTTTTTTGTAAGTACTGGTGGCCGTAATGGGGTACTGGTATTGGCTGGTCTGTTTTGGGCTGGTGGGGTATGGGGGCAG
>JBEAVK010000046.1:0-2653 GCA_041160955.1 Bacteroidota bacterium
ATGGCGTTTTTTCCTGTTTTTAAACCGCCGCATTTACCCAAGAACAAGACCGCTTTGGGTTTTATGGCTTCGAGCAGGTCAATAATTAACCCCGCATTCGGGCTACCTATTCCAAAGTTGACAATGGTAATATTATTGGCCGTTGCGGCTTGCATCGGGCGGTCTTGTCCGGTGATGGCTACACCGTGTTGCTCGGCGAACATCTTGACATAGCCGCCAAAATTGCACAATAGGATATATTGGCCAAAGTCTTGGAGTTGGGTACCGGTATAACGCGGCAGCCAATCATTGACGATCGTGGCTTTGAGTGCTTTTTCTTTTTCGTAGTTGAGGGAAGTTACGCCGTCCAAATCCTCTTGTGTGATTTGGGTGTGTGGATTGTTGTGGTACTCTGTCATGGGTGTTGGCTAGTTTTAAAAGTTTGCAAAATTGTCGGAAGAGACGTACTTTGATAGATCAAAGGGGATTAGTTCAAAATTGTCGGGGTGACAAAAAAGTCGCCCCGACAATATCTCAATATAGTACCCCGCATACTTGGAGGTCTCAATAGTACCTATGTTGTTAACAATTGGCACAAATGTTAAATTCTAAACACTAAATGTTTAATGTTAAAGTAAACTATTTAGGAGGGGCAAAAGGAGGGAGCAATTATCTACCCAATACCTTTTTTACCGTTGCGCCAATTTGTGCTGGGCTGTCCACGACATGAATACCATTTTCTTTCATTATCGCCATTTTAGCAGCCGCAGTATCTTCTGCACCACCAACGATAGCACCTGCATGGCCCATTTTACGACCTTTTGGAGCGGTTTGGCCAGCAATAAACCCGATAACTGGTTTTTTATTACCATTAGCACTGATCCAGCGGGCGGCTTCTGCTTCGAGGCCACCGCCTATTTCGCCAATCATCACGATGGCTTCTGTTTCGGGATCATTCATAAAGAGTTCTACTGCTTCGCGGGTAGTTGTACCAATGATTGGATCACCTCCGATACCAATAGCGGTAGAAATACCCAACCCTGCTTTTGCAATTTGGTCGGCTGCTTCATAAGTAAGTGTACCGGACTTGGAGACCAAACCAATAGTGCCGCGTTTGAAAACGAAACCGGGCATGATACCAATTTTGGCCTCTTCTGGGGTGATGATACCAGGGCAATTGGGGC
This sequence comes from Bacteroidota bacterium, assembly GCA_041160955.1. Lineage (GTDB taxonomy): Bacteria > Bacteroidota > Bacteroidia > Chitinophagales > Saprospiraceae > M3007. The sequence continues at coordinate 1,164 of JBEAVK010000046.1, forward strand.
CAATAAGGCGACAATCTTTATCGGCGATATAGGCTTTGGTACGCACCATATCTTGGACAGGAATACCTTCTGTGATGGCAACAATCACTTTGATACCCGCTTGAGCCGCTTCGATAATCGCATCAGCCGCGAAAGCAGGTGGTACAAAAATGATCGTTGTGTCTGCTCCTGCTTGTTTCACCGCATCTTCAACGGTATTAAATACGGGGCGATCTAAATGCGTTTGGCCACCTTTCCCGGGTGTTACGCCTCCTACAACATTGGTACCATATTCGAGCATTTGCTGGGCATGGAATGTTCCCTCTTTACCGGTGAAGCCCTGTACGATGACGCGTGAATTTTTATTGACTAAAACAGACATTGTATATTATTTTTTTGTGCAATTATTTATTTTGGATAACAAATACATCTTCATTGCCTTGGCGCATATAATAATGCTCGCGGGCATAGTTTTCTTTAGTTAGATCGAAATCTTCGGCTTCTTCGCGGGCTTCTTTTATTTTTTGTTGGTAAAAAACACGATCATCTTCCAATCTGTGCAATGCGCTCCGCAATTTTATTTGCGTCAGCAGGTCGTGTTTATCGATAAAAATCAAGAAAAATAAAAAAACAACCGTCACCAAATAGTACCTATTTTGGAGTGGACGGGGCAATTTATTGAGGACTACCTGCCAAGGATTTTGTGGAATAGCCATGATAATAGTGTTTTATTGGGTTTTAATTTTGCATCAGATTTATATGCTCCATTAAAAACCGCCCAAAAGTACAGCTTTTTAATGAACGTGCGTATTTGACGAAGGTAAAAATATGGTTAACTGTTTGTTTTCTTATTCCTTCGTAACTTATTGTGCTTATTGACTACAATTGAATAGATTTACTTTGTTGTACTTATCACAGCATTAGTTCTGGTACAAACCCATTACCTTCCATTTTATAAGGTACAAATCGGGCAAATAATTCTTCCTTGTACCAGCCTAATTCGCGGGTTTGTTGAATCACGCCTTTGTGGTGGTTGCCTTTGTAAGCATAGTCGATCATCTGTTTTCCAGAGTCCCAAACACTAAATGTGGCTTGTTGTATCAATGGCAATTCGCCTATTCCTACGGCAAACCGCAAGCCAGGGCGTTCTTCTACCGCCTTACTTACGGAGGGTACTTTGCGCCAAAAGCGCACCAAATATTTTGTTTTGATGGTCGCACGGGTAATCACCGCAACGGGAGCCGACAGATCAAAAGGCGTACTGGATTGAAATGGAGTAAGGCCGTCCCATTGTCCGTGCGCCATGGTATTTTGTAGAAAAATAGTCTGAAATTCAGTAGCATGCGCTTTATAATCGTTAAAAACAGGATTTTCGCTAAAAAAAGTGGTAGCCGAGGTTTCAGTATCCCATATCGCTAAAATACCATAAACACCCAAATTGGCCTTGATACTAAACCCGTTTTCGGCTCCGGAGCCCAGGAATTTGATGAATTGTAGTCCCTGTATTTTGC
>JBEAVK010000063.1:0-15339 GCA_041160955.1 Bacteroidota bacterium
TTATTATTTCAGATATTCAGTTTTCAGCGGATAATAGATGTTTTCATACGCTACCCCCTTTCCCCCGTTCACCCATTATTTTTCACCGATCATTAGAAACATTAAACGCCGTTGCCGCCACCACCTCCATCTTGCTTCAAAATTTTATACAAATGGACATAAATTTCAATAAATTTAAGAAATCATTGCCGTATGCCAGCGAAATGTATGGCATATATCAACCATTATTAGGTTGGAAATCGAAGCGCATCATCCAGCGGTTCAAACCGGGGTTTTCGTTTGCCGATGCCACCTTACAACGTTTGGCTTCGCGCCTCCAACCGCAGGTAACTGTGCGCGAATTTCTAGATGATATGGACCCAGGTTTTCCGCCCAAAAATGTCATCATGGACGAGTCCGAATACCTCATAGATGTAGCAGTAGCCACGCCCAAAGGGATTAAAATACAACTCGCACCGGGACTCTCCGATTCGTTATTGTTGCGCCACTTGGCCAAACAAATGGAACACGACAGTATTCCATTGGATGCTACACGATTGGCGAGCCTATTGACCGTTGAAGCACTAAATCAAGCACTCTACGATATTACTATCCTACAAATTGACACCATGAGTCCTGTTCATGCCGAATTGGGTGCATGGATTAATATGGCAGAAGTTGGCGACAATGATGCCGCCAAAATAAAAGCTGTTCAAGATATTGTAGAACGCGAATCATTGATGGCTGGCGTACTCCTTGAATTGGTAAATGCAGGGCAATTTGACCAATTGATTCGTATGTTCAGCGGCGGTCTTGATCCGATTGATATGGTCGTTTTTGAACAAATGCGTCGCTTGATCGATCCATTGGAAAATTTTGATGTAAAAACCGATTTAGACAAAGTTGTGCTTTCGCCGATTGGAGTTGTCCACTTGTTCCGCCAGTATTTTTTTGAATTTGATACTTTTTTAGGACCTTCAGTGCAACATATTTGGCTGAGTCCTGGCTCAAAAGTGGAATTAATAGAAATCAGTACCCGTCGTAGTACTTTAGAACGCAATAGCGAAAATAGCAGCGAAAGTACGCAGCGTATGTCAACCGCGGGTTTTATTGAAGATGAATTTGCCGATGCTATCCGACAAAATAATAGTTCGCAAACACATTTTGGGGTGAGTGTCGAAACCGATTCGGATATTGTTGTGCCATTTTTTACGTCCGAAATACAGACCAGCACCAATTACGACATGAACACTTCCGCACAAATTGCAAAGGAAAATGTTCATAAACAACTACGCCAAGAGAGCAGTAGCGTGGCTATGGCTGTTAGAAAAAATTACCGTACGACCTTCAAATCTGTTACAGAAACGGAAACAGTGAGCAGTAAGAAGTACTTATTGGCCAATGATACTAAAAAATTGGTCAACTACGAATTACGGCGCAAAATGAGACAAGTCGGTGTGCAAGTACAGGATATAGGCACGCACCTATGCTGGCAAACGTATGTAGATTTACCTGGCGACCAACTCTTACTGCCCAAATTGATGCATATTGCGAAGCCCGAAAATTTGGATTTATTGCCCAATCCCGAAGAAATGCCGATGCCTGCGCCAGAACTCAAGGCGGAAGTGATACGCGGCTCGTTTGTATGGGATTTTCCCGATGACAAACCCGTTTTGAATGATCCAGCGCACAATATGGCGGTGTTCCAAAGACATATTATTAGCCCACCTAAAGAAGGTTATGTTTTTGACCGTTATGAAATAAAAAAAGTACAAGGCAATACATTTTGGCTAGAAGCGCGCATTGTTGACCAACGAATTATAAATAATGCCCCCGATTTTGGCACTGCGCTCGTCGGTATTGTAACTGGACCAGAAGGTATTCGCTGGGACGAACGCGTGGAATTTGCTTATGAATTGACCATTTTTTACAAACCCACACCGGTACTTTTTGAGCGCATCAGGGCAGAAAATGAGCGGAGAAAAGACCAGGTAAAAGCAGAAAACAGCCAACGCACCGAAGAGGCATATTTCAAACTTGCTAAAGATCGCATCAATGCCGAAAGGGCTATTGTAACCCGAAAATTTGAAGACCTGCGCGAAGAGGAGCGGATTATTGTCTATCGCAATCTCATCCGTCAGTTATTAAAAGAAACAGGATTTGGGGGCGCATCAGCACCCACACAGCATATTTTGGCAGAACTGGTACAATCTATGTTTGATATTAAAAAGATGCTGTACTTCGTTGCGCCTGAATGGTGGTCACCGCGCCACCATGCTACACAAGACATTGAAAACAAATCATTTATACGTCGGAAAGATATGCGGCGCCAGCAACCGTCCTTACCCACCAATCCACAACGACTTACTTATGACATTACAGAAAATTCCAATCCCGCACCAATGGGTTCCTCATTGGGTTGGTTATTACAATTGGATGGCGATAAGCAACGCAACGCTTTTCTCAATGCGCCTTGGGTAAAGGCTGTTATTCCAATCAGAAGTGGAAAGGAATTGGCAGCACTCAATTGGCTGACCCAAAATATTGTGGAAGGCACAACAGGTCTCGATGCCCGTTATCAAGAAGGTAGTGTTGGCGAAAAAGAAGGTATGTTGGCCACATTGCAAGCGTTTAACTGGAACGATACGGCACTCAATGAACGATATGCCACACTTTCGCCGGATGATATGACGCTCAGTGATGCTATTAGGTGCTTGGCGTTGCGGGTTCAAGCCAAATTTTTCAAATCTAAGATGGTACTGCCTAGTGATCCAGCCGAACCAGATTTAGGAGGGTATTTGCCGACAGAAAAACTATTTGAGACTGGTTTTGATCCCATTGGTGGGTTTAAAGCGCAAGGCGAGCAGCCATTTGAGGTATTTTCGCAATGGCTAGAAGTGGTACCTACCGATCAGGTGGTAGCAGTAGAGGTGACCTATGATCCTAAGACTGGAATGCAGGTATAACACTATATTTAGGGTACGCAGTTCACAATTATGTTTATTGGTACATTCAATGATCAATAGGTCGCCCTGACAATACTCAATATAGTACACCTGCAAACTTGAAAATCTCAAAAATGCCTATATTTAAGTGCAGAAAATGACAAAGTTTACAACATTAGGTTCTATGTCCAACACATACAACTTAATAAACCATTGAAATTTTATACATTTGCAAAATTTAACCCGTTAATTACCCACAATTCATACATTTGCCAAGCCTTTAATCTATTATACACTTTAAAAACGCATGAAACCAGCAACGTACTTAACCAACTTAACGCCACTCCGTGGCATTGCGGCATTATTAACCGTTATTTTCCACTGCGGCCTGATGATTGGCCCACTTGTCAACCGCGAACAATCGCTCATTATGAGCAGGTTATACCTCATGGTTGATTTTTTCTTTATCCTCAGCGGGTTCATTATGCTACACGTGTATGGACAAGGATTTTCGGAAAAAATAACGACCACAGCATTCAAACGATTTACCATAGCACGTTTTGCAAGGGTGTACCCACTGCACTTTTTTACGCTTGTTTATACGATTATATTGTTTGCGGTGACGGCATCACTAGGCATACCGTCTATACCCGTTTTGCAAATTGAAAACAATGGCTATTCCATCATTACCAACCTTTTATTACTTCAATCCATGAACCTGCACCACTGGTTTTCGTGGGTTCATGCGTCGTGGTCAATCAGTACGGAATGGTGGATGTATATGCTATTTCCGTTTTTGGTACGTCCATTTATGCAACTAAGTAGTGCGGGCAGAGGGGCAGTGGCATTCCTGTGTTTTGTGGGTTATGTTGGTATTATGTATTTTATTATCCCACTCGTGACTAATCCGCCAGAGATCCCATTTGTACATATTGATCCGTCATCTATGTCTATCAATCTTGGTTATCAATACGGCATATTGCGTTGTTTTTTTGGTTTTATACTGGGTATGATGATGTATTTGGGATATCAGGAGTCGTGGGGTAAGTCGTGGTTGGCTAATGGATACACTTTATTGGGTCTTACTTTGGGTTTAGCCACTTGTCTGCATTTTGGCGTTGCTGATGTATTTACGGTGATATTTTTCCCACTTATTTTATTATCCGCAGCTTATGGAAGTGCTGGAATGAACGCATTTTTAGGCTCAAAACCGCTCCAAAGACTTGGCGATTGGTCTTTTTCGATCTATTTAACACATCAACCATTGATGTACACCATTGGTGCTATTATCGCCTACCGAAGTATGGGTACGGCAGCATCGGGGCCACCGCCACCATCGGATATAAGCACCAATTGGTTGATGACAGCTGCCGTTATTGGCCTCACGCTTATCATTTCTTATTTGACGTACAGTTTTGTCGAAAAACCAGCAAGGCATTGGATCAATTCAAAAGCGGGATAAGTACTTGAATACGCCCAGTTTCACCGTTCACCCGTTGTTTTTCACCGATGGTTAGAAACCTTGATAAAATGGAGCGTTGTTTCCTCAAATTTGTACTAAAATACAACAAATTATGAAACAGCTATCAATAATGATTCCCTTTATCATGCTTTGCTTTTTTGCTGCCTGCCAAAAATCAAGCACAGATACCCCAGCAGATCTTTTCGACGGAAAAAAACTCGAAGGAAAATGGTATCCCGTTACGACCATCATTAAATTGAAATACGAAAATGGTACCGAGCAAAATGTCACCGTCGCAGGTGAGCCCGACCAATATTTGGAATTTAAATACGGCAAAAAAGTAGGCAGTAAATCAGAAGGCACTTTTTCCAGTGCTAATACCGGCACCGTTTCCACAGGAACGTGGGTATTTCAACAAGACAAGGCAGATTTGGATATTACTTACACTTCTATCACCCCCAATCTTTTCCAATACCGGAAAGTAGATGAATTGGATGGTAAAAAACTCATAATGAGTGCCGACGATAATATGGTAAAACTCTTTTATGAAGTGAATGACTTGAATATAGATGCCACGAATAAAGTAGTTGGAGGCAGTATTTTTGAAGAATACAAACGATAATACTATGCTCAAATTCATTTTCCGAATCCTTTTCTTTGGTCTTGGCCTCTACACCACTTATACTTTTGGTCGCGAAGCCTTCGAACCTATCTTGCAACGAATGACGGGTACTACGGTAGAAGGCCGTATTTCTGGTTTTTTAGCGGGCCGCAATTCGCCTTCCGTACAACCCGAACCCACAGGCGTACGGAAAGGAAAAACACGCGCCCGAAGACCCGTTTTTATGTACCCTACCGCACCCAATGCTACGGATAGTTTGGAAGGCAGGAGCAGTATTAGTGGCATGATGCTATTTGGCAACTACGCATTGCATGAACGCGTTACGGTGGTTTTTGCTACAGGAAACCCTAAAAACGCGCATATCCTTGGGGTACAACTGATCTTGATGTCGCTACTGGTCACATTGCTCGGTTTGTATATGCTTCGGATTGGGTTATTGGGAAAATTGGATTGACCGCAATTTCCCTTGTGGATCAAAACTAAGACAGGATAGCCAACCTGATCAAGCGGATTTAAACGGATTATTTTGAAACAATCCGCTCTAATCCGTAAAACCCGTTTCATCCGTTCTCCCACTGAGCAACAGGGTGCATGTCACATGGGAAATTGCTGATTGGATTGAATACCTAGCCCCAAAAACACTCATTTTCAACTAATTAACACTTATTCTTCTAATGAAAAACCTTATCGCTATCGCATTCGTGCTGGCTACCCATTGCTATGCACAAGCCGCCACTTGGTACGTCGCCACCAATGGCAACGACAATAACGCTGGCACCCTTGCTAGCCCTTTTAAAACCCTTACAGCAGCGATTGAAGCCGCAAACCCGGGTGATGATATCCTATTGCGCGGTGGAAATTACCAAAGTAACGAAATACGAATCAATAAGAGTGACTTGCACATAAAATCGTATCCCGGCGAATGGGCCGTGATTACCGCTATCACCAATGTAGAGGATGTGAGTGCTTGCCTTTGGTACAACGAACCCGAAACCAATGGTGGCTCGCTGGAGCGGCTCGAAATTGTGGGTGGCTATTATTACGCCATTAAATTTGAAACCAATTGGGATTGGGACAATTCCGTTCCTTTTAACCAAAGACGCGGCGTGAGCAACGTAACCGTAAAGGATTGTAAGATCCACCACAGCGGCCGCGATGGTATCAAACTCACCCCTGCCTGCGCCAATATTACCATCTTGAATTGCGAAATTCATCATACAGGTGCTGGCCCAGGCGCACTTATCGACCTCAACGCGGAGGGTATTGATAATGTAAATGCGCCAAACTTGACCGTTCGCAATTGCCATATCCACGATATTGCCACCACGGGTCTTTATGTAAAAGGAGGAGGCAAAAACTGTGTTATTGATGGAAATTTGATAGAAAACTGCGGCGAAGGTGGCATTTATCTCGGTTTTTACACCGATGCCGAATGGTTTGATACCGATGCCAATCCGACCTATTTTGAGAATATCAACGGGTTGGTGATGAATAACCTGATCGTTAATACCCAACATGCTGGGATCGGACTTTGGGGCGCAAAAGATGCACAGGTGTATAACAACACGGTCATCAATGGCGGTCAGGCAGAACACGCTGGCCTGTTTTTCAATACCACCGATGTGTGGATAGACGACAATAACTCGGCACGGGTGGGTAGCGAAAATGTGCGTATCCAAAATAATATTTTTGTACAAGCGGCATCTCAAAATTTGGCCCTCGTGCGTGTACGCGAAAACGCCCTCAAAGGCAACAATGTCATTGATAACAATATATATTACGACCCGAATGGCGCAGTATTCTTAGACGATAACCTTGATTGGCAGGATTGGTCGCTAACTCAATGGAAAGCACAGACATTCCGCGACCTGCATAGTTTTGATATTGACCCGAAATTGGACGCAAATTACCATTTGCTCGCTGGCAGTCCGTGCATCAATACAGGTGTAAATCTTACAGTAGTCAACCACGATATTGATAACCACTTGCGTACAGACGGTGCTAATGATGTGGGTGCCGATGAATTTGGAACGGTATCCGGTATATATGGGCCATCCAAAATGGCCGATTTTGAGGTAAAAGTACTTGGAAATCCAGTGATTGGCGATCGGGTTATTTTTGAAGTATCCGCACCAGCCAAAGCAAGAACCGTTGTTCAAATGATCGGATTAGACGGGAAATTATTGTTAGCATCTCAAATTACGATGGAACAGGGTAAAAACACGTTTTCCTTGGAACTACCTACTTTGAGCAATACCGATTTTGTATTGCGGGTAGGTAATGTGTCGAAAATAGTGGTGCGGTAGTTTCCTTAAGTACTTTAACATTTAAAATTAAGCGTTTAAAATTTAACATTATAAAATACAAAATTAAACAATGTTAAATTTTAAATTATTAATTTTAAATGTTAAATTAATTCTACCGCAGCCTTTTAAATTATTTCCTCCGGTACAACACCGCCCTACCCCACTCCGATGTAAACACCCTATTATACCCTTTTTCCAATTGGGCAAATATTTCCTGCGTATAAGGATGCTCTTTATAGGTATCATTGTACCCAACCATCAATACATAATCCAAGTTTTGCTGCGTTCGGCGGTTATAATCCAACATATCTGCTCGCGGCGGGCGATGGTCAAAATTGATGCCGTCTTTGTCTGTTTGCTGGTACATATCGGTATTCCAGCGCGCAATGATAGGAAAATAAGCGTAATGCGTTTCATAATTATCCGAAATAACTACACTCCGATCAATACCCAAATAGCAATCTACGTGGGTAAATAACCAAATTCCATTGTTGATTTGTTTGCCTTGCGGCGTATGCCCCGTCCAATCGTAATTCAAGGTAAGCAAAGTAGAACGATCGGCAATATAGGGTGCACAACTCCGAATTTCGCTGGCATAATCCGAGGCATCCCGATGAATCGGCAGCCGAGCAGCCAAAAAACCAATGGTTAAAACCAATGCGGCTAACTGCGTGGATAATTTTGCCCAATTAGGAAATGCAGCAGTAGCCATACCAAAAAGTAGTGCCGGATACAAAATAATACCGATCCTAAGTGGCACTTCCAAACCGCCCGAAATACTACTGGGCGGGCGCACCATCGTATAAATCACTAAGATAATAAACAAAAACAAACCGTCTGCAAGCTGCCATTTTCGCGTTTTTAACCTCAAAAACAGCGCGCCAAGCAACAAAACGGCACAAACAACAGCCGTTGCAGTGGCCAAATCCCGCTCCGTAGAGTTCATCGTTCGCAAAGAAGTGAGCCGCGCAATTTGCTCTAATGTACCACGAAGATCAAATTCGGATTTTTCCGAAGTCCAATCCCTTCGGAAAATAAATTCTGCAAATAAAATCAACGATGGCAATGCACTCAATGCCAAACTGCGAGTCCGTGCATAAAAACGACCAAAACTAGACCGAAAACCATCACGCGCCCCTTCTATCCCCAAAAGCCCAAGTAGCATGGCAAACATCATCATGCCAGCATAAGTAAATCCCATGGGATGCGCCGAATACATCAAAAGTATCAGACCTGCTATTTTGAGGAGTGTAGCCGTTCGGAAATCATCGCGGTTGGCCCACCAATAACCTACTGTCCAAAACCAAAGCGGAATACTGAGTGAATTATTCAAAAAACCCGCCATCAAAAGCCGATGGTAAATAAACAACAAACCTATACTACTAATGAATTTAGCCGCTGGATTAATCTGCGTTACAAAATAGCGAAAACCTAAGCCAAACCCAAGCACATAAATCGTAAAAAAGATTTTTTCGGCCCAATCCGAACCAAATATACCCAATAATGGCGCGGTGAGCAGGTTAAACAACCAATTGGGTTCAAAATTGGTATTCAAATAATAAAACGGCTTATAAAACGCGTGAGCACCCGAATTGCTCCAATCCAGCAGAATTTTGGAATTGTACAAATGACAAGGCCCATCGCCTGTTACAAAATAATCAACAGACCAGATTGGCACAAGCCATAAGGCCAATATCACATAGAAGAAAATGGGTTCTACTTTGTTGATGTTTTTTAGCATATCTTGGGCAAAGGTAGATATTTCATTGGTACAATACGCTTTTAGTTGTTGACCCACAAAAAAAGCGGTTGAACATTGAGCCGCTGAAAATTATTATTTTCAGTTGTCCAATCCTCAACCGCTTTGTGTATTTAGAATTAATGTAACTATCCAGCCGCTCCCAAATTCCCGTAGGGAATATATGTTTATAGGCTATTGTAGTAAAATTTCATACTAATCCCATAGGGATTACATGTAAAAAAGCCCACAAATTACATATAATCCCTACGGGATTAGCGTAAACCCACATTTCGATCGCTATAAACATGTATTCCCTACGGAAATTTTAAAGCAACTGGATAGCTACCAATTATTTAAATTCCAAATTCTTTTTTGATCTGCTCTACCGCATCAAGGCGTTCCCAAGTAAAAGTTTCTACTTGGTGTGGCTCATTGTTTTTACCCAATAAAACCGTTTTCATCGCTGGAGTGCGGCCAAAGTGACCATACGCTGCTGTTTCGCTGAAAATCGGGTTTTTCAAACCAAAACGTTTAACAATGGCAGCCGGACGCAAGTCGAACAATTTCATCAATCGTTGTGCCAATTCACCATCGGATAACCCTTTGATTTTGCACGAATTATACGTATTTACAAACAAACCTACTGGTTGTGCTACACCAATGGCATACGCTACTTGTACCAATGCTTGGTCGCAAAGACCCGCAGCCACCAAGTTTTTAGCGATATGGCGCGTAGCATAAGCCGCAGAACGGTCCACTTTTGAAGGATCTTTACCACTGAACGCGCCACCACCGTGTGCACCTTTACCACCGTAAGTATCCACGATGATTTTACGACCCGTAAGACCCGTATCACCGTGCGGCCCACCGATAACAAATTTGCCAGTTGGGTTGATAAAATAAGTAATATCTGGATTGAACAAACGCTGTATGCGTGTTGGCAACAATTTTTTTACGCGTGGAATCAAAATGCGCTGAATATCGGCTGCAATTTTTACCTGATCCACATTTTCGTCGTGCTGTGTACTAATTACAATCGCATCAATACGTTTTGGCTGATGGCGATCGTTGTACTCAATGGTTACCTGGCTTTTGGCATCGGGGCGGAGGTATTTCATTACTTTGCCTTCTTTGCGGATAGCGGCTAGTTCGCGGAGCAACAAGTGCGACAAATCTAAGGCCAATGGCATATAATTATCGGTTTCGTTGGTCGCGTAACCAAACATCATTCCTTGGTCACCTGCACCTTGGTTATCCTCATCCTTACCCACATCCACACCTTGTGCAATATCAGCACTTTGTTCATGGATCGCATTGAGGATACCGCAACTTTTTGATTCAAATTGGTATTCCGCTTTGGTATAACCGATGCGCTCAATCGTGCGCCTAGTAACTTCCTGTACATCAACGTAAGCAGAAGACCGCACCTCGCCTGCTACCACAACCAAACCAGTTGTTACTAATGTTTCGCAAGCGACCTTAGAATTGGGGTCTTGGCGAAGAAACTCATCTAAAATGGCATCGCTGATCTGATCGGCCACTTTGTCCGGATGGCCTTCGGACACAGACTCTGACGTGAATAAATAAGGCATTTATAAATTTATATTTTAAAATTAGTCTAAAAAGAGGCGCAAAGGTATTTTTTATTTGGCAAAAAATATAGTATTTTCTAAAAATCTACCCTTAAGCGTAAATTTAACCTTCGGCTCGTTAGATAATTTGGAATGGCATATTGGGTGTTGTAAACGGTTTTTATCCACGTATTGGACGCTTCATTTGCCACCTGCATTAGGTTGAAAACTTCCAAACTAATCCAAGTATTGCGGGTAAAACGCAAAATATGACGCGGCTTTTTCTCCAACCAAGCCTTGTTCCACAACAACAATCCAAAGCCAATATCCACACGGTGGTATGGTTTGAAACGATAGGTATTGCGGTAAACGGTATTATTACCCGCCAAGCCAAAGGGCAAACCACTTCCAACCGTCAAGTTGATATGTGTTTTAAAGTTTTTATTCCGTTTCAAATTATCTTGGAAAAACATCGACATGGTGAAAAAACGATCGGTTGGCCTTGGTACATCTTTTACGTTCACGCCATCCAATTGGCCACGGGTGCGTACCTTATGTTGTACATTATATAATTGTTCACGGGTGCGCAGGAGGGAAAAATTGACCCAACTTTCGGCTCCCGGCACAAATTCGCCATTCAAGCGCACGTCTAGCCCTGTTGCATAACCCTTTGAGTTGTTTTCACCAGCGTACCGCACCCGCACGTTGTCGAGGTCGTAGGAGACTAAATCCCACATTTTTTTGTAGTAAATTTCGCTAATTAAGCGCATTTTGGTGGGTCGCCTTTTACCCCAAAGAAAATCATAAGTGAATCCGGCTACAAAATGAGCACTTTTTTGAGCACCTACATTGGTATTGACCTCTCCAGTTATTTTACGCAATTCGCGATAAAAGGGCTGTTGATAATATAATCCCGAAGCAAACCTGTACGATAAATCCCGCTTTGTATTTAAGGGTTTGTACAAAAATTGGGCGCGTGGGGTTACGAACCAATCTCCGTTCAGATCCCAATAAGCACCACGTACACCGGCGGTGGCTTGCATTTCGCGCACGCCTTCTTTCCGCCAAGTCCAAGTATCTTGAAAAAAAGCGGTAAAGCGGTTACTTTGCAGATTATTGCGGGTTTTTAGTACATTTCTAACCAATAAAACAGTGGTATCATACGGAATGGAGTACAAAGCCGAGTCGAGGCGTTCCCATTCGTTAATTTTATCGGTAATGACTTCATTTTGCCATTTGGCCGACCACTGCAAAAAATGGCTACGCACTAAGTTTTCATCGCGATTATCATTTTGCAATTCGATACCGCCTTTATATTCCAGATTGGTGACATCGGCGGTGAGGTAATTGCGTACCCAAGTTTGTTGTGTACCAGTGCCTAATACATTGATGATTTCGCCAAAATTATCGGCACCAAGGTTACTTTCTATTTCACCCAATAAATAATAACCCAAGATATCAAAACGTTCGTTTTCCTGACTGCGCCATTTTGAACTCAAAAACTTATGATAAATTGGATTTTTATCGCGATCGGGCAAATAAGTCAGCGAAACGCCACCCATTCCTTGGGTAAAATCATCCACTTCCTGCCCTTCAAATGCGGTGCGGATTTGTAGGGCAAAATCAATCAAACCAAAAGCCCTTGCCAATGAGGTCGGTTTAAACGAATACACCGATCGGTTAAAATTGCCAATGACCCCAATTTGCCAATCTCTATTAATATCGTAAGTAATATATGTCTGAAAATCGGTAAAATCGGGAACATACTCCCCTTTTACATCCAAACTACCTAATAACAACCGTGTGGTTTTATAACGCGCTCCCGCCAAATAACGCAAGGTGCGGTAACCGCCTTTCTTGGGTTTCCAACTCCCTTCCATGTGCCCCGAAGCACCCAACAAACTACCACTTACAGATGCGCGTATACTATCGGGGCGTTTGTATTTAATATCCAGTACCGAAGATAATTTATCGCCGTATTTGGCCTGAAAACCACCTGAAGAAAAAGACAAATCACGCACCAAATCAATATTGGGAAAAGTAAGACCCTCTTGCTGGCCAGCGCGGATCAATTGTGGTCGGTATATTTCAAAATCATTGACATAGACGAGGTTTTCGTCGTAATTACCGCCACGCACTTGGTATTGAGAGGTCAATTCACCGCCGGCTCCTGTATTAAGTCCCAAGGCAATATGGGGCAGAATACTTTCCAGGTTCCCTGTTGTACTGGGTAGCATTTTGAGGTCTTCCATCTTTTTCTCTTTTACCATACCGCCATCGTCTAAACGACGTTCGGTGATGGTCACTTCCAAATTACTTTGATTAGCCGCCATGGCTACATCCAATACAAAGCGGGCACCGGCTGTCAATGGCAGTACATCGTAACTGGTTTCTTTGTAGGCCAATCGCCTAAAACCTAGGGTAATACGCTGATTGGCAGGAACTTGGATGGAAAAATTACCGCGCTCGTCGCTACTCACCCCTGTTTTACCACCTCTAATAAATATATTTGCAAATTCGAGTGGTTCACCACCAACAGCATCGGTCACTCGACCGGTAACAATAGCAGTTTGTGCAACGATGACCGTAGAAAGTAGGGTGAAGAATGTAATGGTAAAAAAACGAAACATTATTAGTGAAATGATTAGAGATGAGCAATGATGGAGACGATGTCCTAAATTGTGCTTTTATTTGCACCCGCAAAGGTAACTGATAGAATTGATAAAAACATATAGCAATACAATGATCTGGAAGCAGCCCATTCAACTCGAATTACTCAATAAACGCAATGAAGACACCTTAAATGAGGTATTTGGGGTCGTTTATACCGAAATTGGCGACGATTATTTAGTGGCCACTATGCCTGTTAATAACAAAAATGTACAGCCGTTCCGTATTTTACACGGCGGTGCGAACGTTTGTTTGGCCGAATCTTTGGGCAGTATTGCCAGTACACTCTGTATTGAAGACCTTAGTAAACAAATGGCGGTTGGGATTGAAGTAAATGCCAACCACTTGCGCAGCGTAAAAGAAGGCGGTATGGTAACCGCTACTTGTCGCCCAGTTAGGATTGGGCGTACCATCCATGTTTGGAATATTGAGATAAAAGACCAAAATGAGCAAATGACGTGTATTTCCCGCCTTACTGTCGGAATTGTTGACAGAAGATGAGTAACTTTGCGGGGTGTTATTCAATTACTAATTCCCTGTTATAACTTTTTGATATTCAATATCCTGCCATTGCACACACAGGTGCAACGCAACAAAAATTGCACATATATGTGCGACGCAACATTTTAACTATTTAAATGCAACAAAAATTACGTTTTCTCGCCTTCGTAGCCCTTTTATTCGGGCTATCTCAAACCTCTTTTGCTCAAAATTCCAATATGCAACTCCGTTCCTCCATTACATTCCCGGGTCAAACCTTGGCGAATATATGTGGCTGGACTTCGCCCGACGGCAAAGAGTACGCGCTAGTAGGTGCGTCCAAGGGTCTGGTCATTGTTGATATTACCAACCCCGATGCGCCAGTACAAATCGTTCAAATTCCTGGGCCCGACAACCTTTGGAAAGAGATCAAAACCTATTCTCATTATGCTTATGTCACTTCAGAAGGTGGCGGTGGTGTTCAAATCGTCGATTTGAATGGTTTGCCTAGCGCGACATTGACATACCATAATTATACCGGTACTGGTGAAATAGAAGGTCAAATGGGTGCTATTCACGCCCTTCATATCGATGTGACCAAGGGATTTTTGTACACTTTTGGTGGTAATTTTAGCCACGCTATGGTACACGACTTAAAAGCAGATCCCTATAACCCTGTTTATGTAGGTAAATTTGACCAATTGGGATATATCCACGATGGTTATGCCGACAATGACACCTTGTATTCTTGCCATATTTACTCCGGTTTACTGGCCATAGTGGATATGAGGGTCAAGACTGCCCCTGTTTTACTCGGAACAGTACAAACACCAGGTAAGTTTACCCATAATTCATGGATACTCTCCGATCGCAAACACATTTTTACAACAGACGAAACCACCCCGTCTTTTCTTACCAGTTATGACATCAGTGACCCTAGTGATATAAAAGAACTGGATCGCTTTTCTATTGATAATGGCAATGACTCTTACGGTCATAACACACACGTTATCAATGATTACGCCGTTACATCGTGGTACACTGGTGGTGTTGTAATTACAGATATGCACCGCCCTGCCAATATTGTAAAAGTAGGTCATTACGATACGTGGCCCGGTACTGGCGCTACTTTCGATGGATGTTGGGGTGCTTTCCCTTATTTCCCATCGGGTAATATCGTAGCCAGTAACATTGAAAATCCAGCCCAAATGTTTGTTATTTCTCCGACATACAAGCGTGCTTGTTATTTGGAAGGTATTGTACGCAATGGCTGTAATAATCAACCGTTGATAGACGCTACAGTACAAATTGTAGGTGGCGAAGCCCCAGTAGAACCTACCAATAACCAAGGTTTATTGAAAACTGGACAAGTAACACCAGGAACTTATTCCGTCGTTATTTCAAAATCAGGATACGTTAGCCAAACCATTACCGTTAATTTGATCACCGCAGAAGTTGCTACTTTTGATATCACATTACAACCTTTGAGTAGTGCATCGGTCAATGGAACCGTGACGGACGCAGTGACCAACCTACCACTTGCAGGTATTCCGGTTACTCTTT
>JBEAVK010000122.1:0-2728 GCA_041160955.1 Bacteroidota bacterium
ATATTGTTGGGTCAGCAATACCCACAGAGATAAAGCCGACCCAACAATAGTATGGTTAGTGTTGAACAATTATTCTTCCTTGGGAAATAGTCCCATCGGCAAGCGTTAGCACCCAAAAGTATATTCCAGCAGGGAATGATCCAGAATTAACTTGTACGGATAGGTTGCCTTGTGTGGTGGTTTGGAAAACGGTTTGTCCCCAAAGCCCCACTATTTTAAATTGACCTGATCTATCGCCTATTTTACTGATTTGGACTAGGATATGGTCGTTGGCAGGGTTGGGTGTCACGGCAATATCCAATTTTTCAGGAACCTGAGCACTACTGCCACTGTTCAGTAGTACCTTTTTCCCTTCCAAGCATACCGGCAGACTACAAGAATAGAGCGGAAATACATAGCCATAGTTGGATAATATACCTTTGCCTGCTTGTGCTGCGATACCATCATTAGGATCTTGGGCGATTTGTAATAGTATGGATTGCGTGTTTTTGTCCAATTTGCGCAAATTTTGGCTACTCCCAATTTGAATCAAGGTTTGAATCTTAGATAGTTCTGCCTGTTGTACAGCGGAAAGTACGTAACGTTGGGGTATTTGTCCAATAACTTGAGCCGCCGCTGTACTTTGACTAGCAAAACCATAGCTCAGTGCAAGGCGTACATCACTTTCATACGTCCATAAACGCCCCTGCCATGCCTTTAGTGAATCTTCGGAATAATTAAGGGTGTCGTGTAACGCATGCAGAAATCCCTTTTTGGCCAGTTCATACATGGTAAGATAATGAAGGCTCGCCACTCGTTCCGTATTTTCAATGTAGGTGCGACTACCAGGCTTGGTAGCATTTATCCAGTTCTTTCGAGCCTTGGTAAAATTATTGTTAGCAGCAAAATATTCATTGCGAATGGTATTGAGTGCCTCTCTTGTCTGGTATAAACTTTCATAACCAAAATCTGAACAGGTTGTCATCGTTTTTACCGAAAACAAATTTGTGGTATTCAAATTATGGTCCAATGGTGCTTGAAATGGATCGCCAGTCATGATTGGATTGGCATAATAGTAGTTAATATTTTGTGTGGATTTATAAAAATCACTAAAATCGCAAGCACCTTGATGGGAAAATCGGTTGCCAGCCGGAAGGAAAATCGGGCTATTGTTAGAAGGATCAATACCAACCAATTTCCCTTGATTCGTTCGTATCCGATCGGCGTCATTGGGCATCACAAAATCGTAAGCAGTTACGCCATCGTTGGTATTGCATTCGTAGTATAATCCACTTGTAATATTGTTGGGTAGTTCGCTATTATTTCTATTGACTACATTAGCGATATGGATATCGGAATATTTATTGAGGTTGATTACATTATTGGCCGAACCTATATCATAATTACAAGTACCCACGGTGGTTTCTGCATTACCATCTACTTTATAAAATTGATTGCCAGTGTAAACAAATTCGGATGATTTCGCAAATATAGTACCAAATTGTACTTTTTCAGTAGGGTTGCCAGGCATATTACCTAAGTAGAACTTATTTCCTGTGACAGATGCTCCCAATACATTTTCCAGGTAAATTCCAACATAATTATCTGTAAAACTGGCGGATCTGATGGTGACGGGCCTAGTTAATGAACTTATCATTGGCGGACTACTGACATAAACAGCTTCTCCTAAGCCCGTAAACGTACAACCCACATTAGTTCCAAAAGCATTATTTATGGTAAAGCCAGATAAAATGCCACGAATTCCAAAACCCTTACAAGTTGTATTAGAATTATTTGGGCAGTCCTCCGTTTTTGTATTGGCAAAAGAGCAACTTAATATTTGTGCACCTTTAACTTCTACCATATCAATGAATGCATAAAAAAAATACTTATTTTCATGTAATGTCCTGGGGTAGTTATCATTGGTCTCAAAAATACAACCATTGAAATGCGCTTTATAGTTTTGATTGCCTGCCGACGTTAAGGTTCCTTCTACTTGTGGAATTGATGGAATATTATTTGCGTAACCTTTGAAAGAAACACCTATTTGGTTGTTCCGAAAAAGCGTACCCTTACAGTTGATCTGTCCCCCATTTCCACCCCCACCATATAGTTCTACTGCTGTTATTGCATTTTCTATAACCCCCTTTTCATATCCCTCCATCCTGCCTTGGGCATACACCCCATTTAGTGGATATTGATTGGTTTGTCCGGGTTTTCCATATATTTTAACGCCTTGCCAGTAATCGCCACACTTACCAGTTAATACACCATTTAATTTGAGTATTGCATTTGGTTGCACAATGAGTTTGGCTTCCCTTGCAAATAGAACACTGACGCCCGCTCTTATCTCCAAGGATGAGCCGCTTTCTACCGTCAAATCTTCATAAATAATGACTTGGTTATTGAGGAACATACCCGTAGTCCATATATTAGGTATATTTGTTGATGGAATACTTAAACTGGTAAACAGATTGGTTGCGTTGTTACTCTGGGTTACGCCCAAAGGGTCTTGTGTCAGTACGTGCCGCATCCTTATGCCTTGTCCTGTTGTGAATCTCTTGGTGCAGACTAAATTTGTATTGGTCATAAAGTTTCTTGTTTCTGGATTGCTAAATTCAATACCACAATTTGGTAATGTGGCAGTTTCTAACCAGCTACAATTAGGTTCAACAGTATAAAGATCGTCGGGATAAAATTTAGTGTCGCATACTAAATCGCCGCAAGCACAACATTCGTCTATGAGTTG
>JBEAVK010000206.1:0-20080 GCA_041160955.1 Bacteroidota bacterium
CAGAGAGGTGAATACTATTGTGCGGAGACTCTAGGGGTACTACTGGTTTAAAATTCGGATCAGGATTGGGTATTCCTTTGGCTTGATTGTTCCATTCCGCCGCCGAAGTTGTGTTGGAAAATACCGTGTAATTCGGCGCGTCCAAACAATCCTTAAATTTCTGTGCGACACCGGTTGGCACCACTTCCCCTTTAATTACAATTGAACTATTGAGCCAATTGACCACATTTTGATTGAGAAATCTTACATTTTGCTTGTAGTCTTTAAATTGATCGTTGTGGGCTGTGGTAGCAGCACGATCGGCTTCTGTACCCACCAAACCAGACAATGGATAACGTACTGTTTCGTAACCGGCTGGCTTTGAATAGTTCGGATTATCATTGTTAATATTGTCAATGATATTTTTAGGAAACACAAAAGAGCGCAACGGATTGGTTATTTGTTCACCATCTAATTCAAAATACTCATCAGTCAATGCCCACGGAATACCATTATTCATTGATTCATCCGATGTTTCATCCCAAAATGGGAGCATTACATCTTCACAACCTTCAATACTTTGGAGTGCTTGCTCTAACTTAAACAAATAAACGCGGTGCCAAGTAGGAAACAAAACATTGCCGTGGTTGCAATAACCACCCCAGTAAGCACTGTTGCCCCAACCTGCACCCCTAAACGGTTCGCCGTGAAAACCACCTAATTTGAAAAAAGAATTTGGATCATCCGGCGGCAATGCTTTGATGCCTTTCCAAGCACGCATAAGGTCTTCTAATGGTTTTTTATTGCCGTTTTTGTAATCGCTTTGCAATTCAGTGATTGCTCGGCGAACCCTAAGATTTGTTGTAGCCATGGCTAAATTGTAATTTATTAGATAATTTATTGATTGAATAGAAATTGAAGTTAAAATTGTTCCATAAGGAGCCAGAAAGGATCAATGCCATTCCAGTGTAAAGCAATACTTCAACGTTGGAGAACCATATACGCTCCACCAAGAAGAATACCACTCCAAGTAAGCTGAGTAAAAATGGACCGTACCCTTTTTGGCGCACTTTTTTAAACAACAACCATAAATGCAAGCCCAAAAAAGTCAATAAAACAGGATATAACCAACCCATATAAGGGACTTTGGCCAAACCCAAACTACCGAACAGGCTCATATAGGCAGCCCAACAAATGGGGCATTTGGGGAAAAACGCAACCAAAACGCTGATCAATAGCGAAGGGATGGTGCGTACTGTTTGCTTCGTAGCAGGCTCCATTGGCTGGGTTAATACCTCTTCTACGATAACAGGTGGCTGTACTGCTGCCTTTTGGCAACAACAACAGGTGGACTCAGGTGTGATGGTGCTCATATTACATTAATGTTTTTAAATTTATGTGTGACCGGCAAGTACAGCGTAAAAAGAGGCCACTACGCCTGCCGGATTGATACCACCTTTGCTATTTGGGTGTGGAATAGAGCGTGTGACACTTCCAACCAAAGCAGGCACTTGGCGTTCGCCATTCGGAATATGTGGCACTGCGTAACACAGGTAATCATATACCCAAAGCGAACCGTCAACAACGCCTTTACCCTGAAACCAAAGCGTAGAAGGGCAACCAGCCTGACGCGATCCATTCAGTTCGAGTTCAAACCCAGCTCCATAGAGTTTGCCCGTAATCATACCATTGTGGTCTGTTTCAAGGAGTAAATTGGCTTGGCCAAATGCCAAATCGTTGAACGAAACGCTCAGATCTGGGTTATTCAGCAGACTTCGGTAAGACCAAAGTGCAGAATCATGGTGATGAATGATAGTGGACATAATATAAATTGAGTTAAAGTTGTAAACACTTTTTAAGTTACCAAATAGGTAAAAATACAAGATTTATATTTTTCTACAAAAAAATAAACCAAACAATATATCTTTAATTATTTACCACGCAAAGATATGATTGGATAAAACTGACAATTCACCGTATAAATACCTGAATTTCAAAAAGGGTATAAATACGGGTTTGCATAGGTGTAAATACGGGTATGCCTTTGTTTTGCAGGCATTTCGACGCTTTCCAAAAGATAAATCGTAATTTTGCAGGCATTATCCACAAAATATACATGTCACAAATCACCATATCTGCTGCGCTTTCAAAAAAACTAACCAAACCACAACAGGAGTTTAACCGACTGACCGAAAAAATCAACGAATTGCGTGCAATGATTGAAGATTTTCAGGCAGCCGTACCTAGGGTGTATGCGCGCTCCAAACAAGAAATCAGCCCATTGGTAGCGGAGTACAGAAACCAGTTCTACGAACTCGTGCGGCTATACGATAAGATGTATGAGCACCCACAATTAAAATCGCAGGATCGCAAAAAAATACAACAAATCATCCTGCAAATGCTTGGCGATCAATTAGGAGAACTCAGCGATGACATGGTGGATATTTATAACAAACACAGTGGCGGCAGCTACGACGAAGACAAAGAGGAAGAAGAAGCATACCAAGTAGAGGTACTTAAAGCAATGGCCACCAGAATGTATGGTATCCATTTTGATCCAAAAGCAGATATTGATACGATTGAAAAAGTAAAGGAGTATATCGCTAATTACCAGCAGCCCTCCTCGGAACACGAAACGGATTTTGAACGCAAAAAAGCGGAACATCGCGCCAATAATAAATCGGCCAGACAAGCAGCAAAAGACAAAAAAATAGCCGAAAAACAAGCAAAACGGGCTGAAGAAGCAAAAAAGGTGACCAAATCAGTCCGCGAGGTATATATGGATTTGGTAAAAACTTTTCACCCCGATTTGGAAAAAGACGAGTCAGAAAAAGGGCGAAAAACAGCCATTATGCAACGTGTTACTGCCGCCTACGAAAGTAACGATTTGCTCACTTTGCTACAATTGCAAATGGAATTTGAACGTATGGATGACGAACAACTCTCCGCAATGCCAGATGATCGAATATTGACCTATAATAAAATACTCCGCAACCAAACCAGCGAACTTATTGCAGAACTGGAACAAGTAAAGGAAGAACTCGCCTCCATCACCAACCGAATGCCGCACGAGGTAAAATCAACGGCAATACTCGATCATTGGCTCAACCAAGATATAAAAACAACCAAAAAAGCCTTAAAAGAAGTGAAAGACGACCTTAAATCACTATCCGACCCAGCCTATATGAAGGCTTGGCTGAAATATGTGTAAAAACATACAAAACATGAAAATCTCACTTCGGCACTTCTGGCCATTATTGGCCATGATTACCGCTTGCACCGCACCCCCCAAACCCCTCCATCGCCCCGCAGAATTTGAACCTACTGCCGCCGTTTGGCTACTTTGGTCCAATTACGACCACTCGGCGGGTGTATCCAATGCGCAAGCGACTTTTGATATTATTGAGGCACTTTTGCCCTATACAAAGGTAAAATTAGTGGTGCCTTCTGATAGTATTCTCCAAATTGTACAGGCGCGATTTAAGGAAAATAATATCCCAAAAGACCAATTGACCATGTACCAATTCCCTTACCGCGAGTTTTGGGCAAGGGACATGGGGCCTTCGTTTGTGATCGATGAAAAAGGCCAATTAGCCGTCACCGATTTCAATTTTAGTGCGTGGGGATACGCGCCAAAAGGAGATTCGCTCGCAGCATTGGACGAAAAACTGGACGAACGGATTGCGGCTGTACTTAAAGCACCTTTGCGCTCATCGGACATATATACGGAAGGTGGCGACCACGAAATAAATGGCCTCGGAACGATTATTTTAACCGAATCGGTAGAAATGACCCGCAATCCGACCATGAGTTTGGCGCAAATTGAAGCAGAGTTTAAACGAATGCTGGGTGTTTCTCATTTTATTTGGCTCAAAAATGGCCTCCGCGAAGACGATCATACTTTTACCGGGCCGATGAAAGATGCACAAGGAAAGCCCATCTATACCGTACTGACCACCAACGGACACACAGATGAATACGTGCGTTTTGTATCGCCCACTACCCTACTCCTCGCCAAAGCAGATGCTAACTCAACCGATCCAATTGAGCAGGAAAATGCACGCCGATTGGAGGCATCGTACCAAATATTGAAACAAGCTAAGGATCAAGACGGAAAACCCTTCACGATCATTCGCATTCCCCTGCCCTACCCTATCGTAAAAACCATGCAACCCGGCGATGCGGTATATGATATGATCAGCACTTTTGATTACACAGACGGTTCTATTTTCCCCAAGGGCAAGCCCGTACAAGTAATGGCCGCATCGAGTTACCTCAATTTTACGATTGCTAATGGCTGTGTAATCATGCCCAAATACTGGAAAGAAGGCGCAGATATAAGCATAAAACAGCGCGACGAAGCCGCAATGGCTATTTTACAAAAGGCATTTCCCGATAAAAAAATTATTCCGCTGGATGTGCTGGCGGTAAATTTAGGCGGCGGCGGTATTCATTGTATTACGATGAACGAACCGGCGGTCTATTGATACAAATACATACTCCTATTTCCAATGCACTATCAGTAATTTCCCATGTGACAAGCACCCTGTTGTTCAACGGGAGAACGGATGAAACGGATTTTACGGATTAGAGCGGATTGTTTCAAAATAATCCGTTTAAATCCGGGTGATCCGTTTCATCCGTTTCGCTATCCTATCTTAGTTTTAATCCATAAGGGAAATTGCTGATGCACTATGAAACAGCATATTCGTCTATCATTTCACGAATATAAGGAGGCTTAAAGCCCAATACAATAGAAGATTTGGGTATTCCTTCTTCTTCTAAAAGCGAAGCAATGCGTAAGTCAGTACCATCATGTTGTAACCAAACCTTTCCTTCAGGCGTCACATCAATATGAACAAATGGCAAATAAGTACGTAACTTATCCTGCCATCCAATATCCACTAATAAATAATGACCACTTTCATCATCTAGGATGATTTGAGTTTTAGAAAAATCGTCATCAGGCACTAAATTTCCAATTCTAGTGATCACCTCCCGTACAATTTTTTTATAATTTAAGGTATTATCCATTTGACAGTACTTTTTGTATGTTCGTTAAAGACTAAAATATTAACTTGGTATAATTTAATTAAATCGACAAAGTATTCTTCGTCAAAGAAATCAACATAATAGTGTTCTGGCATAGCCAAATAAAGCAATCGTTCTGGCTCTTTCTTTCGTAATGCTGGTTAATATACTAAAAATTGCCCTAGAGCATCTTCAAACTCATACAAATCTGATTGCCCTAAAAAACTTTTTATTTCAACGGCTATCTTTATAGTATCTTTTTCCGCAGCGATGATTTCTGCACCTAAATCTATATATCCCCGTCTTCTACCGAGCATAATCTTATAAGGGTCGTGAGTAATGCTCCAACCTTCTTTTTCGAGTGCCTCTCTTACGTGAAAATGAAACTTATCTTTTGCCATAATGGTTACAAAGATACAGGTTTTCAGGAACAAACAAAAGCATATCAGGCGGCAATAAGCACTATTGATACAAATACATACTCCTATTCCGATCCAATTCCCTAAAATACGGGTCTTTCAAGTCCTTAATAAACTGAATCGCCTCACCCGTTGATTTCATTTCTGGGCCAAGTCGTTTATCGGCACCGGGGAATTTATCAAACGAGAATACCGGAATCTTGATCGCATAACCATCCAATTTATTAATCATTTCAAAATCCTTGAGTTTATGCGTCCCCATCATTACCTTAGTAGCAATATTGAGGTACGGCACACCGTAGGCTTTTGCAATAAAGGGCGTAGTCCGCGATGCGCGAGGATTGGCCTCAATCACATACACTTGGTCGTCTTTAATCGCAAATTGAATATTGATCAAACCCTTGATTTTCAACGCCCTTGCTATTTTTTCAGCATGGTCGCACATCGTTTGTATCACAATCGGCCCAAGGCTATACGGTGGCAACATAGCACAAGAATCGCCGGAGTGGATACCCGCTGGCTCTATATGCTCCATAATGCCCATGATATGCACGTCGTCGCCATCACAAATGGCATCAATTTCGGCTTCTTTGGCGCGCTCTAGGAACTGGTCAATCAACACGCGGTTATCGGGCAAATGCTTAAAAATGCTCAATACATGGCGTTCCAATTCGTGGTCGTTGATCACGATACGCATCCCTTGTCCACCTAATACATACGAAGGACGCACCAACAGCGGATAAGGCGTTTTTTTAGCAATCTCCAATGCCTCGTCCACATCAGTTGCCACGCCAAATACTGGATAAGGAATATCCAATTCTTTAAGTAATTCGGAGAAACGTCCGCGATCTTCGGCAATATCCATATTATCGAAGGATGTACCGACCAGGTTCCAGCCATTTTTATGCAGGTTTTCGGAGAGTTTTAAAGCCGTTTGGCCACCCAATTGCACAATAATGCCATCGGGTTGCTCATGCTCCAGTATTTCCTCCAAATGCTCCCAAAACACAGGTTCAAAATAGAGTTTATCGGCCAAATCATAGTCCGTAGAGACCGTTTCGGGATTACAATTCACCATAATGGCCTCGTAGCCCATTTCTTTGATCGCCAAAATACCGTGGACACAGCAGTAATCAAACTCAATACCCTGCCCAATACGGTTAGGACCAGAGCCTAACACCACAATTTTCTTTTTATCGGAACGAACACTTTCGTTTTTGGTATCGAAAGTGGAATAGAAATAATTCGTTTTGGACTCGAACTCCGCCGCACAAGTATCCACCATCTTAAACACCCGACGAATACCGTGTACTTGCTTGCGCACCCTCGTCACTTCTGTTTCAGAAATACGCTGAATCCAAGCAATTTGAGCATCAGAATAGCCATTTTTCTTGAGTTCTACAAAAAAATCATACGGAATATCCTCTGCTACATTGAACTTGAGCAGGCGATCCTCCATTTTTACCAGTTTCTTTATTTCGCCGATAAACCAAGGATCTATACCCGTCATTTTATGTACGGTTTTGGTAGGGATACCCAAACGAATAGCATCGCGGACACGGTAAATACGGTCGTCGCTTACCTTTTCCAAACGATCCAGAATATCTTCCGTTTTCATCCACTCCTTTTTATCCGCCCCGAGACCCATACGGTTATTCTCTTGGCTTTGACATGCTTTTTGCAATGCCTCGTTAAAACTACGTCCAATGGCCATTACCTCACCCACCGATTTCATTTGCAAACCAAGTCGCGGGTCGGCATTAGGGAATTTATCAAAATTCCAACGCGGCATTTTAACAATCACATAATCCAGTGTAGGTTCAAAAAACGCCGATGTTGTTTTGGTGATTTGGTTTTTCAATTCATCCAAATGGTATCCAATGGCCAATTTGGCGGCAATTTTAGCAATTGGGTAACCCGTTGCTTTGGAAGCCAATGCCGATGAACGCGATACACGCGGGTTCACCTCCACGGCAATTAATTTTTCATTCTCAGGATTTTGGGCAAATTGCACATTACAACCGCCCGCAAAATTGCCCAATCCACGCATAATTTGGATGGCTTGGTTGCGCATATCCTGAAAAGCGGTATCGGAGAGCGTCATAGCAGGTGCTACTGTAATAGAATCACCTGTGTGGATACCCATTGGATCCAAGTTTTCTACCGTACAAATAATGACCACATTATCGTTGCTATCGCGGAGGAGTTCCAATTCAAACTCTTTCCAGCCCAGCACTGCTTTTTCTACCAAAACCTCGTGCGTTGGCGAGGCGTTGAGGCCCCGTTTGAGTGCTTCGTCAAATTCGTCCTCTTTCATCACAAAGCCACCGCCCGTACCACCTAAAGTATAAGATGGGCGAATCACCAAGGGAAAACCGATCTTTTGTGCGGCTTCTTTACCTTCCAAATACGAATTAGCGATAAAAGAAGGCGCAACACCCAGCCCCATGCTGACCACTAATTTTTTAAATTCCTCGCGATTTTCGGTAATTTCAATCGCAGCAGTGTCCACCCCAATCATCCGGCAATTGTAATCGGCCCAAAGCCCCATTTTCTCGCATTCGATAGCGAGGTTAAGGGCAGTTTGGCCACCCATAGTAGGCAAAATGGCATCTAAAGTGGGTAAATCCGGGTTATCGCGGTGTTCCTTCAATATCCACTCGATATTTTCGGGATTCAGGGGACGCAGGTAAATATAATCTGCGGTGACCGGATCGGTCATAATGGTAGCCGGGTTGGAATTGATGAGCGCAACCTTAATTCCTTCTTCGCGTAAGGAACGGCTGGCCTGTGACCCGGAATAATCAAACTCGCAAGCCTGACCAATAATAATCGGCCCTGAACCGATGATAAGAATAGAATTTATTGAATTATCGCGTGGCATAGTACTGGTGTATTAGGCATTAAAAAAAAGCCGAATAGTGGAATTTGGATTCCACTATTCGGCTTACCGACTTAATAAAAAAACGTTTACTTGTCGCTTCATGTCGGGGCGCAAAGGTACAACAAGGTTTGCGACACGGCCAAATGGTTGGGGTGTTTTTTTGAAAATTGTGTGGGGTTATGTAATTTGGGTGGGGATAGGAAGGGCGCTATTCTCCAAGCAATTTTGTAAGTACTTCAATCTGCCTAAATGCGCTATCCAATTGACTTCTGAGAAAAGTAATTTCTTCTTGTTGTGCTGCAATTCGTTCTTCTTGTACTTTAAATGTCGTTTCAGAAGGCGTATTGTTTACCACATTATTGTTACCATTGGCACTTCCACTTTGTTGTTCGATATGTATATTTAATGTATTTTTTTCATCAGTAAGCCGTTCAGTAGGAATGCCAAGAATTTTAGCAAAGACTTGCACTTGCTCCCAATTAACACTTTGCTTATTTGATTCAATATTGCTTAGGTTGCCTTGCGACATATCTGCCATTTGAGCAAACGGAATTTGTCGGATTCCTTTTTTGTCGCGTTCTCTTCTTAGGTTGGGGCCGATATACCAGTGCATTTGTGTTAAAATTTCCATATTAGAAAACTATTAGGTTTTTATTAGTGTATAATTAGTGTGGCAAATGTAATGACTATACCTTTGTATCGCAGTATTTTATTTAGAAAAATTTTTTCGAAATTTATTTCTTACTCAA
Organism: Bacteroidota bacterium; assembly: GCA_041160955.1. Classification (GTDB taxonomy): domain Bacteria; phylum Bacteroidota; class Bacteroidia; order Chitinophagales; family Saprospiraceae; genus M3007. Next base: position 9,063 of record JBEAVK010000206.1, read on the forward strand.
AATTCTTCTTAAATTTTCTGTTCCTGATTACTTAAACACCTATATATACAATCAAGGTATTTTAGTGTAAAACATATTTTTATTTTATTAACATTAAACCAGTACACTTTAACAATGAATTTTCGTACATTAATTTCAGCATGTATATTCATGCCTGTCGTCCTATTGGGAAAGAGCTATTTTCCTGAAATAGATGATCCTTTTTGCTCGTCTGAATTGAGCATCCTTATTACCTCTCCATCTATGTTAGATTTGTATAGCGATTGTACAAATCCAGAGGCTGTAGTATGTATTAAGCACCCCGCCAGCACACCATTGACCGTGACTGTGACTGTGGAACTTCCCCCTCTTATTTACCTTTCTTCAAAAGATTGGTTGAAAACAAGTAATGGGATATGGTCAAAAAAACTTGTCCTACCAGTTTCTGGAGAATTAAAAATACCCCTACCATTGGATATTACAAATAAGTCGGCCATTGCTACTGCAAAGATTAAAGTAACGGTTATTACGCATGAAGAACAAGCGGTACATACCGAAGAAACAAGTCTGAGCAGTAGATCTGCTACCGACCTATCTAGTACACAAAAAACAGTTTCGGCGACACAACTCATTGAAAAAAAGATACTTACGCCGCTCTTGAATGATTGTGGTTTAGGATCATATTACCTTTCCGGTGAGGTCGTTATTGACAAAGATGTTGATTTTGGACAATCTGCCTCCCAATTCGTAATAGCACCCGATACGCGTATAGTTGTAAAAAATGGGACAACACTTACGTTAAGCAATGCTATTTTTTCCTCTTGCGGTACTTGGTCTGGTATTTATGTAGAACCTCAAGGTAAGTTGATTCTGAAAAATACCCTCATTAAGGATACTGATTCCCCTGTCAAATACCTTGATGCACCCTTTGTGAGCAAATTTCAAGTCCCAGTTACGTTAGCCGTGTTTCCAAATCCAACAGCGAACAACACAACTGTCCGTATCGATGGTCAAAAACTAGATGACCATTTTTCGGTACTTGTAGAAGATGAACAAGGAAAAACGCATACCGTATCCCATCATGTTGTTAACTCCGGCACCGAGGTGAATTTGGAGATGGGGCATCTCCCTAATGGTTTTTATCTTATTACTGTCCACACATCCAATGGATCAACCCATACTGCAAAAGTATTAGTAGAACATAAATAACCTGTACTTGCCTTAATTATAGGCAGCCATTTCTTAGTGCATAACATTTCTTTTTCGTAATAGCCACTAGGCTTTTACCTGATATTTTATTGCAAAAATACTAACTGATAATTTCATCAAAATAATGAAAAAATACTTATATTTTCCAATTTTATTGTTGCTACTAGCAACGAATTACCTGCACCTGCAAGCACAAATAGCAGGGCGCAGTGGCAATAGCCAAAATCCTGGTAAGGAAGTAAAAACCGAAAGTATTACCTCCGGTTCCTTGGCCAATGATGTTAACCTTTTTACGGGAACACTCAATACTTCCTATACCTTAGGATCAGTAAAAACCCTCTCTGGTTTGAGTTTTACGGCCAGCCTGAGTTATAATTCTTCTTTTTCGAGCGGCGACAACATGCCCCACCTTTCGGGTGTACCCTATGGTGAAGGCTGGGGGCTTGATGTACCGATGATCAGTATCAGTACAGAAGATTTTAATAAATATACGCCTCAGCAGATGGAGAACATGGCCAATGGTCTCGCTGCTAATGGTACTGTTTTGACAGAAAAAACACCCACTTATATTGATTACAATAACAACAACAACTGCGATCAAGCAAAAACAGAAGGTCGTGTTTTTTGGTTTGCTCCTACCGTAAATATTCCGGGTGTAGGCGGCGGTCGTATGGTATTCAAGATAAAGGAAGGTAATGAATTTGTATTCGTACCTAACCGCTTTGAAAAATACATGGAGGCAAGATTGGATATGACTAACTTGCAATGGCGTGTGATTACCGATGATGGCACGATTTATACCTTCAAGTACCTAACGATGCAGCACCGCAACCCAACCAATCAACGTGTGCAAGAAAGTTGCCAAACTCCCGATGTACTCAAAAATATTGTATTGCCCAAAACTGAAATCACAACATGGTATTGCGATAAAATTAGCCACCCTAATCATGTGGATCAAATCAATTTTCTGTATGAAACTTATGGTAAATTTGATTTTATGAAGGTGTTTAAAACTTGGGATAATAGAATTACTGGCGGATACTTTAATCTAACAGGAGGAAGCAATATGTTGATTCTACCGGCCAAAGATATATTTATTAGAAAAATTTCCACTTCTCGCGACGAACTTGTGTTTAATTATTCTGTTATCGCCAGTACTGGCGGCACAAAATTGCCTGATGTTACTTATTCTTTTGTGGACAGTTTGTATGCTAGTAAAGTGGTCTATTCTACTGCGGGTAGTGGTAATTCTTTCAGTAACTGGCGCAGATATAATCATATACGTTCAGACGAATCAAGTTTGAGTTGTGATAGGAATAGCCACCTTCCCTTCAATAGTCCATTGAACCCTTATCTTTCAGCCAATTCCCCTCAAATAGGTTTAGCTAACGCCAATGGCTTGTATTCCTATAAGTCGTTAACGGGAACTAATCCAGTTCCATTCAATCATGGCTTTTTGGAGTCCCCAATTTTGACTACTGCAAGTTATGATATTGTTCCCGGAGACCAATATGAGGTAAAATACAGTATAGCAGGTAATTACAATACACTTTTCGATATCAATGTAGGAACTGGCGACAACAAGGCCTTATTTGGGGGTGGAGCATCTTCTCCAATGAATAGCAATACAATGTTGAAGTTTGACTGTTGGAATAAAAAGTCGGGTGAATCTGTATATTCTACCTTCAATCAGGCTATAAAGTGGAGTCCTTACGGAAGTTCCCCTGTAACAAAACTCGCTTCTGGGTTTTTCCAAATGCCGAATTTCCCCAATACACACGACGGCATTTACTTGCAAGTGGGACCAGCCAACTCGGATATAAATTACAGTAAAGGATCAAGTATTGCGCCGAATGATCTTACTTTCTTAGGTACTAGTGGAACCCCAAATTTGTGTAATGCCTATCTTCAATCCGGAATTGGGGCAAGTAATGAACAATCTACGGATAATTCGTCCTCACCATCATCCATCATTCGTTCAGGTGGTTCTATTCCCAATAATTTTGGAATAGGTCAGCCGTGGTTTATGATGAAGCGCAGGAATGCAGGTCAAGGGACATCTTTTTATGGTGCTGCTTGGGAATGTGAAGGGGCAGGTGCGCAACCTTTGAATGTTGACAATATTTGGTGGAATGATAAAAAAAATGAGGCGAATGTATTACTCCCATCGTGTGTACAGAACGTACCTTGGCCGAATAAACCTAGTAGCGCAACTTCAACAACTGCAAAGTTAGAATATGCAGAACTGGTTCGTTATGCGAAGAAGCCCTATATGCTTGCTTCTGTTGAATACAAGGTTAAAAACGCATCACAAACCTCTATAGCCATTCAAAGGCTCAACCTCACGTATAGCATTGTTCAGTTGACCAACTATGCTTCAGCTGTTTACGACGTTAGTACTGGGCAGTCAAATTTGACTTATAATACAGGAAAAACAAGAAACCAAGTTTTATTGCAGTCTATCGTTCAGGTAGCAGCCGATAAAACGGCATTGACAGCCGATAAAACACCGACCACCAAGTTTACTTATACGCTTTTCAACCCTGTTACAAGTGCGCTTACAAGTGGAAACTGGCGCAGGGGCATTTATCCATTAAATGGTAATGCTTATATACTTCAAAAAGTAGTAGATCCGCTTGGAAAGACCACCGAAATAGAATATTACCCACTTCCCCGCCAAACCGATGCCACATTTACCACGATTAATTCTAAGCAGCCCGATTCATTGTCTTATATGGTTGTAAATTATAGTTATAACCCGCGTCCCTCGGAGTTTAAAGCAAAACCATTCGGATCAGATTGTAATTGTACCTATCCTGCCGGACATCCTTCTAATTCAAGCCCAACCCTGACTGCCGGAGGTGATGTGCGCATAGGACGTACTTTTACTTACCAAACTTACTTGGTTGTAAAATTAAAAAAAGAAACAGACCGCGATAACCTTGTTAGGGTGTTGAAGTACAGTTTCGACAGTATTGTTTATAATTTCACAGTAGATCGACCTTCGTTTTCGACACAGTTTTTATATGACTACTCGAATAATACCATAAAAGCAGGTTTTAGAAAGGCAACAGTAGAAGGGCCTTATTATGGAACGAGTGTAACCGTGCCAAGTGGCCCATTTATTACATACAGACACCATTCTAACAGCCTTTTTTGGGGTAAACCTTTCCAAATAGAATCTAAAAAAAGCAAAACAGGTACAGTGGTATCAAATAAAAGGATGCTTTACAAGAACCTTTTAGCCTTTGATAAGCCTTGGACGGCTCAAAATCCATTGACCAACCTTGCGTTTAATCCCGATTTCCCCAATCTGACCAACCCACAGACCTTCGACATGCCATATTTTTACGAAACATGGTATGCAACAGCCATCAATACTGCCAATGCAGATTATTTGCGTTCTTATTTCGTCAAATTGGTGAGTGACTCTACCACAACGTATGAAGTAAATGGCAATTATACGATGGTCAACGAATATACCTATTTCGATGCTAATAATTCGCTCCAAACCACCTCAGAAGGGTATAGGGTGCTGCTCAATTCTGCATCGGCCACTATTACCCTTAGTGCAGAACCATCGTGGCAACTTTTCCGCACCAAAAGTTATTCTACTGCTTATACTGGTGGCACCGAATTATACAATATATCCGATAACTTTTATCTCTATGACTTGGTTAATAACAGTGCATACGCTACCGCTGGTGTCGTGAATACCAATTTCAGGAACCTGCGTTATGTTATTGACAAAAAAATGCGAAATCTCCCGTTTGAAACGCGGGTCATTAGCAAACAGTCGTTCAGCGACGGTGCTAAACGACAGTCGTCTAACATCATTTATCAAAAATTCTTTGAAACAGGTGCAGATCCCCTCACTGGAAGATTGCTACCAACTGCGTCTTGGGTACAAGTAGATACCCTTGCAAGTACGGCTACCATGTCGTTCCAAAGCACGAATAATTTTAGAGCAGTAGTCGGATGGCAATACTTGCTAACAGACTCCATCAGTGGCTATAACCAGTATAACCTTGCGCCTGCAACTGCCATTAACGCGCTTGGGCTAGTCACAACCAATACTTATAACCAGTACACCGGGTTACCAACGCAACAGGAAGTTGGAACAGGACAAAGTGGTAACTTGATTACCACCTATACTTACAATACCGATAATACGCTAGCAACCGCCAATTACCCGAATAACCTGTCGTATTCTTATAATTATGACCGCTTAAAACGCCCCACGCTCCTCAAAAGGAATGGTACAGAACTACAACGTACTGTATATAACCAGTACAACAGCAGCAATATTAACTTTACATTCCAGCAACGAATGGCGGTCAACTATGTACGCACCACTAGTTTTCTGAGCGCCACCGATACGACACTGACCTTCACCTATTTCGACCCATTGGGACGCACCACTGGCGTAGTTGAAGATGGTGCCTTGAAGGGAAATGCACATTATGATGTATTTGATCGAACTATTTATACCAGACGACCAGTCCTCAGCGCAACGCCTACAACAGTATTGCCCACTACGGGCATAGCGACGGATTACCTTCAGTTCAGATACGATGCCGCACCGCGCTCCCGTGCAGTACAGTCGGCTAAATATGGACAAGATATTGCGCTTACAACGGCCAAGACGACCAGAAACCAATATACTATTATAATGGCCGATTCGCTCACCACTATGCTGACTCAAGCAGGTCTTAGTGCCTTTATTCCAGTGGGTACTAAGTTTATGAACGAAACGGTGATAGACGAAGACGGAAAGATCAACCGCGTGATTTCCAATTTATTTGGCCAAAAAGTAGCCGATATTAGCGGTTCTGGCATAGCAGCCACCGTGTATTACTATAATGCGAGCGGCCAAGTACTCAGAGTGGTCAACTCAAACGGGCAAGCCTCCTCTTATCGTTATAATTACTTGAACTGGTTGGCTAGTAAAAAAACACCCGATGAAGGTACGGTGAGGTATTGTTATAATAAAGCAGGGCAGGTCATTATGGATTTCAATGGGGTAGCAGAAACACGTGCCTATCAATACGATGTATTTAGTAGGATGATCTTACAAAAATACCTCGGTACGAGCATTCCAACCACGCTTTATGCCAATGAAGGTATGGTGTGGCGTAGCGGTGCACAACAATTGTATGATGGTTATCTCACAAACGCTACTTATGTCACCGAGAAAAAATGGATTTACAACGCGTATGACGCTGGTTCAACTACATTATTTGCCACAGCAACAAATACCCTTTTAACTGGAGGTGGCCAAACCAACGCACGAGGACGATTGGCACAAATAAATAGTTATAACCTAGCAGGTGTACCTGTCAATATCCAACTGCTTTCTTATACAACCGATGGTTTCTTAGGATGGGAAGTACAGCAGTTCAATGAATTGGGTATTACGGCTGCCAATAAAGGTACAACCACCAAACTGGATTACTTACTTTACAACCGTGCGGGTTCGCTCATCAAGGAAAATGTTGACCTCAACTACGATGCGGTACTGGATATGCAGTATTACCGAACCTACGACAAACGTAACCGCTTGAAGGATGTCTATGTCAGTTATACTGATGTGGGTATTGCTGGGCGCAAAATCGTGACCTATTATTACGATGATGCCACCAACTTGATCACTAAAAAGAACTTTTACGACCGAAACGTAAATGGCACTTGCACCCGCCAAGTAGATTCCGTTAACTATTATTACGACACCCGCTACCGCTTGAACCGTATGAATAGCCGTAATTTCGACTATTACCTAGCTTACGATGCCAATCAGCCGCCCGCCAATACCAGCGGCAACTTGGTCAGTACCAATTACAATGGTAATATTAATGGTATTTACGCCAATTACAAATCTATTTTTACAGGTGTTGCCAATTTTACAGGTGCTACAGCCTATACGTATCAATACGATAACCTCAACAGATTGACCTCTGCCGATGCCCGCGTGGCGCGTACCACCGCGTATAGCAGTCTCACGGCCAATCAGTTACTCTATGGGGATAACACATTTACCTACGATCGAATAGGCAATATATCTACTACCTCTATTTGGTTGATGAACCCCGCTAATACTACCGTGGAGCAGTATGGGTTTAATTATGCTTACGCAGCAGGGAAAAACGCGCTCACGACCATCAATAAAGTGGCAGGTAGTGGATTAGGTCTCGACCGAACCCTCACCACCGATATAGCGGGTCGCTTAACAGGAGATACTAAAAAATCCTTATCTACCGTTACCTATCGTCCGTCGGGATTAGTATGGGAGCATAGTTTTAGTACAACCAATGCACCCAAGACCAAGTACCTCTACGATGCTGCCGACCGCCGTATTTACAAGGAGCAGTCGAATAATACGCCCGCTATTGTTTCCAAAGAGTATTACCTTTACGACGCACTAGGACATGAAATTATGATTATTGACCGTTTGGGACTTACTGCCAACACCTATTATGTACACGGGCGCGAGCGCGAGGCGCGCTTCCCCGAAGGCCGCACTACCGCTGGTGGTAGCGGACTAGTGGGTGGCGGCGGCGGATCGCTGTACCGCAGCAGTGCGGTGCGCAACGATGCTTATGAATTGCCTTACCCCAACCGTTTCTACCTCGTGACCCGTAAGGACTCCATAGCACCACTAGGCTACTTATTGGAAACCGAAATGCCCAAGGAACGTGGTTTGCTACAACAAATGCAAACAGTGATGCTCAATCGACCAGAGGATCGGTTTGTAGTAACCGACAGCAGCGGACACAACCCGCGCCTGATGGATGTTCAGGAAATACTCAGCCTACGCGCCACTGGAGAGCGGTTCTACCTTGAGGGCTATTCCGATGCCTGCGCCAGCACCGAAATGAGTGCCGCTGCACTATTGCCGCCGCCCTCTGCCATAGACCCACGTTTTTATATCTACGATCACTTGGGCAATACCCGCGTGGTGTATAATACCACCGTAACAGGTTGTACTACACATACTTATACCTTGGAGTATGCCGCGGATTATTCTCCTTATGGCCGTATATTGCGTTCCTTTACCGCCGCTGGTGCCAGCAGAGAACGATTCCTCACCACAGGCCACGAACGCGACCCCGAAACGGGCTACGATAACCGAGGCGCACGATTATATGATGCAGAGATTGGGCGGTTTCTTACGGTGGATCCTTTGGCGGCGAAGTATGCTGGTTGGAGTACTTATAATTATGTGCTGGGGAATCCGGTGAAGTTTGTGGATCCGGATGGAAAGGAACCAGATGATAATATTGTTTATCTTTTAGCATTAAAAGGGGCAAATAAGACTACTGTAAAAGCGGCAGAGAAAAATTTGAATACCTATCTTGAAGCTGCAGGGTTAGGTAAAACAGTTCAAGTGGTTATGGTAGAAGATCCATCAAATTTTGATATAACTTGTATGGATCCAAGCGATGTTGTGGCTGTGATTGGCGGAAACAAGAGTGATATTGCCGAGTATATCTTAAATAAAATTCCTAGCGATTATACCTCTGGAAATTATAAAAAAGAAATGGATTCGTTTGCATCATCAACACCACAAGAAAATCCAGAGAAGTCGGATGTAGGGGATAAGGGTTGGGGGTATGTAATAGCAACAACGACAACGATGTATACTCCTAAAGCAAATGTAGGCGATACCCCGTATCACAAATCGTTGAATGTCAAACCCGGCGAAGCGGTAGGTTTATCTATTTTGCATGGTATGGGGCATACTGCGGGTATTGGACATGGGTATGCAAGTAAGGATTTTGGGTTTATGACAGGTGGGAATTTATTGCCAGCTCGCCTTAAAGAAAGTGGAAGTGTAGTTAATTTAATTAAAAACACAGTTAAAAATGAGAGTAAAACAATGGAGATAATTTATAATAGATATAAAGGAGAGCCAAAACTTAACTATGATCCTAATAAAAAATAAATTTAAATAATGAAAAAAAAGATATTTCCATACACCTTATACATACTTTTATTTATGTGCGAGTGTAGTCCCAAAAGCATTGATATCAAAAAAGTAACTGTAAGTATTTACAATACAAAATCAACTTGCTTAAATTTAGAATTTTTATGTCCTACTTACTTTACTTATTCAGAGGATGTAGGGCTTAACGCTTGGGGGCCATCAAAGGCTTTCTACATGCTGTTTCAAAAGGATACTTTGCTTGGTAGGATTTATGTATTTCCATTAGACTCCATTGGTCTTGATAAAGTCTATAATGTTAAAAATGCGGAAGAAGTAAAAAGTGATCAAATAAAAGACTTTACCTACTTGCCGAATATCAAGTTATATTCATACGAACGTATTGATAATGAGGGTACAATAATGTGTTATTTAAGCGGATATGATCAAGAATGTAAAGTTGAAGACTTGCACATTTTTTACAAACAACAACAGCCATTTAAAGACTATTATACAGGGGTAAAGTTGAATTATAAGTACAAAAATAGAAACAAATATCCAGCGTTAGACTTGAAAAAAATGGCGGATCAGATGAAGGTAGTCTATTGTGACTTAAAATAGTTTATTTGGCGCATTTAGAGTGATTCTGGGGTCAATTTGAGCGAGATCTACAACTAACTTGCATAAAATATAGATAAAGCAATAAATAGTAAATCTATAAAATATGAAAAAATACTTGCAAGCCGCTCTTATCCTTGGTTTTTTGGAGTTTATAATTTTGTATTTATCGAATAATAGCGGAGTCGAAAAAGTTCGATTAATTGGACTTTTTTATATTTGCTTACTATTGACGATATTCTCTATAATTTTGTATATTTTAGATCAAAGGAGTCGACTAGGTAGTGCTTTTAGGTTTGTCATTTCCTTAATTTTGTATCCAATCATTAGCGTTATTTGGTTTTCTCAATGGAATACCTTTGATGAATAGTATATACCTGCTATTCTATTTGGACTAATCAATGGATTAATTCTACCCATTGTTACCAAATAATACCCTAGTTCTTAAATCAATACCTACAAGTGTGCCGCTACTATCCAACACAGTGGCGCACTTGTATTGTATTGGCTTGGCAAAATTGTAATATAAAAAATGAATCACAAAATACTACAGTTTTGCCAATACTTAATCCTACTATTTCAATAAGTTCCCAATACTATTATACGCTGATATTAAAGGGGACTCAAAAACAACACTTTCAACATTTTTCAAAAAAAACAACATGATACGTAATATTATACTTATTTTTGTGTGCTTTTTATTAAAAACACACCTATTGAACGCACAAAACGGCTGTACGCCCGACATACCCAAGCATTTCGATATCTTGGTGGCTTATGACCAAGATTGCGTTACGCAACTGGGCGGTGTTACAGCAGCGCGCAAGCGCATCACTGAAAATATGGATGTGGCAGTAAGCCAACTAAATACGTTGTTTCAGCAGTTCAACGTCACTTTTGAAGTCGTATTTTTCCCTGATAAAATCTATCCAAATAACCTTGATCACTTGCAGGTAGCCACCCAAATAGGGCAAGATTTTATTTGCGTCCCTAAACATGGTACCGTTTTTTTTCAGGGATATAGTGCGGGCGGAGAAACGCAAGGACTTACCAGTATTATCAATGCAGGTTCTATCAGCGCAAGCCTTTTGGTACATGAACTGGGACATCAGATATTCGGTGCCGGACATACGGATGCTAGCCCTTGTAGTGCGGATTGCACCAGTAATTTTATGGAAAGCAATTTTATGTGCGAAGTGGGCGACGAGTTGGAATTTACCTCCTGTCAAATCAATTTCTTGAACACAGTATGGTTTGCAAATGGCTGTCCAGAACTCATGCGACATATAGA
>JBEAVK010000273.1:0-12368 GCA_041160955.1 Bacteroidota bacterium
CTACAAGTTTGATTTAACAAATACAAGATCGCAGCGATTTTCCTTGAAGTCAGCCTCTTTATCCCATCCATAATGAATGGTCATGTAAATACTATCCATAGATTCGGTCATACGACCCACCATACTTGATTTGCTGTAATCCTGCTTAGATTCGTCCCAAATACGATAAGTATCCAAATAAAACATTTCCAAACTATACCCTTGTTTATTAGGTAATGGTTTTACCCAGAAAGTTTCGTTTTCTGAAGGTGCCCAATCACCTCTTTGCATATTTGCCACATTGACATCTGACATAATTGACATATTAAGAGACTTAAAGCCATTGACGTCGTTAACAAAAATACCACTACCAGATCTGTTTGCCATCAATAACTTAGTATATGGTGGGCAAGGCTCATGACAAATATATTCGTACATACCCTTCGGCACACAACCATAAGATTCAGGCATACCAGGTACTTCAACCTTATTTTCCATGCACCTATAAGTTCCATTGTCGCAAGTTTTCCACATAGGTTGCTTTCCTTCACAATTGATTATGGGTTGCTTTTTACATGCCGTAAATAAAATAATCATTAGAAAAAAAATAAAATATCGCATAATAGATGTGTTTAATTGATTAAAATTTAGTGAAACGTAAAGTGGTATTGATCTCTTCACTTTGGGCTTTAAAAATAAAAACGCCGTTGCTTAGATTAAGGTTTTGGAGATTGACTACATTTTCAGTTTGCTTGCCGTGGTAAAGACATCTCCCTGATATATCATACAATCCAAAATAGAAAGGAGTCGTAAATGTTTTTTCCAAAAATATAACATCCTGATTCCAAACCGATAATGATTGGAACTTCCGATAACTTGAGTTTTTTATACCAAGATTGCGGACTATTAGACTTGCACCGCTACCAAAATAGTAATGTAATAGGTACACGCCTCTCGCAGATTAATAACATAAATAATGTTGCTCCGTCACTAAGTAATAATATAAAAAGTCGGCGTGATTTCTTTATAGAATTGAAGCAATCTATCGAAAAAAAATAACACGTATATCGCACTATTCGGCCAATCCAGATTAAGTTACGAAGTACTTATAACGCAGAAATCCCGCCAGTTTTGTTAAACGTAGCGGGATTTCCTGTAAAAGTGTATGAATAATTCTATTATTTCACCACCGACAACTTCACGACATGTGCAAGTCCAGTTTCGCGGTTTTCCAAACGGACAAAGTACATACCAGCAGGGGTACTATTCACATCCAAGAAGAAGAGATTATCTCCAACTTGTACCTGTACATTACCTGCATACGCCACCTGTCCGCCCATACCATGCATGGACAAACGCGCTGGGAATGCCTGCTCCGATTGGAAAGTTACTTCAGAGGAGAAACGAGCAGGATTGGGGAATACCTCCAACGGCTGCTTATTGAAACCCGGATCTACGGACAAAATTGCTCCACCATAATAGCAGGAGGGATCTGTTATGAAATTATTATTGATAAGCGGTATTTTCATATAATTATCAAACAGCGTTTCTTCCAATACGTAATCGTTGGCACCCAACCAATCTTGTAAAAGGGTCGTAAATACCTGCCGATAATCGTGTTGCATACCTTGCAATTGGTTATCATTTGTTAGGTTCGACAGGTTTACATTGGTACCAGAAACACCACCTTTTACGCCTTTACCCATCACAATCATAGGTGCAAGTGTACCGTGGTCGGTACCCGTAGAGCCGTTACCTTTAGCGCAACGACCAAACTCGGAGAAAGTACAAGAAAGCACCTGTTCGGCAATACCCATAGCCGCTAAGTCATCATAAAATGCTTTGACGGCCTGTGAAAATACAAACATCAGATCTGCATGAGAACCGTCTAAGGCCGTAGTACCTACTTGGCCTTGGTGCGTATCAAAACCGCCTAATTGGCACAAGAAAATTTTGGTTTTGCTACCTCCACGGATCAAACGGGCCACTGTTTTTAATTGGGCGGCCAACGGATTGATATTGGATGCCGGATACGTAACAGCATTGGTACCAGCAGCAAATACCTGACTGATACGCTGTGCATATAAGTTAACACTTTGTTCTACCGACATGATATACTCAATCTCATCGCCTTGCTCAAATTCGGGGAGATTGGCAGGAGGCAGACCTCCAATAGTCTGTATCAAAGAATAGAATCCAGATACATCTTGTCCACTCAAATTGATGACATTTTGGTGCTCGGTTTCGGTATGAAAGCCCAAAGAAGGGGTAGAATCGCCGATTTGGATACCCAAAGGATCGAGCATGGTAGCCGTAGGGCCACCATATACATCGGGAAATAAAGCTTGCATAGAGCGACCCATCCAACCACTTGGGATACTAAAATTAGCGGATGTGCCATCGCCGCCCGACAGCCAAAGGTCGGTACTTTTGAAATGCGATTGGTTGGGCTGTTGGTAGCCTACACCTTGTACGATATTGACCCAGCCTTTATCATACAATTCTTTGATACCTGTTAAATGAGGGTGTAAACCAATTTGTTTATCCCCTTTTAAGGTACTATCAAGGGGAATATAAGCATCAGCACCGGTTTCGGGGATGGCTATATCTGGACGAAGTTCAACGTATTTATCGTATTGGGCAATGGGAATAATGGTATTCAAGCCATCATTGCCGCCTTTTAATTGGATGAGTACAATGGTTCTACCTTCTACCTCTTCGCAATTGCCGATCAGGCGTGCCATACTGGTATTGGCAAAAGGGCGCATAGTATGGCCGTTCACCACAAAAGGAGTTACAGTGGCTGCCGAGGGTAATATTTTTAAGAAATTACGACGTTTCATATTATTAATGTTTGAAAATGAGAAAAATAGCGTTCAACGGATTAAACAGTTTGGTATTCTTGCGAATACATAATGGCATTAATCAAACGTTCCAAGGCAATTTTAACCTCGGTTGCATTGTTGGTCGCTACATAATTGTCCCATTCATAAGTCCAGTCGTAAGGTGGCAAATTATCAAGGAATACGGTATTATAAAAATATTCAAAACGTGCTGCATCCACCTTCTGAGGTAGCATATAATCGAGTAATCGCTCCACCAAATGTTGTGGATCGGAGGGATCTATAAAGAAACCGGAGTTTTTGACCCACGGGGCGATATCCAATTTGACACCCAAATTGCCATTTGTATTGGTACCGATGGTAAATTTACCGCTCAATAGCATAGCCGCTAGTTTGTAGCGTGCAATAATTGAGCTACTATTGAACCACAGATGCGAATAATCGGGGTATTGATAAAAGGCTGGGTAGCCTGCTACATCGGAGGGTTGGAGTACATTCATTCCGGCCAGTCCAACCATACGCGAAGAAACGCCTTGGGTAAAAAAGCGGTGACGACCTTGGGGGTTAGTGGCTGGATCAGGAATAGTTATTCCGAACATACTAATGGAGTGGAAAGCCAAATCCAAAGGATTACGGATCATGCCTCCTAAAAAGTTTTCAACACTGCTAGTATTGTCTTCTCCAAAGAAGTGCTTGCTTTTGAATAATTGTTCCAGTACAGGTTTTACCTCAAAATTACCGTTTTTAAAAGTCGTGGCTAATGGCACGATAATATCCGTTTCAATTTCGTCTGTGATTTTTTCATTGACAAAATAGCGGTACAAGCGTCGGCAAAAATTCTTTGCAGTTTCAGGTTGGTCAAATACGCGATTGACAAAAAGATTCATTTCTTCTTCCATTTTCGCCACTGTTTTTTGGGCTGCAACGGTAACCGCTGGAATAGTCAAACCCTGAAAATGTGTACTAAATTTTTTCTCTGTCCAGTTGTGTACGTTAGCTTGGTACACCCCTTTAGGAATACCGGTTTCTGCATCCACAATAGTGCGGTCATTTTTAGTACGGCAGCCTGTAAATACTTTTGCGGCTTGTACGATGTCATCTTCGGTATAGTTGGTATAATCACCAGGGCCTATTTGAGGGCCTTTACCAATGGTGAAGAGTTCTAAAAATTCGCGGGCAAAATTTTCTTGGGGGTTGTTGGCTGTATTGGTGTTATTGTTGAGATAAACCAACATGGTATTGTCGAGGATCATTTTAGTGACCATTTTTTTCCAGTTGCCCAAAGCCCCCAAACGAAGTAAGGAAAGATAGTCAAAAAAATTGGTAGTTCTTGATGTAGTTAATGTTGTCACATTGTATTGGTACATGAAGAACATCATTTTGTGCAATGCACTGGTATCTTCATAGGCTTCGCTCAGCCACCAACTTAATACCCATGGGCGGAGTTTAAAATCCTCGGTGGTTAATACACCTGCGGGATAAGGTAAACCTACTGGATTAATCCACGCAGTTGCCTCAATTGCTGGTGTTGCGCTATCGTCGTAGAGCGGTTGCGGTTGCAATAGCGGTGGTGGGTTGAGGAGTGCCGCGACTGCGTTGGCGGCAGTCATGCCAGCCAATAAATCTACGCGTTGTTTGGTGAACCGGAAACTGGTTCTCCGCAATAAATGGGCAGCGCGGCGTGTACCGAGGGTACCCGAAAGTGGAGCGAGTGAAGACATAGCAAGTATAAAATAAAATTATGACAAATAAAGCAAGTTTGAGGTAATTGGGGGGTTGGACTGGACTGGGGCTGGAAAGTTTAAAACTCGGATGCAAAATTAGGGAAATAATATTGGGAGCGTATTCTCCCGCTCTTTCTTTCAAAATTTTTACCCAAAAAAAGGTATAAAATTACAAGCCAGTTAGCAATACCTTCTTGAATTCTACTTCCGAGCCTTCTGCTTGGAGCGCAATTTGGCCTTTGGCGGCTGTAGCATTGGTGCCGTGGTTGACCAAATCGCCATTGACCCATACTTTTATGTCGTTGGCACGGCATTCTACAACCATTATATTCCAATTACCGGATAGTTTTTCGGAATTGTCTGTTAGGTTTTTGATGCGACGTTCTTTGCCTTCTGTGATACCCCAGTTTTCTTTTGCCCCTCTCCGTTCTTCCATGTTGGGGACTGTAATATCTTCTACGATGCACCAAAAATCGCCTGCGTTTTCGTGCATCATCTGTACTTCTATGGATTTGGGGAACATTTTGTAGAGGGCGCGGGGAGTTGAGGCATGTACTAATACCCCACAATTGCCTGGCATTTTGGGGAATCGGTATTCTATTTCTAGGCGGTAATTTTGATAAATTTTGTCGGTGATGAGGTGTCCATTGGGTGTTCCTAGGCTTACTAACATACTGTCGCGTATGATAAATGGCTTTACGGCGGCGGGGTTTTTATCTAGTTCTGGCACGTCTATATGCCATCCTTTGAGGTCTTTGCCATTGAATAGACTTATGGTTTTACCTTGTTCTATGCCTGTGGTTTTGCAAGATATGAATAATAATAGATATAATAGGTGTAGAGGTGAGAGACGTTGCATGTGTTGCGTTGTGAATTTTGTTGTTAATGAACAATGATACAATAATTATGGGCAAATGTATTATTTGTTGCTTGGATTATGCGTTCTTTGGCCGATTTTTTAATTTGTTTACACACCCGTTGCCTAGGGCGTTGCCCTAGGCTGGATGTTTCGCCCTTTCAGGGCTTTTTTTATGCAAATACGTTATAAGGTTCTGGCTTATCTTTTTTCTCTTTCGGTCATTGTTTATCTGGACCGGGTTTGTATTTCTTTGGTTTCTGGGCAGATTAAGAAGGATTTGTCGATTAGTACGGAGATGTGGGGCTGGGTATTGAGTGCTTTTGCGCTGTCTTATGCTATTTTTGAATTGCCTACGGGGATTATGGGGGATCGGGTTGGTCCGCGTCGGATTTTGGTGCGTGTGGTGGTTTGGTGGTCTGTTTTTACGGCTTTGACGGGAGCGGCTTTTCATTGGATACATTTGGTGATTGTACGTTTTTTGTTTGGTGCGGGTGAGGCGGGCGCATATCCAAATACGTCTATTGTGGTGGCGCGGTGGTTTCCTTCTAGTGAAACGGGTATGGCGCAATCTTATATTTGGGCTGCTGGGCGTATTGGTGGGGCATTGGCACCTATCTTGGTGCTGTCTATTGCACAGGCGTACCATTGGCGGGCTGCATTTTGGGTATTGGGGGCGATTGGATTGGTTTGGGCCATATTTTGGTGGTATTGGTTCCGCGATTTTCCTAACGAAAAATCGGGGGTTTCGGCGCAGGAATTGGCCAAAATTGAGGCAGAACGACGGTATCAAGCTGATGGTCACCATTTGGATTGGCGGCAGGTGCTACGTAGCCGCAATGTATGGGCACTTATGCTGATGTTCCATTTTTATATGTGGGGAGCGTATTTTTTCACGGGTTGGTTATCGACTTATTTGGAAGAGGGTAGGCATTTTACGGTAGAGCAACGGAAGATATTTGTCACTTTGCCCTTCTTTTTGGGGGCAATAGGATGTTTTGTAAGCGGTTATGCAAGTGATTGGTTATCAAAACGATATGGGTTAAAATTTGGCCGTCGGAGTTTAGGTATGGCGGGTATGGGTTTGTCTAGTCTTGTTATTTTGTGCGCTGCTATGACGACCAATAACGAGCATGCCGCTATTTTGCTCTCCATCGGTATGGGTTTTAAAGACCTTACTTTACCTGTGGCTTTTGCGGTATGTGTGGATATTGGGCAACACAAATCGGGTACGGTTTCGGGAGCAATGAATATGTTTGGCCAATTGGGCGCGGTGTTCCTTGGTGTGGTGTTTGGCTATATTGTAAAAATGAATGGAGGCGACTTTAATGCACCACTGTACTTGATTTCGGGTTTGTTGTTTTTGGGGAGTTTGCTGTGGTTGGTGATTGATCCAACGGAAAAAGTGGGATAGTAAACTTATTGCGTTGGGAGACTGCCCATCTCAAAATTGATCTTTTTTTGACTGCTTTTCGGCTGTTTTGTAGTCCGTAACGCTGCTACGAACTACAAAATAAGCCTCAATCAGCCCAAAAATCTCTAATTTTATACCTCGGACGCTCCCACCGCAACAAGTCTAGTATAATTTAGGCGAGTTTGAGCCATTTCACCCCTTTCCCAAAGCCCCAACCGGCTGCACATGCCAATACAACAAATACTGGAATCCATAATAGTCCCATTTGTATGCCAACTTTCGATAAGCATAATATCAACAAATTGAGTACCAAAATATGTATCAAATAAATGGCAAACGAGTACTCCCCTACCCAAAGAAAAAACCGATTTGCCAGTGTAAAATAGCGTTGGCAAAAAAAGTAAATCCCGACGCTCAACATGCCATATCCAGCCAAAGCGGGAATATCATTAAATACTGGACCAAATTTGCCTGTTTTTAGAATCATTGCAATCATAATAACGGCTCCAACAACACCGCCCAATATCCATTTATACCATTGGCTAGGTTGCCAATATTGATCGCGTATTTTACCCAAAAATGTAGTGTTGGGTGCTTTTGGTATTGCTTTGGCCAATGCCATGCCTAAAGCAAATTCCCATAAAAACTGCAAAAAACAAGAGTTCCATGTTCTTACTCCGCCTTTATCCAATGCAAATACAAGTATCCACCAACCAACAGAAACTGCAAGACATAATAAACAGAATAGCAATGGATTATTTAACTTGGAATATAATTTTTGTAGTAGCGGAAAGACCAAATAAAACTGAATAATCGCACTGATAAACCAATAATGCCCCCCGAAACTCTCTATATATTCAGGAAAAAACATTTGCCAACCTCCTACTCCTGCCGCCCAAGCCGCCCAACGGTCTGGGAATAATTGTAGGGTAATTGCTGTAGCCAAACTAAGCGTTAGAGCCAATATATACGGTACCCAAACCTTGAGTAATCGCCGTCGGTAAAAACCGATAATACTATCCGACGACTTAGACAAAGCCAATCCAAAACCCGAAAGCAAGAAGAACAAATGCACACCTGTCCCTCCAAATATAATGGCTTTTTGCAGTATTTCGGGTAATGCCAGTCGTTGCAGAACATGGAAAAGCATGATCGTAAAAATGGCATAACCCTTAGCGAATTGTAGATATTCGTAACGCATGGTTTTTCAACTTCGTAATATAAAAAATGTTTAATCGGTATCTAATTCTTTCGTCTTTCTATCTCCATCTCATTAACGTGGCAGTCCTTATTTTTCAACAGAATTTTGTAAATTCCCTTGATTTGATATCTTTATTGCCTTCAACAGCAGTACGATTTTCATATACTTCGAGTTCGGAATATCAAAATATTCGTACATTCTTCGGAGTGAAGACCCGATACCATCTATACTCATATATGCTTTATCAGCCAGATCCTTATTGGATATAACTGGGTCTTCAAGTAGTATGTTTAAGACATTCCAGTCTGTTTCATTTATTTTTTTATTAGTTGCCTTTTCTAATTTTTCTTTGTTTAAGTCACCATTCTTCTCCATTCCCACTACTTTACCCATTTGTTTCTTCAAACTATTTAACTCATTAAATAATTCTTCTCCTTTTTGCTTTTCTTGGATGATTTTAGTTCTGCTGTAATATAATAAAGTGCCTATTAAAATAAAAATAAACACAATTATCCCAATCAATTTATTTCTATAGTTGGCCTTTAATTCCAATTGGCTTTCTTCACTTTCGACATCCTTTTTAAGCAGTTTATCTTCATAATCTTTCTGAATAACTTGACGCATTATATCAAGTTTGAGTTTTTGGGTTGCAGCACTATCTGCATACATTTTGTGCTTTTCATACATTTCTAGGGACTTGTCGTACTTACCTTGACCTTTGTAACAACTATATAGCAACTCATACAATTCAGATTTTATAGCAGGAGAAATTTCTTCATTTAATTGACCGCGTAAGTTTTCTGCTTTTTTTGTTGCAACATTTATGTCATCATCCAGACTTAGTTTAGCATCAAAGATCAATCTGTCGAACATAGACGGATTATTATTCAAGTCTCTACTTATTTGTAGGCTTTCATCTAAATACAACCTTGCTTTATTTTTGTCACCTTTTTTCAGGTAGGCTTGTGCTAATACGAAATAAGCATCTGTTTTTGTGACCTGATTATTGTCTTTTTCAAGCAGTATGACTGACTCCTTGGCAGTGCTTATTGCTAAATCTAATTTTCTCTGATTGAGATACACAAGGCTCATTCCTGCCAATATATATCCTGTGCCCTCCATTTTACCCTTAGATTTAAATATCTCTAAGGCTTCTTCAAAATGATTCAATGCCAAATCATAACCTTCTAAATTTATTAATTGTATGCCAATATTATTGAGTGTTAGTGCTTCATTCTCCCATTTGCCTATCTTTCTAAACATATCCAAACTCTTGTGATAGTAATTAATGGCATCCTTGTATTGACCTTCAGCACTTAGGAGATTGGCCAAATTAACATAATAGGTAACGAGATTTACCTCGTCATTTAGTTTTTCTAAAACTGCAATAGATTGCTTAAGCGTTTGCATGGAATTTTTGACATCCGCCATTACGTAATAGGCATAGGATCTTTCGTTAAGTGCTCGGGCAACTTGTCCTTGGTCGTTGGTGTTTGCAGCCAATTTTTCGTGCAAAAATGTTAACTTTAAAACATCTTCAGGTTTTGCATAAGTTTGGCTTTTGTAATATTCGTTGATCGCTTTTATGCGAATAGAATCCGAAAGTGATTCGTTCTGCCATATGAGTAGCGGTGAATCTTGGCCTAATATACTCGAAGGCAAGAGCATATTAGATGTTGCTATTACAGTTAACCAAAAAACTATTAACCTTATGTGCATGTTTTGAATTTGAAATATCTACAGCAGTTCGTAAAGAAATCGGTTGCCCTGATTAGGTATATATAAATAAAAAAAAGGACAAACCTTTGTGTTTGTGGTACGAATCATCACCCCCCACCTGCCTATAAGTACCCAGGCAATCACGAGCGCAATATTGCGAAAAATATCCGAATTGAACAAATGGCTGTGCGATTTTTTTCACCCCAAAGTCTTGTTCCCAAGCGTATGTCCCAAATGCCCTCCATCGGCTGCAAGCGGCAAATTTCGTTCCAAACTACGGTGGCGAAAGCCGCCTTGCGAAACAGCACTTAATCACTTTCGCTCGATCAGAAAAACCTATACATTCGTTTAGCATTGACAATCAATTGCTTAGAATTTTTGGCCTTCACGCCTACACGTGAATTTGCTAATTTCACTTTTAAGAGTAGCGATATACTTAACTATGAGCGATAAATTTGTACCCTGTTATTCACTAGACTAATTTTTATTTAGGAAAGAAGTAAAAAATAGTGTACTCAACTTTCACGGAAAAATCAAGCAAGAGTGGGTAGATTTAAATTTTCTTCGGCCCGTGCTAAATTTTAAAACAATGAAAAAAATTCAACGCACAAATTTGCCAAAATTTTGGCAAAAACAAGCCAAAACCTTTGCAAACCTGATTGGGATGCTTATCCTGTGTACAGGCATGGTAAATGCCCAGGTCCCCGATCTGCTCATACAGGCCACATCTAACGCATCTAATATTAGGAGTCAAACTACTGGTGTAGCCGTAGATGGTTCGGGAAGTATCTATAGTGTTGGTCTCTTTTCTGGTTCTGTTACCTTCGGAAGCACCACCTTAACCAGTGACGGTGATCGTGATATTTTCCTCGTTAAATACGACAATTCAGGCGGTGTGCAGTGGGTAAAACGCGCAGGGGGAACAGGTGCCGACGTTCCAAATGGCATAGCGGTTTCGGGCGATGATGTTTATATTACGGGTTATATTAATAGTCCTGCTAACTTCAACACTCCTTCAGCCCCAGGCAGCAATGAGCTTTTTACGGCAGGCTCTGATGATATTTTCCTCGCCAAATACGACGGTTCAGGCAATTTTCAATGGGCAAGACGCGCAGGAGGAACAAGTAGCGATATTGCTTATGGCGTATCCGCATCTGGTAGTGCTGTTTATATTACGGGCTATTTTTCCACCACTGCAAACTTTAATACCCCTTCAGCCCCTGGGAGCAATGAGATTTCATCGACAGGTAGTTCTGATATTTTCCTCGCCAAATTTGACAATACCGGCACTTTCCAATGGGCAAGACGCGCAGGGGGATCAAGTACCGACTTTTCATACGGCGTAGCCGAAGCGGGCAACGATGTCTATATCACTGGTTATTTTCGGAATACTGCCACTTTCGGCACTTCTACTTCGATTGCAACAGCAGGCGATAATGATATTTTTCTCGCCAAGTACACCAGTACTGGCACTTTTATTTGGGCAAGGCGCGGAGGGGGAACAGCCGGCGATACTGGACTTGGCATAGCGATAACGAACACTGGTGTCTGTATCACTGGTTGGTTAAGTCCTGGTGCTGGAGGTATTTCCAATTTTAACACGCCTTCAGCCTCTGGTAGTAATGAAATTACGACAGGAGGTGCCAATATCAATATTTTAGTCGCCCAATTCGACTTTAACGGTAATTTCCAATGGGCAAGACGCGGAGGAGGATCAGGTGCCGCCGCTGGTTATGGCGTAGCGGTATCGGGTAGCGATATCTACGTTACGGGTTATTTTAGAAATGTTGCCAATTTCAACAATCCTTCTGCATTCGGCAGTAATGAAGTACAATCTGCAGGCGGCACTTTACAAGATATGTTTCTTGCCAAATACAGCGATACTGGGACTTTTCAAAAGGCCATACGCGGAGGGGGATCACAGGAAGACTATGGTTGGAGCGTAGCAGCATCGGGCAGTGATATCTATGTCGGAGGTAATTTTCGACAAACCGCCAATTTCAACAACCCTTCTGCCTCGGGGAGTAATGAAGTGTCAACTATAGCCATAACAGGTGACGCCTTTGTGGCGGGATATAGCATTGCTGCACTACCGATTGAATTATTATCATTTAAAGGTCAACATACGGAGAACGGTAACCTCCTTACATGGGCAACCGCAAACGAAATCCAAAACAAAGGTTTTGATATAGAAACCTCAAAAGATGGTCTTCGCTTTGACAAAATCGGCTTCGTAGATGGAAACGGTACCAGCTCCCAAGTACAAAATTACCGTTTCGAGGACTACTCTCCTTTGAAAAGTGCGGGAAAAGTAGTTTATTATCGCCTCAAACAATTGGATTTTGACGGCAATTTTGACTATTCAAATATCATTTCCATTCGTACAAATAGTAAGACCGTAATAGGTATTTCTCCAAATCCAAGCGCAGCTATTTTTACCCTTACAGGTGTAAAAGACATAGAAGACGAAACTTTTACGATCGTGAACAGTGTAGGGCAAACATTACCTGTCAATATCCAGAATAATGGGCAATTCGATATGTCTCCTTTCCCTCTGGGAATATATTACTTGCGGATAACAAGTAGCGGACAAGTGATGAAACTGGTAAAGGAATAGTTGTATCGTTGATGG
>JBEAVK010000307.1:0-11470 GCA_041160955.1 Bacteroidota bacterium
CCAACAATTTCCATATTGGTTTTGTATCTGGATTCCAAGCCCCAACGGGGCGCAATATCTAGCATAGGGCACCGCCCTATGTTATATGATTATTTCGCGGTAACGCGCACGGCAATACGACGGTTTTGAGCACGACCTTCTTCTGTGTCATTGCTCGCAACCGGATGCTGTGAACCATAACCTTCGCCCGACAAACGTGCCTTATCGACACCTTTGCTCACCAAATATGCCACAACTGCTTGCGCACGAGCAGCAGATAATTTCATGTTTCCGGCTTCGCCACCTACATTATCGGTATAACCACCAATTTTGAGTTTTACATTCGGGAATGCTTTCAACACTTCCACCATATTGGTCAACTGATCTTCGGATTTAGCCATATCAATCTTTGAGTCGCCTGTTTCGAACAATAAACGGTCAAAATTGAACCATGTTGTTTTGTCTATCGGCTTAGTTGCATCTTCAATAAAGGCTACTAATTGGCTTTCGATACCATCTTTGTTACCCTTCAACTCGAAACCAGAAGCCAATTTTTTCATGTATCCTGCTGCACTTGCGGCCATTTCGGCTGCTTTAATAGCTGCTGAATCAATGGCTGGCATCGCTGGTATTTCAGCCTTTGGCAACTCTGGTTTTGCCGCGCAGTTTTTCATATAATAAACGATACCTGCACCTAAGCCAGCCAATAGCAACAAAGGCCATATCCAACGGTTGCCGCTTACTGTTTCTACTTCGGGTGTAGCAATATTACCACCTGTGTTGCCGCCGCCTAAGCCTGAAGCAAGCCCCATAATAGCGCCCATGCCACCAGGCAACGCACCCAGGATGCTACTTTTCTCATTACCCAGCAAGTTCAAAAGACCACTTACATTCAAGCCATCGCTTTTTATCTTTTTGCCGATAACGCCCATGACCAATGGACCAACCATACCCAACAATGTAGAGGTAGAACTGGATTTGATACCCGAAAACGAGGAAAGTGCATTGATAATAGCAGGTACTTTGCCTCCGAAAAGTGTACCCATCAAACTTCCTGCGATATCTTTAGGGTCGTCATGCGCCAAGTTGCCACCGCCAACCAAACCACTCAAATTTTCCAAAAATCCTGCATTACTATTGTTGGAAAGCAAGCTAAAGACATTACCCATCGCATTGGAATCACCCGATTTGTTTAAAATACCTGCGAGGATAGTGGGAGCAAGACCGCCAATCGCTTTGCCTACGCCACTCTCGTTTTCACCTAGTAAAGCCGCTGCCTGACTAACGATCTCAGGAGTAACATAAGATTTAATTGAATCTAAAAGATTTGACATTTTGTAATTATACTATTTTTAAAGTTTAAAGAATTTTGAATTGCTTAGGAATGGTGTTGGAATAAAGGTACAAATTCAGGCTTCAGATTTTAGTCTCAGATTTTCTGTTTTTTTGCGCGAATAGCCCACCTATTTAAGTAGAAAAAGAGGGAATATGAGGGCAAAAGATGTGCATCAATCTGTATCTTTATTTCGACACCATTCCTTAGTACTCATCGTAATAATTATTTCTAGATGATCTGTAACGATTACGTCCCGAAAAACGAATCTCACCTACCTTTTTTGCGATAAACGCCTGCTTATCTTTATCATTGGTTAGGTTACCTTCTACTTGTACTTGAAAGAGTTGCCCTCTTTGATCGTAACCATTAGCATAAAGGTCTCCATAATAATCATCATTATCGCCAGACATACTCTTATTACCATTTTCCGACTTAGCGGGTTTTAGACCGTAGTCGGTAGGTAAAGTAACATAATTCAGTATCCAATCCTTGCTTTTTTTCCTTTTTACATCAAAAAAGTAAATATAAGCCTGCTTTTTATTCACTACAGACTTGCTTTTACTAATAAATCGTACCGAATCAATCTCCTCCTCAGGTATCCCTTTTAAGATATAAGAACGAACCATTGCAATAGAATCGCTAAACCAAGATTTGTATTGGTCTTGAATACCACCTTTTACCAAAGCACTGTACAACCCAAATCGGGTTTCATCACTTTTACTGAGTGGCTCCAAAATAGAAGTGGAAACAGGTATGCCAGCACGAGCAAATAGGTCAATTACATCCAATTGTATTTGTTTGTTTCCCTTGGCCAACATTTCCTGAAACAACGCCTTTACTTCAGTGTCCTCTTTGTAAAAAGTCATTAATAATTGTAGTGGAATATTGGTGTTTTCGCCAGAACCGTAGTCACCATCTTCATCATACCGATTGTACCGATTATAGTTACCGCCATATCCACCACCATAACGATAGTCGCTATTACTTTTGTCTTGCATTACCTCTTCGTTGAAGCGCGACTGACTAAGCGCGTAATACTGATCGGCAAGTAGTTTGCTTTTAAGTGCTTTATACGATTTTGGTTTAATCAACCCTTTTGAAACCATCTCGAATAATAGTTTTTGAACCTTATTCGTATGTTCTTCTCGTTGTGAAAGTTGCACCAATTCCGAAACAAAATGTCGTGTGAGTTCCAACGTATCCTGTAGCGAGTAATAAATAGCATTAATATGGCTATAGTCCATATACGGACGTTTGGCCAATAATAATTCAAAAACTGTCTTGAATGCTGCTTTGCTTTTTAGGCGTGGAATATTTTTTAAAGCAACACTTTGATAACGCGCACTGTCCGCATGGGCATAATAGAAATTTTTAAAAAATGGAAGTGCTTCTGGTGATTTGCCAGCAGTAAGCGATGCCAATAAGTATTCTTTATCGTTAAACTTGAGTTTATCAAAATCAGGATTTGTAATCAGGTTTTTCAATAGACCAAAATCCTCTTTCTTATACTCTGCCCAATTGTAACCCCTCATTGTGCTGAGTGCCTTTTTGCGCACTAAACTATCAGTTGCATAGATATTGTCTAAAAAACGAATGTCTCTTCCGCCAAATTTAATAGCATGCCGGAGGCTAGTATCCATTGGCTGGAATGTCTCAAACACTTTAGTGATAAAGGCACTTGGTGGTGCATCCATATTGATATTGGCGACAAGCGTATATCTACGTTTGCTAGTAAGGAATACTTTTTGTAAAATACCTCTATTACTATTGGTATCTACCACTTCGTAAGTCATAACGATCATTGAATCTCCTTTTTCTTCGAATGTAGAAGATTTGATCTTCATTTCCTTATCGGCGCTCGCGTATGTATCAGTGCTGCGTTTCAGTGAATCTTTATCAGGAAACACCCGAGATTCGTAAGGATACGAATTGATAAACACTTTTTCTCCGGTCTGCGGTGAAACAATTTGGCCGCTATAATTTTTGCCATAAAAGTCGTAGTCGCCATTGTCGCCATATTTGGCACGTGCTTTTTTCGCAATTTCTTCACCAATTTTTTTCAAATTTTGATAAAGTTGGCTGGCTTGTTTCTCTTCATTTTTGGGTACCATAACGGTGTATTCGCCTGATGTATCTTTTTTCTCCATCCATCCGTCTGGCCATGTGGAGGGTGTTATTTCAAAAGAATTAAAAAATGCATCCGGTGATTTTCCTGTGGTGTTGCGGCAACCCAACAAATAGTATTGAGGCCCATCAATCACTACTTTGCCAAAATAATATGATTTGTCCTTATCCGATTGGAAACTAAACGTTTGGGTAGGGTAAGGTATCATTTGACCCGGCGTAAGCGTAGGTCTGCTCTTGGTAAATTGCTCTGCAATTTTTTCACAAATAATATTGAGTTCAAAAGTATCTTCCTCGATATAGTCAATATCGTGGTAACTGATCCGTGTCAGGAAATAATACCCATCATCTGGATTTTTTTCTTGTCCAGCAATATAGAGTTCAGTCGCTTTTTTATCGGTACTGGTATTGATAAAAGGAGATACAGGTAATTTGACCTTTATATTACCCGGTTTGGGTTCAATGATCGTTGCGCGCTCCACCGTCGTTGACTTAGAAGGATTGATTCGGATCGAGTTGAAAAACTGGTCACCCTCTTTACCCGCAACATAATCACCATTGCCACCCATAATAAACATGACGACTTCCGAAGGGGTAATTATTATTTTATACCGTTGAATATCACCACGCCTTGTTTTGGTTGTAATATCATGGCCGGGAAATGGACTTGTAAAGCGTTTGCGCTCTTGGATTTTACCCGGTATTTTCTCATAAATGATACTATCAATACGGGTCGAAATATATTCAGGCGTTTGGCCTGTCCAAAGTCCATTGGTTTTTAAGCGATAAGCAGCGTAATAAGCACCATTGCTCATATCGGCACAAAGGCTCTGTTCTATCCGCCATGCTTCTGATGTTGTATAGAATTTGCCCGGTGCTTCTGCCGACCAAACAGAGTCATTAGACCATTGTTGAGACAAGTTAACAGGGTAGCGTATTTTTTCTATTTCGGCCATGTTTTTCTTGTCCGTATCAAAAGAAAATTGGACAGCACGCACCGTGTAGCCTCTGTTACGCAATTGCTCAATAACCCCAATATCGCCTGCTAAATGTGCTGCGCCTACCGCTGAGAACATGTTTTTACCCATTTTTGCAATCGAATCAATGCCATTCGCCATTACAATATTGCGCTCCTCTAGCATCCATTTCCTAAAGTTTTTGCCCGGACTTATAATTGAATTTAGGGAGTCCAGCGCGTTCAAATCTTGTTTCCGATAAGCATCACGGATGCTATTGGGATTGATATATCTACCTCCATAAGGGTTATATTCCTCTTGGTCATCATCATCTGGAATGCGCGCACGTGTGACTGCCTCGTAACTGCCATCCATTGTTTCGAGTCCAATAACTTTTTTGCCCAGTTTTTTGCCTGCTTGGAAAATAAATAAATCGAGATAGGTATTTTCCTCAAAATCTTCGCCAAAACCATTGGAACGATACAAAAATTCATTGGCCATAACGGGTTTGTACGCAAACATCGCTTCAAACAAGCGTGTATCTGGTGCTTCTAGTTTGAAAGATTGGCCATAGAGGTCTGTATAATTGTTATAGTTGTTACGTGCAGCATAGCCGCCATTTTCGGCGTATCCAAACGTTTCATTGTCTTCCTTCATCTTTTGCATAAACTCTTGCCATACGTCATGGTCAGTTTCCAGCGACACATAATCAGAATTGCGCAGCGCAATAAAGAAGGAATCGGATAAATTATAAACTAATTTTTCAGGAACATGCATTGTTCCATACAGGTAACTTGGTCGTGCAGTACCTTTGCCACTGATTTCCCATAAAAGACCTTGATAACGTTTGTTAGTATTGGTTTGGGCGGTTGCTTGCTGGCCGAGTACCAAAAGCAAAAGAAAATAGAATGTTCGGAGTTGCATAAGTTTATTTGATTGAAAATTCGAGTTTTTTGAGATTCGAATAAGTGCAGTAACGCCTACTTTAACATTTTCGTTCGTCATTTGTTAAAAAAAAATTATCAAATTGTAAATATAGTAGTATGGAACAATTAACGCCCAATAATTCCTCCAATTTATTGGAACAGCCACAGATCGAATTACAACATCTGTTCGACCGGATGAAGGCCATTCGTGCCTTTATTCTGGATGTAGATGGCGTACTCACCAATAACGATGTATTGGTAACCGAAGAAGGGGCGTTTCTGCGTACCATGAATGTCCGCGATGGACAAGCCATTAAATGGGCTGTGGAAAGAGGTTATCATTTTTGCGTCATTACAGGAGGCCGTTCCGAAGGCGTATCTAACCGTTTAAAAACATTGGGTATTCAGCAAATATATTCGGGCATTAGCCAAAAAGTACCCGTATTTGAGCAGTTTATCCGCGAATTTATGCTGTCGCCCATCGAAGTTTGTTATATGGGGGATGATTTGCCCGATTTGCCAGTACTGCGCAAAGTAGGCTTGCCCGCCTGCCCCTCCGATGCTGTACCCGAAATTATCAACGTTGCTCGATATATTTCGCCTTTTAATGGCGGGCAAGGTTGCGTACGCGATATTGTAGAAAAAGTACTCAAATTAAGGGGCGATTGGCCAGTGTATTGATGCCGTATTTAACGTTCCTAACCAAAAATATAAAAAAATGCAATTACGTCTAGGTTTTCTTGGTGCAGGTCATTTAGGTAAAATCCATATCAATTGTGCGCTTATGAGTGGCCAATGGGACATTATTGGCTTTTATGACCCAAATGACCAAAATGCCGCTTCTGCAATAGAAAAATACCAGATAAAGCGTTTTCTTTCAGCGGAAGATTTGCTGGATGCCTGCGATGTTGTTGATATTGTTACCCCTACCATTAGCCATTATGCGCTCGCTTCAATGGCTTTGAAAAAAGGCAAACATGTATTTATTGAAAAACCGGTCACTCATACCACTGCAGAAGGCCGGCAACTCTTGAAATTGGCGCAAAAAACGGGAATGAAAGTTCAAGTGGGGCATGTGGAGCGGTTTAATCCTGCTTTTCAGGCCGTTCAAGATATGGAATTGAATCCCATGTTTATTGAAGCACACCGTTTGTCTGCTTTTCAGCCGCGTGGCACCGATGTTTCTGTCGTGTTGGATTTGATGATACACGATTTGGATTTGATTTTACATTTGGTCAAAAGCCCTGTAAAAAAAGTAAGCGCAGGAGGCGTTGCAGTAATGAGTAAAACCCCCGATATTGCCAATGCGCGCATTGAATTTGAAAACGGCTGCATCGCCAATTTGACCGCCAGTCGCATTTCATTAAAGCAAATGAGGAAAATGCGACTTTTTCAGCAAGATACCTATATTAGCCTCGATTTTTTGGAAAAACAAGCACAAATGATTCGTTTATACGAAACAGATGCGCCACATTTGCCACCGCAAGATCAGTTAATGGAGTTTGATACACCCGATGGGAAAAAATGGTTGCAATTACAAATGCCCGAAACCACAGCCACCAATGCCATTATGGAGGAACTGAACGCTTTTGCTCGGTCCATTAAAGAAAATACGACCCCACCAGTATCCTTGCAAGATGGTGTAAATGCGTTGCAATTGGCGCATAAGATTTTAGCAGAAATTGATAGACGATTGGAAAATAGAAAATAATGATTCAACTCTATTGCTCACCAGATTTTCAAGCAGAAAAAACCTATGCTTGGCGTTTGTTATTGGACGAAATTTTAGGGATTTCCTATCAATTGCATTTTATTGCAGCGCAAAAAGATTATCGCTTAGTATTGCCCAATGGCAAATGCTTGGTAGTTGAGGATCATTTTTTTGGGCATTTGAAAGAAGGACAACCTTACCAAATAGCGCATTATCCAAGCAATATTTCTCATTTTTCTTCTGTTTTTGACCAAAATACCATCACTGCGTTGTACGGTACTGAATCTTGTGTAATAGCAGAAAACGCTATACAATTAGGCATTGACCTGCCTGCTTCCACTTTTTTTATGGCAACCCGCTGGGAAGAAAGCGTATCAAACGTACGCGACCAACACGGGCGTTTTCCAGGGAAAGCATCATTGGCGCATCAGTTTGGTTTTTTGGAGCGACCAGTTGTGCATGAATGGGCGGAATACCTTTGGCAAGCACTATTACACCTTGGTTACACCGAACAGGAGCGGAAACAACGTACTTTCCAATATGTCTTGAGTTGTGATGTGGACCACCCAAAATTGTGGTGGAAACCGTGGTATCGTATCGTCACCTTATTGGGTGCAATCAAAAGGAGCAATACAATAGGGGAGTGGCGGTACTGGTGGAAAAAAGGTCTTTTTGGCGCACAAGATCCATA
Organism: Bacteroidota bacterium; assembly: GCA_041160955.1. Lineage (GTDB taxonomy): Bacteria > Bacteroidota > Bacteroidia > Chitinophagales > Saprospiraceae > M3007. Next base: position 7,724 of record JBEAVK010000307.1, read on the forward strand.
TAATACTTTTGATATATTAATCGCGTCAGCAATGGGCGCAACCGTTCAGTTTAATTTTTTGAGCGAGCGACCGCGCCATTTTGATTGTTGGTACGATTTGAAACATCCCTTTGTTGTCCAATTGATTAAAAAACTCCGCACAAGTCAACATATTATTGGTTTTCACCCGTCTAAAGAAGCAGCAAATGATCCGGAACGCTTTGAAAATGAACTTAATGCACTCAGAAATGTTGCAAATGTCCCCATTCTTTCAGGACGACACCATTACCTCTGTTTTGAATCGCCCCATACTTGGCAAATGTGGGAAGACAATGGCCTCAAAATGGACAGTACCGTTGGTTATTCCGATGTGCCGGGTTTCCGAACGGGTATGTGTATGGATTATCCGGTCTTTAATTTTAAAACCCGACAACCCCTACAATTACGCGAACAACCATTGATTGCAATGGATATTACGTTCAAAGATTATCTTCAACTGGATCCGGCCGCAACCCAAATTTATTTGCTTTCTTTGCGCCGCCAAGTGGAACGTTTTAATGGACAATTTACGTTGCTATGGCATAATTCTTCGCTCAACACCGTTTATTGGGAAGGTTGGGATGCTATAATTGGTAATATAACTAACGATATTAAAGGACAATAAATGGGTTCCACAACAGTAATCAATCAATTGCACGACACCGAACCGCGCTGGTTTGCGGTCAATACGCGCTCTAAGTGCGAAAAGATGGTTGCGCAAATGTTGGGAAAAAAAGAAATATTGGCTTATGTCCCGTTGGTAAAAACCATTCGGCGATATACCCGAAAAATTAAACACGTAGAGAAGCCCTTGATTGGTTGTTATGTTTTTGTACAGATTATAAAAGAGGAATATGTACGGGTATTGGAAACAGAAAACGTGGCAGGTTTTGTGCGTTTTTCCAAAAACTTGATTGCAATTCCCGATGAAGAAATCCAAGTTTTGAGGCGCATTGTGCTGGAGCAAGATATTGAATTGGATGCAGTGCTGGGGAGTAGCATATCCAAAGGTGATCCAATAGTGATTACAGCAGGCCCGCTTATCGGGTTAAGTGGCAAAATTGTAGAAATAGAAGGCAAGCGAAAATTCAAGATAGAACTAGAACGTCTCGGTTATACGTTATTGATGACCATAGATGCTCAATTTATTCAAAAAACAGGTATAGTTTGATGCAAATCCATTTAGTTGACATATTAGTTAGTTTGGTATTAGGGCTGGTGATGTTCGGAGTAGGGCTTTCGCTCACTGCACGAGAGTTTAAAAATATTATCAAGCGTCCGAAAGAATTAACGATTGCCTTGTGCGGCCAATTGATCGCATTGCCCATTATTGCGTTTATTCTAACGCTGTTGCATCCAAGTATGCTCCCTGAGTTCAAAACTGGCTTTATTATTTTGGCAGCAAGTCCGGGTGGAGCTACCGCTGGCTTGATTGCTTACCTATTTCGGGGCAATGTAGCACTGTCGCTTTCGATTACAACGGTCAATAGTTTCCTCACGTTGTTCTCGATTCCTTTGGTTGTCAATATTGCGTTGGGGTATTTTATGGGGAATCAGACCGATTTAATACTCCCATTTTGGGATACCGTGGTGCATATTTTTAGTATTACCTTGATTCCTGCTAGTTTGGGTATCATACTTCGGCATTATCAAACAGATTTAGCCGATAAAATGGAAAAACCAGCGCGATATGTGATGCTGGCGCTGCTATTGATAGTATTTATTGTTAAAATTTTTGCAGGAGAAAAACAAGGAGGCACGTCGCTCGGTTTAAGCGATTTTGTGATGGTATTGCCACATGCAATGGTGCAAAACGCCGCTTGCCTGTTTTTTGGTTATTTCCTGATGAAATATATCGGTGCGCCACAGCCCTCTAGGATTACTGCGGCTATTGAGTCTGGCGTTCAAAATACCACCCTTTCTTTTCTTATTGCTGGAACGCTGATTGGTAACCAACAAATGGTCATTCCGCCGCTCATTTATTCGATGTTTTCTTTTGTAACGGCTTGTATATTTTGCTATTCGGCCAATAAACTGGCAGGCCAACACCCTCCAACCAATATGTAAATCCTAAACAAGACGACCTATATCAGAAAAAATGGATAAATTTATTCCAGAAGAATTTAATACCCCTGTCCGCACTTTTGCATCCGGTTACAACTGGAAAGAAAAATTGGCTTTTATCAAAAACAGAATAAAACCTTCCAAAAAATACGACCAGTTAACCACAGCATTAGGCAAAAAAACGACCCTTAACGACGGCGTAAACACCCAAATAAAAATTGGATTTACAGGTGATGTAATGCCCATTAAAGATTATAAATTGGTAATTGCTGCCGATATTAAACAATTTTATAGCGGACTGGACTATGTGTTGGTTAATATGGAAGGAGTCATTACCGAGCAGCACCGGATGTTAGCGTTGAGCCACCGCAGGACGATTGTTAAATACCTTGCCGATATGTTTCCGCTTGAAAAAACAATCGTTTATGTGGCCAATAACCACGCTGGCGATTTTGGCTACCAAACCTTTAAGGATCAATATGGGTGGTTAAAGGATCATTTTGGGTGCGTTATCGGTGCACACGATGAGGCTGCTACGCGCATCGGTGCGATCAATATTGCTGCTGTAACGGGGTTGTCCAACCAAATATGCCATTATGTCCCTTGGCTCAAAGACGCAGACCAATGGCACGACCCAACTGCCGATTTTAACCTACTTTTGCCACATTGGGGCTATGAATTACAATTGTATCCGCACCCCAAACAAATTGAAATGGCCAAAGATCTATTACAAAAATGGAATTTTGTAGCAGGTAACCATTCGCATTGTCCACAGCCCGCTGCGGCGTATAGGGTAGGGGAGGAGCGTAGGGGCGTGATCTATTCGATGGGTAATTTTTGTTACCACCACCGCTGGCCCAACCACCGTTTTGGTAAAATAGCAAAATTGGAAATCGGCAAAAACGCCACGAACCAATGGCAGGCGGGGCAATTGGAATGGGCATTCACTAGGCACGATGTGGTAAAAAACAACGAAATGCTAGTACAAATAACACCTAAAGTACAATATTGAATATGACTATTTTAGACGAACCATTTAAGGACGAAAATGTAATTTACGAATTTGCACCACAATTAGCAAGAATTATCAACTTGTTTATAGATACGCTTGCACATTCTCTGCTTACGTGGTTCATCTTAACTATATCAGATCAGTTTCGTCTTGGAATTGCAGCATACTGGTTCATGTTCTCTGCGCCTGCCTACTATTTTATATGCGAATATAATTTTAAAGGGAAAACCATTGGGAAATACTTTACCAATACAAGAGCCATTGAACTAAATGGGGAAGACCTCACCTTAAAGAGTGTTGCAGTTCGTACTTTGATCCGAACAGTTGTTGTTTCAACCGGTATTTTATTGATTTTTTATTTCAATACTTGCTTGCACGATACTTTGTCTCAAACTGCTGTGGTAAAGGATAGCGAGGAAAACCGGTTTAAAAGTCCCTTTTAAATGTAAGATATCTATGCACAGAATAGCCTTCAAAATGCAACTCCATCCCGGACAAGTGGCCGAATACAAGCGCAGGCACGATGCGTTGTGGCCCGATCTGGAGCAATTACTCCGTGAAACGGGCATCCGAGATTATTCTATTTTTCTTGACCCTCAAACATTGGCTTTGTTTGGCGTACTAAAAACTGATAATCCATTAAAAATGAATGA
>JBEAVK010000326.1:0-13872 GCA_041160955.1 Bacteroidota bacterium
AAAAAGAAGGCAAAATATGGGTTGGTCGCTTGTTGGGCTGTCATTATTGGTATGGATAAGGCTAAGTAATGGCCTCCAAAGATGGTTAATGTATCAGGAGCATTCCCATAAACCAGCGAAGTTTTCGGTACATTTTTTTTCCTTTACAAAAGATGCGCTGTGGCTTTGTACAGTATTTGTACTCGGTGTATTTTGTATCGCTTGGATGCACCACAAAATGGTATTCAGCAATAGATCGCCGAAAATGGAGGTGTAAGTGTAATGATCATCATAAACTTACCACTTATACCCATACCCAATCCGAACCACCTGCGTTTCATAAAAATCCGCACTCCGCAAAACAAAACCATTCCCGACGATCTCTTTTTGCCTTGTATTGGGCAAAAATGAAGATAGGAAATATCAAATAAATGACGGCTAATTGTATTTTTTGTGCATTTTTATGAAGTTTTAAGTGCTTTTTGGATCTCCGCAACCATCGTTAAACCACCAAAATAAAACAACAAAATAGCAACAATTGCTCCGAGTATAAGATATATTTTAGGATGCTTGTATCCGTTCATAATCCGCTGTTGAGTAGCCGCCACGAGCATGATGCCTAAGGAAAAAGCAAGGATAAAGCCGTTAAAAGCACCTGCAAAAATCAGTACTTTGATCGGCTTGCCAAATAAGGCAAACAATAAAGCCGCAGTAACTATAAAAGCAATGGTGATCTGCTGTTTACGCGCCACAAAAAATGGATGATACGATTGGGCAAACGATACCGAAGTAAAAGACGCGCCCACCACCGAGGTCACCGAAGCAGCCCATATCACAATACCAAAAATATAATAACCCACTTGGCCTGCTGCTAGTTGGAACACCGAAGCGGCGGGGTTAGTTGGATCAATGGCCACACCGCGCATAACCACGCCTAATGCTGCCAAAAACAATAAAATACGCATTAAACTAGCAACTCCGATGGCTGTTACGGCGCTTGTATTGGCCTGTTTTACATTTTCGATACCACTGATTCCAGCATCCAGTAAACGATGCGCGCCTGCAAACGTGATATACCCGCCCACCGTGCCACCTACGATGGTAATAATAGACATCATATCAATGGTATCGGGTATAAAAGTTTTATGGATCGCCTCGTAAATAGGCGGACGCGAGCCAACGGCCACATAAAGCGTAAGACCAATCATCACAAATCCAAGTATTTTAGCAAACCAATCCATCGCTTTACCCGCATCTTTGATGATAAAAAGCAAGATACAAATCAATGCGCTCAACAAGGCTCCAGTCGTCGTATCCAAGCCAAATAGCACATTCAAACCCAGTCCGCAACCTGCAATATTGCCAATATTGAACACCATTCCACCCGTAATAATCATAGCAGACAAAATAGGCCCAAGTCCCGGTAGTAGTTGCTGTGCAATATCTTGTGCAGGCTTTTGAGCCACAGTAATAATCCGCCAAATATTGACTTGCGCCACCAAATCAACAAGAATGGAAACCAAAATAGCAAACCCAAAACTGGCCAGTAGTTTAGTGGTAAAAACAGCAGTCGAAGTAAGAAAACCCGGCCCAATAGCAGATGTGGCCATCAGGAATGCTGCACCATAAAAAGCGGAATTTGATTTTTTAAACATGGTTGAGCAATGTGTAAATAGTTGTAGCAAATTCCACCGCATGAGCACCATCGCCATGAATACAAATGGTATCGACTTTGATTGGAATAGGTTGCCCTTCGGCCATTACGGTGCCTTCTTGTACCATTTGTAATACTTGTTTTGCGGCCTCGTACGGATCAGTGATCAGTGCATTGGACTGTGACCGAGGAGTAAGTGAACCATTCAGTTGATAAGTTCGGTCGGCAAACACCTCATGCAACGACGCAATACCCATGGATTCCGCTAGTTGAATAAAAGTACTGCCGCTGAGTGCATACAATTTAAGACTGGCATCTGTTTCTAATATGGCTTTTATGATTGCATTGGCTATTATTTCGTCTTTTGCTGCCATATTGTACAGGGCTCCATGTGGCTTTACATGGTGTAAAGTAGTATTGTTTTTTGCAGCAATATTAGACAGCATATCGATTTGCTTTTTGACCATATCGCATATTTCATCGGGGGGGAAATGTAGGTTGGTTCGCCCAAAATTAGCGCGATCTGGAAACGACGGGTGTGCGCCTATTTTTACATTGTGCTCCAATGCCCTTTCAATCGTCTTTTGCATCAAATCCTTATCGCCGGCATGGTAGCCACAGGCAATATTGGCAGAGTGAATAAATGGCATTAATTGGGTGTCATTGGGCATGCCCTCGCCCATATCGCAGTTGATATCAATGGAATAACGCATCGACAATGGCTTGTTCTGTCAGATAAAGCATTTGGGCTTCATCATGGGTAATGTATTGAAAATGAATACTTTCACCCGGAATGGCTTGTGCCAAAATGGGTAAATCTATAGCGGCAACTTGACCAACACGCGGGTATCCTCCGGTCGTTTGGCAATCGTTCATCAGTACGATTAATTGACCGCTTGGGGTCAGTTGAATTGTCCCTTTGGCTACCGCCGTGGAGCGCAACGCATCCTGAACGCCCAAATGTAGCACTTCTCCTTGTAAATGTAGCCCCATTCTGTCGCAGCGGTTGCTTAGGGTATAGTTTTGGTCAAAAAATGTGCGCTGACTTGCTGTCGTCATCCAATCAAATTCGGGGCCTTGCAGTACACGTATATTCTTTTTTTTGTCCCATATTGGAATTGGCCAATTACCTGCATCTTTTGGCGTAGTATAGGGTATTGCACCAATGTTTAATGGCATATTCGCCGCAAGAGGCTGCCCAATTCCCGCTTTGAGGCAAACACTTTGGCTACCCATTATTGTAGTACCATGAAACCCTCCCTGCACCGCAATATATGTCCTCAAGCCTTGATTATTAAACCTGATTTCGAGTATGTCACCCGCAGAAACCCTAGTTTTATGGTAGTAGGCCATCGGTGATTTTCGCAGCAATGCCACTCCTGCACCCGTGACAACAATGTCTATATCCTTGCAAAATTGGAGATTAAGGCCACCCATGGTGCATTCTATCGTCGCAGCATCGGGCGTATTGCCCACCAAGGCATTAGCCCAATGGTGTGCTGGTAGATCCATTGCGCCGCTATTGGGTACGCCATAAGCAAGGAAACCAAACCTGCCCCGATCTTGTATAGTGGAAAACACACCTGATTTTACGACGATTATATCCGGTTTTGGGGCTTGGATAGACGTATTGGTCGTGTCTCTCTCTTCGGCTAATAATTGCAGATAAGTCTCTTTTGAAATACTATAAAATTGCACATGATCGCCCGTTTTAAATAAAAAAGGATGCGCTTGATCGCGGTCAAATAAGCGCAAAGGAGTACGTCCAATAATTTGCCAACCCCCTGGCGAATCCAACGGGTAAATCCCTGTTTGGTTATCAGCAATACCCACCGATCCAGCCTCAACTAAAGCACGCGGTGAGGATTTTCGAGGTGTGGCAATCGCTGGGTTCACCGTGCCCAAATAGGGGAAACCGGGCAAAAAACCCATCATATACACGCTGTAAACTGTGTTTTGGTGTATTGCTATGACTTGTTCTGTCGTAATGCCGTGTGCTTGTGCAATTACTTCGAGATCTGCACCAAACGCTGCATCGTAACAAACAGGGACTAAAACTGTATTTGGTACTAATAAAGCCGTTTGTATCGCATCCCATTCGTACCGCTCCCACGATGCTTGCACCAATGCAAATATGGAAACGCCTATTCTTGGTTGGTAAAAAATAGTTAGCGTATGGTAAGCAGGTACCATTTCGACCATACCCTCCATTGGATACTGTAGTAACCATCTGTAAAACGATTGTATAGCCGAATGGATGGCTTGATTTATGTCATTTTCCCATTCCAATATAATGGCTGTTTCGGAAAAGTGATAGAGACGGCGGTATTGCACGGTGCGGAGTTATTTCTTGTGTAAATGTAACCTAGCAAACTCCACCCAATCTTTTTGCGCTGTGTCCAATCGTATATCTGGCGGGATGCCAACGGTATCAATGCCTTTTCCGACATCTACCGCAGAAGAGCGCGTAGTCGGATACGACATTGTAAAATTACCACATGGGAACGCAATGCTATGCAGGTTGCCATAATCGCTAACCCCCGCTGTATTCACGCCAATTAAGGTCACTTTTTGGCTTTGGCGTGCCTCTTCTACAAAACTTTCACATGAACTACCGCACCTTCCATCAATGAGGACGGCGACGCGTTGCGGATACTTTTGTTTTTTGTGTCTACCATTTTTTGTGGCTCCTTTTCGCCCGATATATTCACCCAAGTTACGATTGATTCTACGTTTCATATAACCTCCATACGCACGTATATACCAAGGATAATCCTTGTTTTTTTTAAGATTCGCGTATTTATCGGCATTGTCTTTTGTGGCCCATACCTGCGCATGGTAGGTTTTAGTCCGATTGGTGTACAATAATGGAATTACTTTGCGGTAGGTGATATCGCTGCCACCGCCGTTACCACGGCAATCAATCACAAGGTTGGGGGTTCGAGCAAGCAGGGCTTTGTTGTCTTTAATCAATTGATCTAATTGTTTACGTACACTTTCGTCCATTGTGGGGATCACGAGCAGTAGGGTATTGCTATCCAATGTTGAAAGTTTATAAATGCCTTCGGGTTTTGTTTTGGTGGCCATGCGAGGATAGATCATGTGCCAATTACCAATTTTCAGCCGAAGTTGATCGGACTCGAAAAACGCTGTATCGTTATTGATGGAATGGTCGCGCATAAAATATTGGCTGGAAAACACGTTGGGTTGATCCGTTTTTTGCAAGTCAAATTTAATCTGCCCTGGTACCCAATAAATACTATCGGCTTTGAGGATAATGGCCGCATATTCACGCTGAGCGGTTGGTTTTTGCATAATTGCCACCTTATAATTGCCTTCTTCATTTTGCCAAATGCCTTCTAAGGGTAACCTGTTGGGTTGGTCGAAATAGGCTTTTGCCTCCGCTTCTGTTATATTGATGCGCTCTGTATGCGCAAATCGAGCCCTGATTTGCTCCGGTTTATCCCCTGCACCACCGTTTGTACTTAATTGCACATGTCCATCTCGAAACCATTTTTTCCACGCTAGTAAAAGACGAAAACATGCCGTGTCGGAATTAGCCTGCATGGCTTGCTGCTGGAAGGTGTTTGTATGCTGCTCAAAGGCCAACTGGTTGTCTGGTGTCACTTTATCGCGGTAACCCGAATAGTTGAGTTGTATTTTTTCCTTGAAAAAATCGAATTTTTGCGCACAGTTACAATCTTGTGCGCTTAGTGCGAATGGATAAATGAGAAGGATGAATAGGTATATTTTGCTCATGACACATAAAAAAGTATCTTAATGAAAATAATCCTGCCCAAACCAAAATGGTTAAAGCAGGATTATCTAGAAATAAACTAAATCTTAGCCCTTAACTTATTTAAAACTTAGCCGTAATACCCACCAATACATTAGTACCATAAATCGGGTAATTAAACCAACGTTCACGACGGTTGTTCAAGATATTGTTCAAATCCAAAAACGCTCCAAAATATTTGGAAAACTGGTAAGTACCACCTAAGCCAAAATCGAAGAGCGCACCACTTTTACCCGGAATAGCATTCTCATCGCGGCGGCGAATCCGATCCGCAATATAACAATTGGCTTTAAATGCCGCTTTCCCTTCCAAAAGTCGATATTCACCATTAAAATTACCTTCCAATGCCGGTAAACCCCATGCTGAAATAGCATTTGACATTTTGTAGATATTTTGGCTCAATGTACCTGCTACGGTGATCTCCTTAGTGGGCTTTAAGGTAACTGTACCTTGTAAATTTGTGATTTTGGCAGTATCATACAATACCTGAAAACGCGTAATATCGCCCTCAAACTTAGTTTGGTACAACGCCAAATCGCCAGCAGTAGCATAACCTCCCTGAACGGTATAAGTCAACCAACCAACATTACCCCTGATACCACCAAAATAACTGCGATAGTCCGTATTCCGCAGTTCGGATCCTCGCATTTGGATAAACGGATTATAATCGCTGACACTGCGGTAGGTATTCTTGCGCAAATCACCATTAGCACCTACAAATAACTGAATACCATCGCCAAAAACGCGCACATTCAATTCCGCATCTGGGTAGATATGGAATACATCGCGGTTGCTCGCAAAATTACCTCCTATTTTCAGGCGTGCTGGCCCAAAATGTAAGGTAAGCGACGGTTGGATATAAATATTATTCAGTTGTTGCTTTACGGTATCCTTATAAGTTGTAAAATCGGTACGGAGGTTGATCCGCAGTACATGTTTCTCCGCAAACCATTTAGAAGCGCCAAAACCAAGATCTACCCCTGTTTCTGTGTTAGAGTAGTTGTCTTTTAAGTTGTAGATCTTTGGTGCAACAAAATAGTTCAAATCGGCATCGTTGCGTTCGCCATTAAACAGGCGTAGGCCAATGTCTAATGTTTTGAAATTTTGGCGTACTTGTTCGGCATCAAAATTAACAAGGCTGTCATTGTAACCATAATAGTGTACACGATCATAAGCATAACCTACTTTGGCTTCCAATGCGGTGGTTTTCGCTACCATTCCACTACCACTGAGTTGTACATCGGTATTAGAAAATCGTTGATTTTCGCGACTTTTGAAGTTGGCTTGGTGGTGTTTTGACCAAATTTTGCCATCAAATTTATCTTTTACTCCAAATCCATACCCAAATTCGCCATAAATTGAAGTGGGTACACCGCCACCTGCTTTTACATAACCATTGTACATTTCTTCTTTGGCACCTGCTTTCATACCCAATGGCTTGAGTTTTGGAGCGTCATAGGTTACTTTCAACGGACGTGGCGGCACCACATAATCTTGGTATTTGGTCGATGTATCCAAGGCTGGCAGCGTTGGGGTTACATTAAGTTTATTGGCATCGAGGAGTTGTGCCTCGTAGTTTTTGATGATATCCACCTTATCTGTTGGTCCTGTTTGGGCAACAACAAAATGGGGTAAAAGGCCAAAAAGGATGGCTATAATTGAAATTTTATGTTGTAATTGCATAAAAGAATTTTAATAAAGTTAGTTACCACCATCGAGGTCAAGAATATCGACCTGCTTTGGCTTATTGATGGTTTTGCCTTGTGGCACTGGATCAGAAGAGGGTGTGGGAGTACCGCCCAATTTTTGGTACTTTTGGCGTGTTTCAGTCAAAATGGCTGGATTGCCACCGCTATAATTCTCCAATACACCTTCCAATGCCGCTAATGCGCTATTTTTATCGCCTTGGTCGGCATATACATCCGATAACAGGATGATATTGCGTGCAATCCAATCATCATAGCCGGCGCTGGCTTGGTTGGCATCCGAAATTTGTTCTTCTGCCTGTGTATATTGTTTTTGGCGGTAAAGAATTTGGCACATATAGTGGTAAGCCTCGGCCATGATTTCGGATTGTGTATTCTCCGTTACTTTTTTAAATGTAGGGAACGCTCGTGCATAATCGTTGCGATCATACGCGATTTTCGCCAAGTAAAAGTTACCACGCGCTAGTTGGTCACCCGATGCACTGCCCGAAGACAATACCTTATTGGCATATTCCTGTGTAGCGACCGAATTATTGGTGCGGTAAGCACTTTCCATCGCGAGTACTTGAGCATCAAATTTACCTTTTGAGGTGGCGGCAGATTCTTCCCATTTACGCGACATTTCAAAGGCTTGTCCATAATCCTTTAAGGTCGTATAAGCGATTATCGCTGCTTTTTCAGCCGCTTTAGAGAAGTAACGACTTGGGCCTTTAGCAACTACCGCGTTCAAGTCTTTCATTGCCTCCGGATAGCGACCCGTTGCTCCATAACTATCACCACGGTAATAGGTAGCAGCCAATGCTTCGCGGCCATTTGGGTACTTCGTCAAATAAGCAGTAAAACCTTCAATCGCTTGTGCATATTGTGCTCTATTATATTGATATTCAGCGGTTTGGTATGTTACGCTATCACGTGCTGCGGTAGTCACTTTATAGCCTGGAACGGTTTCCAGGAAAGCAAAATACTCATCAGGGCGGTTCATTTCTTTATAAATGGTCTCCAGTGCCGACAATGCTTCCTTTGCCTCTTCGTTTTCAGGATTATTGGCAAATACCTGCTTGTAATAATTGATAGCGGCTGAATTATTGCCATCATTGTACGAGATCAAACCTAATTTGAGCAAAGAAGGGTTAATCAATGGCGAACGTCCACGGTAGTTTTCTACCACTCGACGAAATGCTGCCAATGCCTGCGTACTTTTATTTAAACTAATATAAGTTACGCCCATTTGATACAAAGCATCATCCACGAATTGGCTACTAGGGAATTTATTGATCAGATCTTCCATGCCAGCAATTTTATCTTCAGGCTGCTTTTGCAAACCTTTGATCATCGCTTTTTGATAAATGGCGTATTCAAAACCATCGTATTTGCGTCCAACAGCCTCGTTGTAGTAACCGAGCGCGTCTCCATATTGGTTGCGTTTGAAGTGACAATCACCAGCACGTAGAATAGCATCGCCCAATACACCTTGCGTTATTTGCTCCGAATTAATACGGCTTTGGTTCTTTTTGATACCATCCACGCATTGTTTGAAAAATGGCAACGCATCTTTATGGTTTTCCTGTTTTAGGTAATTGTACCCTTGGATATATTGCCCCATAAATGCGCTGCTTTCGTCGGGCAAATCAGAATAGTTCTTCGCTTGACCCAAAAATGCACTAATTTGGTTGATACTACCCTTGTAATCACCCGATTCATTGGAGAGTACGCCATTCCAAAAAGAGCATAAGGTGACCAAACGGCGATCAATAGGCTGCTCCATTGACTTATTAAAGAAACGCCGCGCTTCATCTTTTTGATTGTTTTGATACAACTGGAGGCCACGCAAGTAGCATACTTTTTGATAAATTTCGTTCAAGCGTGGGCTACGGTTCTTAACACCTTCTAATGTAGCCACAGCGCGGTCGTAATCGCGGGTGTTTAAGAAAATTTCACCCATTAAGGCTTGTGCATCGTTATAATAAGGCGATTGAGGTTGGAAACGTTGCAAAGCGGAAAGCGCATCGCGGTCGTACTTGAGTTCCCAACTTAATTTAGCATAATTTATCAATGCATCTTCTTTAACAGATGGATCGAAATTCATGCTGGATGCCTGACCAAATGCGTTGCGCGCTGCACCTTTGTTGCGTTGACGAAGATAGCAATCTCCAAGGTGGTATAAACCATTTTGGCCCAAAAGCGAGTCTTGCTTATCCAATTGCTCAAAATTGTCAATCGCATTTTTGAAAAAACCATTTTGGTATTGGGAATAACCAAGTTGATAAAAATCGGCTGGACGGAAATTGACACCATTATTGGCAGCGTATTCCATGTATTTTTGAGCGGATTTAAAATCGCCTTTTTCAAAATAAGCCTGACCAACCAACATCGCAATTTCGGCCTGGTTGCGAACATCTTTGTTTTTGGCCTTAGGTTCGCCATAGGTGACCAGTTGATCGTATTGTTTTTTTGCGAACATGATTTGGCAAATATAATACGGAATGACCGCTTTATATTTTTGTGAGTTTTCGCAGCGTTGAAACGCTTTTTGAGCGTCGTCGTAGCGTTTTTCATAAAAAGAGCAACAGCCATAATAGTAGTTGGCATCTTCATAATAATTACTACGGGTATTTTCTTTAATACCGGCAAAAATAGATTTGGCTTGTGCGAATTTCTTAGTAACAAAATAGCTGTATCCCATTTTGAAACGCAATTCATCACGCAGCGGCCCTGATGCAGGTGCCATATCATAATAGACTAAAGCCTTATCGTAAGCCTTTTTGCCAAAGTAATAATCGCCCATTTCAAGTGCTGCTTGGCTTGCAACAGGTGAAGGAGCCTGGTCGCGTAAAAAATCAAGTGCAACTTTTTCTGCTTCCGGCTGATCGAGGCGTACGGCACAACGGGCGTTGTAAAGTTCCGCACTGGTTTTTAAATCGCGCCATTCCGGCTCGTTTACTGGGCGCAAAGTGGTCATTGCGGCTTGGAATTCCTTTTGGGCTAGTCCATAAAGCCCTTGGTCGAAGAAATCAACACCGCGCTTATACGAAAGGTTTGCCTCTGTGAAAACCGTCGTTTGCTGGGCGGGGAGCAGGATGGATGCAACTAAAAAACAACATAGTGAAATGCCTATCCGAAGGTTCATGCTGAGTTGGATTTTTATATGAAATGAAACGTGAATGTACTATTTGTTAAGGTGGCTTTGTATTAAAGCCGCTGCATAACGCAAGAATCAGGGGCGAAAATATACAAGTTCTTAAAATTCAAGTGAATTAGTAGATAAACAAAGGTAATTAACGGTAATTTAACGGCAAAAGACGGGTTATTGTACCCTGTTTGGGGTAACCTATGTAAAGATTTTTTTGCGGTATAAGTTTTGATAGCCATTCATATCCGTTGAAAAAATGTTTTGTGTGTTGCAAAATGTTATTGTTTTGCCTAAAATTTACCAAGTATTAGAAATTTGGCGTTGTGCCTAAACAAATGATAAACAATTCAGGTTAATTCAAAAACGTAAAACTATATTTTATTGCTATGGATAATAAATACATACTTTTTGTACTTTTTTTGCTTTCTTTTACTCAGATAAGTGCCCAATTGATCACGTTTAATGGAACAGGAAATTTGCCCATACCGCCAGGTGCTCCAGTCCAAACTATTGGTGTTACACAATCATCCAATTCAGTGAGCGGTATTGGTTTGATTGGTGGTTGTGTTACGATCGAGAATGTAACGATTGATCTTATCCATCCATGGGTAGGTGATATCGCTATTCACTTGATAGGGCCAGGTGGGCAAATACTTGAACTCTCTACAAGCAATGGCGGTGCTGGAAACAACTATACCAATACGGTCTTCTCGGATGATGCCGGTGCTTTTATTACCACAGGCACTCCTCCTTATTCGGGTAATTTCCGACCCGAAGGACGTAATGCTAGTCTGGCTTTCAATAATATACCACCATTAGGTACATTTACCTTTGCAAGTACGTACAATGGTACTAATGCAGATGGCAACTGGATACTCAATATCAATGATTATGTAATAGCAGATGTTGGCGAATTACTGAGTTGGTCTATTACTTTTAACCTAAATGGCACACCACCGGTGGCCAATGCTGGCCCAGATGTAGCCATTTGTCCCGGACAGTCCACCACACTTGTAGCTAGCGGCGGCGGCACTTATCTGTGGAGTAATGGCGCAACTACAGCCTCCACCACTGTGAATCCAACGATAAATACTACTTACACCGTAACAGTAACCTCTGCTGGTTGTGGTTCTAGTACCGATAATGTATTGGTTACTTTGAATCCCTTGCCCGCAGTCACTTTTACGGCCACTACAACGGATCTTTGCCAAGACAATTGTTTGATATTTAATGCCAATTTTACAGGCGTTGCTCCCTTTACATTGGAGTATAAAGTGACAGCCTCCAACAGTGTTGTACAAACATTTACACAAGTATTTACATCCAATGCCGCTCCAATAACCGTTTGTGCACCACCGGGTACGCCTGTGGGTAGTTTTGTGGTTCAGGCAGTTTCTTTGACGGACGCAAATTGTACTTGCCAGTGATTTAGGGGCTAAATGACCGATGAATAGTGAAATATGAGGTCAAAAGATGTGCATCAATTGTACCTTTATTCCAGCACCGTTCCTTACCTTTGCGCAAATTTTTTACTTATTCATTAAAGATGCTTCGATCTGCACTAATTTCCGTCTTTTCAAAAGACGGCCTAGAACCTATTATCCGCCGCTTACACGAGTTAAATGTACAATTATACAGTACTGGCGGCACTCAATCATATATCGAAAAATTGGGTATTCCGGTTACTTCGGTTGAATCATTAACTGGCTACCCAAGTATATTGGATGGGCGTGTAAAAACCCTGCACCCTGCCGTTTTTGGCGGTATTTTGGCTCGGCGTGAAGCAGGTCATTTGGAGCAATTGATTCAATTTAATATTCCAGAAATTGATTGTGTGATTGTGGATTTATATCCGTTTGAAGATACAGTAGCGAGCACAAACGACGAAACAGAAATTATCGAAAAAATTGATATTGGTGGCGTTTCTTTGATTCGTGCTGCTGCCAAAAACTTTAAAGATGTATCTGTCGTTGCTTCTAAAGAGGAATACAAAATCTTTATGGATCTGCTGTCTGAAAAAGGTACTGAAATAACCTTGGACGATCGCCGTGAATTGGCGCGTCGTGCTTTTAAGGTGAGTTCTAATTATGATATTGCGATTTATAATTGGTTTAACGAAGGCACTACCGATATTTCTTTTAAATATTCGATCCACCGCTCTGATATACTTCGTTATGGCGAAAATCCGCATCAGTCTGGTGTGTTTTTTGGCGAATTTGAACGCATTTTTGATAAATTAAGTGGGAAAGCCATTTCTTACAATAATTTGGTCGATATCGATGCCGCTGTGCAATTGATGCGAGAGTTCCAATTGGGTAAGCCCTGCTTTGCTATTTTGAAACATACCAATGCCTGTGGTATTGCACGCCGGCATACATTGTTAGAGGCATGGGAAGCCGCTTTGGCTTGTGATTCAACCTCTGCATTTGGCGGTATTTTTATCTGTAATACTACGGTGGATTTGGCAACAGCGCAGCAGATCAATAAACTGTTTTACGAGGTACTTATCGCACCCGATTTCGCCCCGGATGCCCTAGAGTTATTGAAAAAGAAGGATCAACGCATTCTATTGAAAATCAATACCTTTGAAATAAAAAAACGTAATTTCAGATCTTTGTTGAACGGCGTGGTAGAACAAGACGCGGATCTTAAAACGGAAACAGAAGCAGACCTAAAAACAGTAACAAAACGACAACCTACACCCAAAGAAGTAGGCGAATTGATTTTTGCGGTAAAATGCGTCAAACACCTCAAATCTAATGGTATCGCCCTGATTAAAGAGCGTCAATTAATTGGTATGGGCTGCGGTCAACCTTCCCGTGTAGATGCACTAAGGCAAGCCATTGCGAAAGCCAAAGCATTCGGCTTTGATCTTAACGGCGCAGTGATGGCCTCCGATGCATTTTTCCCATTCCCCGATTGCGTAGAAATTGCACATGAAGCAGGTATCACGGCAGTTATCCAGCCAGGAGGTTCGGTGAAAGACCAAGACACCATTGATGTTTGCGATAAGTTCAATATGGCAATGGTAATGACAGGTTTTAGGCATTTTAAACATTAAAAAAACAAGCAAATATTTTAATCCATAAAGCGCAACTCGTATATTTTTCCAATATACGAGTTGCTAAAAGACTTATATCATTTTGGCAAAAGGCGCAAAAAAATTAAAAGAAAAAGCCCAAGCAATCGCGGTGATTTTGGAAAACTTGTACCCCGAGGTACCCATTCCGCTCGATCATAAAGATCATTATTCGCTCTTGGTAGCAGTGTTATTATCCGCACAATGCACAGATGTAAGGGTCAATCAGGTAACCCCATTTTTGTTCGAAAAAGCCGATAACCCTTATGATATGGTCAAGTTATCGGTAGAAGAAATACGAGAAATCATCAAGCCGTGCGGTCTTTCACCTAAAAAATCCAAGGCTATTTTTGAATTATCACATATTTTAATAGAGCAACACGGAGGATCGGTTCCAGAAGATTGGGAAGCATTGGAAGCATTGCCGGGAGTAGGGCACAAAACCGCTTCTGTTGTGATGTCGCAAGGTTTTGGGCATCCCGCATTCCCAGTTGATACCCATATTCACCGACTAGCAATACGCTGGGG
>JBEAVK010000345.1:0-9029 GCA_041160955.1 Bacteroidota bacterium
TATTATTTATGTACTCCTAAACAAATAATGGGTATCTATCTTGCCAAATTACTATCAACGCGATTAGAAATTTGATAAGACTAGACACCCATTAATGATGATTTTTATTCCAGTAATTATACAAGGAATAAAACCAACGTAAATTGTAATATTATTTCTTCCAAGGTAAGTCGTTCACTTTACGACCTACACGAAGCCCCAAATTAACGCCGTGTTCGCAGTCCATACGGTAGTGTACGCCAAGTGGTACACGAGACCAAGCATTTTCTTCAGCCATTTCGTAGAATGAATTAAAAGCACGAGGCGTACCAATGAACTCGCTACGGTTATCGTGGCAACGATCCGTCATAGCATAATCATAGCCAAATATATCCGAAAGTACTTCCGCTGCTGCCGCACCCATAGTAGAGTGACCAGAAGGATATGCTGGGAACGATGGTGTAATGCCTATCTCTCCTGTTAATGGGTGGTCTAGTGGTGGTACGAAAGATGGATCAATAACCCGTTGGATATAACTTGCAGGACGCTCTACATTGTAATAAAATTTAGAGTGCCAGCATGCTACCGCAGCATCGCTGAGGGTCATACCTACTTTTACGTTACCGTAAATAGCCGTTTCTAAGGAAGAATTTTCAAGTACATATACTTGATTGGCTACTGCTAACCAACGTGGGCCAGGGCTAAAAGTAAGATTTAAAAGATCATCACTCCAGTATTGTCCAATCCAGCGTCCTTCGTAGGTGATAGTTGGGCCGCTTTGTGCATACACTTCTAATGCTTGAGCATAAAAATTTGAGTTTTTGGCTTCGCTATAAGGGTGTGGAGCGGGGCATAACTTATCTGCATCTGTAATAGCAAAAGTACGTGCTTTACCATAATAAGGCCCCATTGGTTTGCCTGGACCTGGTGTAGTAGCTACCCAATCACCTGGGCCATCATAATTTGCCTGCCAATCATATTCTTCGTTGGTATTAAAGTTACCAAATGGGTTTTTGTACGCGTTATGTCCGTAGGTATCCGATTTAGACCATTCCCACACTGCACTCGCGACAGACTCACCATAAGCACGAGAAGCTTCAAAATTTTCTTCTGTGCTAAATTTAGTATTGAATGACGATTCTAAATTAGTGATTTTAGGGAATTTATCCGCAGATAAATCTACAAAGAATTTTCTCATCAAAAAACCAGTAGCTGCATTCACTACAGTAGGCCAGTGATAATTAATTGCAGGATCGTATGCCGGAATATTTAGACCTGAATACAAGTACGCAACAGAATTGTAATCAGGCATGCCACTAATACATGCTTCATAATTGGCAAGTCCGATGAGCGCAATAGCACGAGGTGCCGGCCCTGGGCGATAACCTGCAGCGTAGCGCTCTACTTCTAAAAAGACATCGTTCCATTGTACAACCACATCATTGGGTTGTTCGGCAACGAGGGGTTTCGAAGGCGGGGTATCAACAGTTCCATTATCCTTACAAGAATAAAGAATCGTCATGGATAATACAACGAATAAAATGTAAATTTTTTGCATTTTTATAAAATGTTCGATGATAAAATAAAATTTTTAAATTTAGGTGCAAAAGTAATGCCACATGATAATTTTTATTAAAAAAAAGTATAAGAATCTCCTTAGAATTTTTGTATAGAGCGTCTAGTACCTCCAAATCGCCGTTCCTTTGTCCCAATATCAAGAAATAAAAAATTATACTGAGCGAAATATGAAAAAAGTAAGTACATTTTATAGTATAGTGTTCTCTGCAATTTCCATTGTTTTAGGCGTTAGTCTTGAATTAAACGCCCAAATAGCCACAGATTCAGCAAAAATATTGAAGCAAATTACTATCATAGACTACAAATCGCAATTTACTGAAATTCAGCACCTAGCCGAAGTACATGGAACATATATCATTTCAGGAAAAAAGAATGAAGTTATTACCCTTACGGATTTGAATACCAACCTTGCTGAGAAAAATAGCAGACAAATATTTGCCAAAGTACCAGGTGTTTTTGTGTATGATATGGATGGTTCGGGCAATCAAGTGAATATTGCGACACGTGGGCTTGACCCACATCGGTCTTGGGAATATAATATCCGGCAGAATGGAGTATTGATGAACAGCGATATGTATGGTTATCCGGCAAGCCATTTTAGCCCGCCTATGGAAAGTATTCAAAAAATCGAGTTCATACACGGAACAGCAGGACTGCAATACGGCGCGCAGTTTGGTGGGATGATTAATTATGTAACAAAAACGGGCGATACTACTAAAATGTTGAGTTATGAGGGCAGCCATTCCGTGGGTTCTTTTGGTTTGTTTAGCGCGTATAATGCGGTGAGCGGTAAAATTGGCAAATTAAATTATTATGCTTACCACCAAAAACGCGTTTTAGATGGGTATAGAAGAAATGGCGCATCCAATGCAGAAGGGCAATTTGCCTCTTTATCTTATCTTTTTTCTCCTTCGTTGCGGATAAAAGCCGAATTGGGGCGGTCAACTTATCGGTATCAAATTCCCGGGCCATTGACGGATGCACAGTTTTTGGATAACCCCCGACAAGCAACCAGAAGCCGTAATTTTTATAGTCCCGATATTTATCTGCCTTCGGTGACGCTCGACTGGCAAATTGATGCCAAAACAAAGCTGAATTTTATTTCATCGGCGGTGTTAGGATCCAGGAATAGTGTTCAGTTTTTAGCATTTGCCAATATCCCCGATACCATTAATGCGATCACAAACGAATACAAAAATAGGCAAGTCGATATTGATAATTTTAATAGTTACACCTTTGATCTAAGATTGATACGGTCGTATCGTATTGGGAAGTTGGCCAATACCGTAGCAACAGGCATTCGGTACATCAATAACGATTTACACCGCAGACAATTGGGTAAAGGGACGACCGCAAGTGACTATGACCTAACAATTACGGGTGATTTTGGGCGTGATTTACATGCTAAAACAGAGGGTTTGTCCTTTTTTGTAGAAAATCTTATACAAATAACGCCCAAATTTTCTGTTTCGCCAGCCATCCGTTTGGAAAGTGCTGTAACAAATATCTCGGGGCGTATTTCGTATGTAAGTAACCCCAGAATCCCGGATGCTATTCACCACAAATACCCGTTATTGGGTGTTTCTACTCAATATAAATTAAATGACCAATGCCGAATTTTTGGCGGTATTGCGCAAGCATTTCGCCCTGTTATCTTTTCCGATATTATTCCATTATCGCCATTAGATAGCACGGATGCCAATCTTAAAGATGCCTTTGGCTATAATGCTGAAATTGGGATAAGTGGTAAATATGGGAAATGGCTTCATTTTGACTTAACTTATTTCAATTTGAGGTATAATAACCGCATTGGTATTCAGAATCTTATCGAAAACGGACAAACCTATAATTTTAGAACCAATACAGGTACGAGCCTAACAAAAGGGGTTGAATTGTATGCTGAATGTATATTTTACAACAGCAAAATAGCAAAAGCATCCTTTTTTACTTCAACCGCCTATTTTGATGGTGAATATTTGAAAGGTTCTATCATTGTGAATAATGAAAATAAAGATATTGCAGGCAATACCCTTGAAACAGTCCCTAAATGGACGAGTAGAAACGGTATTAACCTAAAATATAAAAAAATCAATACGACCATTCAGTATAGCTTTGTGGATAAGTCCTATTCCGATGCCTTAAATACAGAAACACCTAGTGCTAATGGCGCAAGAGGTGTTGTGCCCAGTTATAGTGTTTTTGATATAAATGCAACATACCGACTATCACAACATTACTCCTTTAAAATAGGCATAAATAATGTTTTCAACGAACAGTATTTCACCAAACGGCCAACAGGATACCCAGGAGCAGGTGTTTGGAGTTCCGACGGGAGGTCTGTAAATGTTACATTTGGTATAAAGTTGTAAAAATGAGTGACCAAATCCATACTACTAGACATTTTTTAAAAAACACGTTTAATACACTTTTGAAATGGAGGAAAATGACGTTTACGAAACTTTTTTTAGTTTCGTAAACGTGATCTGTTCCTTGCGGTTTTAAAAATGTCCAGTAGTATGTGTAACAAGTACACTTTTAAATAATTTTTTTATATAGTGCGCTTTTCTTTAATAAATAACAAAAATTTATAACTTTGGGCTGCTTCTAGGGTAGAATAGCCGTTTTAAAAGGCCAAATAGTGCATTAACTTACAAATCGCGCCGATCACGCCGCCATTTGATAAATTCTACCTAATTTTGTCCTTCATTTTTAGTGCAAACTATGCAAATACAAGTTTTTAAAAGTAAAATCCATCGGGTAAAGGTGACACAAGCCGACCTGAACTATATTGGGAGTATTACGATTGATGAGGATTTATTGGAAGCCGCTAATATTATAGAAGGGGAAAAAGTCCAGATTGTAAATAATAACAATGGCGCTCGTTTGGAGACGTATGCTATTCGCGGCGAACGGGGCAGTGGTGTTATTTGTCTCAACGGTGCTGCTGCACGAAAAGTACAAGTGGGTGATATTGTGATCATTATTTCCTATGCTTTTGTCACACCAGAGGAGGCCAAAACCTTTAAATCTATTGCTATTTTTCCAGACGAAACCAACCGATTAGTCAAAAATTAAAAGATGCTTTTTCTTCTTCTTTCCATTGTATGCTCTGTACTGTTGGGATTTATTTTCAAACTGTATGGAAAGTACGGTGTGGATAGTTTCCAAGCCATTGTTTTTAATTATGCCACCTGTGTGTGCTGCGGATGGATCTACTCGGGTAGTATGCCGCTAGGCGCTGCGGATGGCGATGAAGGTAAATGGCTGCCCTATGCCCTCGGATTGGGTATTGTGTTTATCACTGGATTTACGGCCGCAGCCCTTACCGTAAAGCATTTTGGCGTTACGATAAGCCAAATAATGCAGAAAATGAGTATTTTGGTGACTGTTCCATTTGCTATTTTGGTATATCACGAGTCTGCTAGTGTCTGGAAAATAATGGGTGTTATGATGGCTTTGGCGGCTATTATTTTGGTCAATTGGCCTAAAAAATCCGATACACTTACGACCACCCATTCCGCTAAAAACTTGATTTGGTTGCCTATTATTACTTGGGCTTTGGCGGGTGTAATTGAAATTACTTTTCTTTGGGTACAAGGCGAAAAGTATGTTTCGCCCGATAATATACGCTTTATCAGTACCGTTTTTGGTACGGCAGGTGTGCTGGGTATAAGCGTTGCGGCTTTTAACTGGATACGCGGCACGATGGTTTTTTCCATTAAAAATGTATGGGGCGGTATTATTTTGGGCGTGCCTAATTTTGGCAGCATGTATTTTTTATTACGCGCATTGGGGACTGGCATGGAAGGGTCAGTTGTGTTTCCGGTGATCAATGTTGGTATTATTTTGGTCACCACGATTGGCGCGGTTGCATTGTTTAAGGAACGGTTGAGTCCTATGAATTGGATTGGTTTTTCATTGGCATTGCTCGCCATTATTTTGATGTCGCTATGAGTGCTTCGGGTATTTGCTCCATTTTTGCTCTGATATAAGCAGATAGATCTTTGTTGAATTTAAAATTAAAAATAGGTTAATTCTGAAATAATAATTTATTATTTTTTTAAGGCTGTTTTTACCTTTTTTAATTTTAAATTTTAAATCCCTGTATAAAATATAGGTTTTACATCTAACATCGTCTTATTTTTGCCTCTTGTTTCATTCCATTGTTTTCCCTTTTCTAAAAACGAAGAGCAAGCATAACAATAATATAACTGTTCTATTTATTTGCATGACAAACCTTATACTTTTTGGCCCTCCCGGATCGGGGAAGGGAACACAGGCAGCCAA
This sequence comes from Bacteroidota bacterium, assembly GCA_041160955.1. GTDB lineage: Bacteria > Bacteroidota > Bacteroidia > Chitinophagales > Saprospiraceae > M3007. Next base: position 5,845 of record JBEAVK010000345.1, read on the forward strand.
GTTGATTGACAAATACAATTTGGTGCATATCAGCACTGGTGATCTATTCCGTTACGAAATGGGCAACAATACCCCTTTGGGATTACAAGCAAAAGCATTTATGGCCGAAGGCCGCTTAGTGCCCGATGAAGTGACTATCGGTATGTTGCGCAATAAAGTAGAAGCGCATCCCGAAGCACAAGGATTTATTTTTGATGGATTTCCGCGTACCATTCCTCAAGCAGAAGCATTAGATCATTTATTGGCCGAAATGAACACAGGTATCACAGGTCTCGTTGCGCTGGAAGTGGATGATGAAGAAATTGTAGTCCGCGTCCTCAACCGCGGCAAATCATCGGGCCGCCCCGACGATAATGACGAGGCCATTATCCGCAAACGGATTACGGTCTATAAACAGGAAACAACCCCTGTTTTCGACTACTATGCCGAGCATGGCAAAAGCCACAGCATTCCGGGCGTAGGCTCTATCCACGATATTTTTGAACGTTTGTGTATGACTATAGATCAACTCTAGTATGAAAGTACATTTTTACCTGCGCTACGGCACACAATTTGGCCAAACGCTTTCCATTTCTATTACAAAAGACGGCCATACCCAATACCAACCTATGCTGTATGTCAACCAAGAGTTTTGGCATTTTGCGTTGGAAATTACGGATAAAAAGCCTTCTGGAATACTGCGCTACCAATACGAACTCCATACCACAGGTAAAATAAGTACCTCCGATTGGGAATCGGAACGTTCCATCGATCTCAGTGAACACACCAAAGGTGATGTGCAAATTATAGACACTTGGAACAATGCAGGCGCATACGAAAACGCCTTTGCAACTCAACCGTTTAAAAATATCTTTTTCAAACAAGATAGTAACCCCACTAAGGTAAAACAAGCCGCCAAATTCACACATGAGTTCCGTGCCAAAGCACCTATGTTACGTGCGGGTGAGTCCCTCTGTTTACTCGGTACTGGCAATGGCCTCCACGACTGGAGTACTACCCAGCCTATCCTGATGAACCGACAAGGTGACTGGTGGAGTGCGCGGGCCGACCTTAGTAAAGACGATTTCCCATTGGCTTATAAATACGGTATTTGGGACAATAATACCAAAAAATTCAGCCGATTTGAAGACGGCGATAACCGCGCCCTCTATTTTGCCGGCGATCCGTCCAATGCCGTGGTGCTACACGATGGCTTTGTGCATGTACCCAACGATGGTTTTAAAGGTGCAGGTGTGGCCATTCCGGTATTTAGCCTTCGTACCGATCAAAGTTATGGTACTGGCGAATTTTCGGATTTGAAACCACTCGCAGATTGGGCATCGTCCATTGGGCTAAAAATCATCCAGTTATTACCCGTAAATGATACTTCTGCCACTTCAACCTGGACAGATTCGTATCCTTACGCTGCTGTTTCGGCTTTTGCACTACATCCTTTATACCTTAATATAAAGGCCGTAGCAGGTAAAAAGCACGCCGCATTGCTCAAAAATTTTGACAAAAAACAAAAGCAACTCAATAGCCTCGACACCGTGGACTATGAGGCTGTAATGCAGGAAAAAAGTACTGCTATCCGCCTTTTGTACGATGTCATGGCCACTGAAACCTTTGCCGATAAAGCATATCAGGCGTATTTTGAGGAGAATAAGCATTGGTTAGTACCATACTCCGTATTTACTTGGTTAAAAGAACAAAACGGTACTTCGGATTTTTACCAATGGAAAAAATACAGCGTTTATCAGCAAAAAGAGATCGACGCTTTAACCGCCGCTGGCAGTAAACAACTCAAGGACATTGCGCTACATTATTTTGTGCAATGGCAACTCCACCTGCAACTCAAAGATGCTGCCGATTATGCCCACGCCAAGGGATTAGCCATCAAAGGGGATATTCCGATTGGCATTTACCGCTATTCCTGCGATGCATGGGTAGCACCCGAACTCTATAATATGAGCCGCCAAACAGGTGCGCCGCCCGATGATTTTGCAGAAAAAGGCCAAAATTGGGGTTTCCCGACCTATAATTGGGAGCGGATGAAAGCCGATAATTTTGCTTGGTGGAAACAGCGTTTTGAGCAAATGAGCCTCTATTTCGATGCGTTTCGTATCGATCATATTCTTGGTTTTTTCCGTATTTGGAGTATTCCTTTGGATGCTGTGGAAGGAATTTTGGGGCGTTTTGTGCCCGCTATTCCGGTGCGGGAGCAGGAGTTTTGGCAAGAGGGCATTGGGTTTAATAAAGACCGCTTTTGTCGTCCGTTTATTTCAGAAAGGGTAGTGTGGGAAGTATTTGGCGATGATGCGATCCATGCGCGCCAATTTTTGCAGGTGAATGAGGCCACAGGTACTTACGACCTCAAAGCGGAATTTGATAGTCAGCAAAAAGTGCAACAATGGATGGATCAACAGCCAGCCTCGGATCTTAATATCCGTTTGCGCGAGGGCTTGTTTACCCTGATCGCCAATGTTATTTTATTGGAAGACGAACAAGGTAATTACCATTTCAGGTTTGGTATTGACAAAACGACATCGTTCCGTTATTTGGACGACACCATCAAGCCAAAGATCAATGCCTTGTATATCAATTATTTCTTCCGCCGACAGGATGATTTTTGGCAACGCGAGGCGATGGAAAAACTACCCGCTCTCAAACGCGGCACCAATATGCTTATTTGCGGCGAAGATCTCGGTATGGTTCCTGGCTGCGTACCCGATGTAATGAATGATTTGGGTATTTTGTCGCTCGAAATACAGCGGATGCCCAAGAAAACAGGATCAACTTTTTTCAACCCCAAGGATGCGCCTTATTTGTCGGTAGTGACCCCGTCCACGCATGATATGAGTACGATAAGGGGCTGGTGGGAAGAAGACCGGAAATTATCGCAACGTTTTTATAACGAACAACTCCAGCGCGAAGGCGATGCGCCATTTTTCTGTGAACCTTGGATCAATCGTGCTATTATTGAACAGCATATCTACTCGCCAGCGATGTGGAGCATTTTCCAATTGCAGGATCTAATGGGCTCTGATGGTGATTTACGCCGCGAAAATCCTAACGACGAAAGGATTAATGTGCCTGCCAATCCAAAACACTATTGGCAATACAGGATGCATTTGAGTTTGGAGGATTTGATGGGGAAAAAGGGGTTTAATGATGATTTGAAGGAGATGTTGGTGGGGAGTGGGCGT
>JBEAVK010000298.1:0-64509 GCA_041160955.1 Bacteroidota bacterium
ACTTACACAAGTTGTTGGCTCTGTTAATGTTCCGCTGATTGTAGGTAACAATAGTGGTGTTAAAGCCTGTGAGGTGCTACCTGAGCAGTTATTGCCATCTGTCACAGTGACTCCAATTATAGATGGAGCACCAGGCATAGCCAAAGTGATACTCTGCGTTGTAGCATTTGTACCCCAAAGATAAGATGTACCACCATTTACGGTTAAGTTTACTGGAGTACCTACGCAAACACTACTAACACCTGTAATAACAGGAGTTGGGCTTTGGTTCACTACAACTGTTGTAGATGAAGATGCCGAACAGCCATTTGCATTAGTGACTACCACCGTAAATGTACCAGCTGTAGTAACAGAAATATTAGCAGTAGTTGCCCCTGTTGACCAAGCATAAGCAGTGCCGCCACTAGCGGTCAAACTTGCGCTTGCGCCTGAGCAAATAATACCATCGTTGTTAGCGGCACCCGAAGTCTCGACAACCGCAATCGCTGGTGTTGGCAATGGATTTACTGTGATGGTTGTTGATGTACTTGCAGAACAACCATTAGCATCAGATACTACTACGGTGTAAGTGCCAGATGTAGTAACCGAAATAGCCGCAGTTGTTGCCCCAGTTGACCATGAGTATATAGTACCACCACTTGCAGTTAAGGTTGCGCTAGCGCCGGTACATAGGACACCATCGTTATTGGTAGTACCCGAAGTTTCGGTAACTGCAATAGCCGGAGTGATTGCAGGGTTAACGGTAACTGTTTGCGAAGCAGTTGCTTGGCAACCAGCAGAGGTAACATTAACTGTGTATGTAGTTGTCGTAGCAGGTGTTAGCCCCGTAAGATTAGCAGTAGTAGCAGTAGTACTCCAAAGATAAGTTGGTGTTGCGCTACCATTTATCACTGTGCTATTGATAGTAACTGTTTCGTTTGCACAAATCACTCCGTCATTCGGTGTATTGCCAGAATTTTCTACTATTGACAATGTAACAGAAGGCGTTACCTCATCCGCACCAATGGTTGATGTTGTTAAACCACGTGTTGCGCAATCTATATCTGTTGTTACAGATGGAATTGGTGTGCCTGCGCAGAATAGTGCTGCATTGGCAGGGTTAGATCCAACGAGATGTAAATCTGTGGTTGAAGTAAAGACTGGATTAAGTACCAATGAATTTAAATTACCCCCTACATTTGTTTGAATTGATGCCAATGTTGGCATCAATATCGGTGTTCCACCAAAGCGGCCAAGATTTGTACCGAGAGTAAAATAGTCGTTGTTATTTATCGTCCCAAATACGGTATTTGCAGATGCAACAATGATCGAAAAGCGTTCACCAACCGCTTGTGTTTGATTGTTAACCAAAATATTATTAACTAAGTTAACTGATCCCGCAGTTGTAATGCCCGAAGTAATGTTAATTGCAGCCGGGTTTCCTGATGCACCTGTATCAAATTGATTAGTGTTTAGATTAACTGTGTTGTGGTAAATATTATAACCACCTCCTGTTGCCAAAATAATTCCATAACCGTTATCGCCTATGCCAACCCCATTAAATCCATCAGCAGCGATATCTGAAATAAAGTTATTGGAAATGTTCAGGTTACTCGCAGGTACGGTTGTACTGCCATTCAACTGAATACCATTAGATCCGAAACCTGTTGTATTGGTGTTTTTTACATCGCTAATGACATTTCTAGATATGCTTCCGCCAGAAAAAGTTCCTGCAACGCGAATACCTGAAGCCGTAGAGGAGGTCGAAGTAACAACACCTAGAACCGTATTAAATGAACAATCAATGTTTTGTTGCTGCAACAAGGCTATACCATTAATTCCAAGTTTATTGGATACAGTGCTTGACCCAACTATATTGCCTATAACTACATTATTAAGTTCGTTTCCGGCTGGTCCAACTAAAACAATTCCACTCTGAGCAGTACTACAGGCATTATTTTCAAAAGTATTATTTGAATTGGCTATTTCAGCAACTCCACCCATTACTGTTCCACTGGTCATAATGGCAGCTAATGTCGTAGTAGATGCATTACCAACTACATTACAGTTTCTAATTGTATTATTATTAGCTCCATTTGTAGCACTAGCACAGCTGATCCAAATGACAGCACTGGATGTACCTGTATTCGTATTACTAATTGTCAGATCGCGTGAAGCAATAACAGGCGTAGGGCAAAATGAATTAACTGTATTGCCAATACTACCATTAATAGTTACGAAATCTGCACCATTAAGCCTGATAAGCCCCGATGCAGATGAACCACTGATTGTAGTACCCGGCAAAGTAGCTTTAATAGTTAATGTATTAGATGCACTAGCACCAGATATAGAATTAATCGTAATTGGGAAAGTCTCGTTTGTTGAATATGTAGGATCTATCAAATTAAAAACTACTGGCCCTACAATACAACTATTATTATACGCATTTACCGCAGCAGTTATTGTCGGGTATGTTCCACCAGATCCAACAGTAAACGTTCCGGTAAGTGTATTCAATACAGTAATGGAGTTTGGTATTGTTGGATGCGTAGTTACCGAATTAACATCGCTTGCTACTACACCACTTGGGTTAGAGCTAATGAATGGTGTAACGCCTAGATCTTGTGCAATCACATAATACTGAACAATATCCGATATTGCTAGTCCGCCCATATCTGCCGCGAGCATAGTGAAGTTCCATGTTCCATTGTTACCTGTCCCAGATGCGAGAGTACCAGCCTGAGAAAACCAAGCACCCATACCTTTGCGGTAATACACGCGAGGCACCAGCGTTCCCAAAGTAGGAACTCCAGTAGCATCAATAATACTTACATTGTTTAAGTCTATGTTACCAGTACCACAACCTGCTAAAATGGGTGTATAAACTATACTCGGCGCACTAATGTCACTTAGAATAAAGTTACCCGCATCAGCACCAATATCAGTTGGTGTAAGGGATGCCCTAACTTGACTATCGAAATCATCGGTAACACTTGCAATTGCAATACCCGCGCTTTCAATTACGGTTGGATTTGTTGGGCTAATATGTAAATCTACGGTTGCAGCAGTACCTGTAGGGGCAATAAACTGCGGATTACCTACGATACTATTAGCGTCTCCAGCCAGCCAGCCAGTAGTATAGGCTGGAAAATCAGTAGCACCATTATTTGCAAACGTACCACCAGTCCCTGTATATTGATAATCATTATAATTAAAATTGGGGAATACCGTAGTAGATGCTGCCAATTTAATTGCATAGTGTAAACCACCTGTAGTTGCATTAGAGCGATTATTGACAAAAATATTATTCCTTAAATCATGTACTCCTGTGGTGGTACTACGGTTAAATGCAAAAGTTGCATTCGCATTAGTTCCTACGCCAGTACCACCTATATAAATACTGTTATGGTAGAAGCCCATTGGATTACTAGAGTTTACACTTATCCCACGAACAGTTAATGCAGTGATTAGATCTGTTCCATCCGCATTAACCCCTAAACGAATCATATTGTTAACAATATTTCCGGTACCCGCAGCAATGTCCATACCTGTAATAATTACAGCAGGGTTTGCAGCAGCCACATCAAAACTGTGGATAAAGTTTTTGGCAACAGTACTTGGAAGCGTTGTTGATCCGCTGAAAAAGAATCCTACAGCCTGTAAAGCACCTGTAACTACCGCCGAATTTAATCTTAAGGAATGGATAGTATTACCCGTTACTGTTGCACCAGCAGTTGTTGAGTTCATCACCAAACCAATAACTGTATTACTTGGCGCACCAGAGGTATTAGAACTTGTATTACTTAGGTTTCTTATCGTATTTCCAGTAATAGTTGCCAATCCTGTTGACACTACAATACCGCGAGTTTGAGCAGTTGCTGTTGCAGTAGAGCTATTATTTAAGTTAGCAACGGTGTTGCTAATCACATTAATTACTGACGGGCCACTTGTAACTGCAATACCTGTAACAGAACCTGTACCTGTACTTGCAGTAGCCAAATTGATACTATTGGCCGTTGTTATACTACCAATAGTATTGTTTACAATACTGACAGTAGTTGATGAACCACCACTAGAACCAATACCAATAAACCCACCTTGAGCAGTGGCTGAACCAACGACAGAGATACTACCTACGGTATTATTCCTACAATCCATGGTAGTACTTGTACCACCATTCAAGCGGATACCCCAAACTACTCCACCGGTAGCGTTAACCGTTATCGAACCAGTACCTGTTGCAGCACCAATCGTATTACCCGTTATCGTACCAATATTCACGTTACCATTAACATTACTTATGGCTGCAAAATTGGGAGTAGCAGTACTTGTTGTTGTAAAATTGATATTCTGAATGGTATTACCCTGAACAGAAGTAGCAGCGCCATTACCAACCGAAAGATCCATTGCTTGAAACAATGCAGCTACTGTACTTGTAATATTATAAGGCGCACCTCCAGCATTTGGAGTCAAACCGCCGATAAAATTACCCGTAATAATAAAACCACTTGCCTGAGGCGCTAAATTTCCTGTATTTGGCGTAATCCACAATCCTCTGTGGGTCACAGCAGATGTCATCGTACGAGGCGTAACTGTTTGGTAAAGGCTATTATTGGAAATAGTCCAAGCCGAGTTACCAACGTCTGTTTTTATACCCGTTGAGTTGAGTGTTGCGCTGAAATAGTTAAATATATTACAATTTGTAATGCTATTATTGTCATTATGTGTTGCTACTGTGGTTGTGGTACCTAATGCGTGGATACCATTAGTCGGTGTAGTAGCACCATCAAATACATCACAATTGTCCACTACATTATTGTCATTACCATTAGCCCCCGTAGTAGTACCAAATACGATAACACCACTTGTAACAGAAGTATTGACACCTTGAATTTTGCAAAAACGAACAATATTATTTGAACCTTCATTGATGAATTGGATCGCTTGACCAGCCACATTATTATTCGAAATACTTAATTCTTTAGCCGTACCGACTCCACCTGGGCGACCGTCAATACGCCACCAGTTACCAGCGTTAATATCGAATGTCGGGCCGGCGTTCGTGCCGATAATGGATAAGTTAGTTGCGCCTGTTTGCGGACGAATGGTACATGTATTCGTTGCCGTAAGGCCGCTACCACAAGCATTGGTTGTACCTAAAGTAATTGGGAAGGTTTCACCTGCGCTTGTATAAGTAGGCTGTAATTCAAAAATTACCGGTGCCGTAACGCCATTGGTTAATAATGCACTAACAGCTGCCTTAACGGAAGTATAAGTTCCAGTTGGTCCCACGGTGTAAGTACCTGCAAGCGGTATTACAAAAGTTGCAGTATTCGGCGTTGCAGGGGGGGTGGTAACAGTATTCACATTGCTTGCCACAGCACCATTTGGGTTGGAACTTATATTGATGGGCACTGCAATGTCTTGGGCAATGACATAATAGGACACTACATCTCCTGCGACAATACCGCCCATGTCTGCAACTACAATTGTAAAATCCCAGGTGCCATTGGTACTGATACCGGAGGCTAGGGTTCCTGCCTGCGAGAACCATGCACCAGCGTTTTTCTGATAGTAAATACGTGGCACCAAAGCACCCGCAGTTGGAACCCCCGAAGCATCGATGATGGTAACCCCATTTAATGGAATATTGCCTGCGCCGCAAATGGCTGGTATTATGGTATAGGTAATGGTTGGCGGTAATAAATCAAGTAGAGCGAAGTTACCTTCGTCAGCACCCATGTCAGGTGCGGTACCTGTGCCTGCATAGCCTGGATTTCCTTGACGGGTCTGCCCGTCATAATCATCGGGAATACCAGCGATGTTGATTGCGCCGCTTTCTATTTGGGTAGCTACTGCCGGATCGATGTGCAAGAAGTTGGCATTTGCCCCCGAGAGACTTAAAAACGATGGATTTTCTGTTACGGACGCAGCATCACGAGGTGCTACACGCGTTTTATATGCTGCCAGCGTTTGATCAGCGTCAGTACCATCAAAGAAAATTAGGTTAGTTGCACTTGGCGTACCTGCAAAGAACAGGTTGTTATTGGAGAGCGCACCATAAGAGGTAAGCGTTGTGGTAGAACGACGATATGCAGTCGTAAATCCTGTTGCTCCGACTGGCGTTGACAAGTTTACAAAAACGTTGTTCCGTAGGTTAAGCGTAGGTGTAGTTGACGCATTAACGGCTGAACTACCAAACAGGGCACCGGAACTAATAGCATTGAGGTGTACTGTATTATAAGACAGATTAACCGTAGTACCGCCCGTCACATTAATGCCATTAAGTGGATTAGCGGCATTGGCTGCAGGCGTACGTAAATCACCAATCAGGTTGTTAAACGCATTGACCAAGGTACCCGCCGAAATCAAAATACCATTTACGGCAGAAGAAGCATTGCTGCCCGACAAGTCGTAAATTTTATTTTTAAACACGTTGGTATTGGTTGCCCCACCGATTGAGATACCGTTTACTGCTGAAGCACCTGACGATGCCAAGGTATTAATCGTATTGTTATTAATATTTACAACTGCCGAAGTATTGGTACAAGTTATGCCTATTACCGTTCCGCCAGTTCCGGTTGACGTGACATTGTTAATCGTATTTCCGGAGATATTTAATGGATTTGCGCCTGCAAAGGTATTGCCAATACTCAGGACAGTTATTGTACCTTGTCCAGTTATATTGGTAAAAGTATTATTGGAAATATTTGAGGTTGGGGAACCGAGATAATTATATGTAGCACCAGTAATTGAACTTGTACCACCTGTCCAGTTTGAATAGGTATTTCCAGTAAATATTTTTGTAGGACTGCTGCCTGCACCATCATTACTAAGGGTTCCTTGAATGGCAGTAGCGCCTGTTACTGTAATATTTGAAAAGTTATTATTAATTGTTGAAGCAATGGTTCCATTAGGTGAACTGGCTCCAGAGGTGGTACAAGTAACCGTACCGCCGGCGCCACCTTTATTAAATGAACCGACAATTGAGTTATTCGAAATCGTTTGCGTTCCTCCACCTGGAATTGTATAACTGTGTGCAATGAAGGTTACACTACCTGTTGTATTTACATTTAGATTGGTAAAAGTATTGCCGCTGATCGTTTGATTCAAAGGAGTACCAGTCCCGATGATATATGTATTCGATCCAGTTCCGGCTCCGGTGTAGGTAATACCCCGGATACCATTATTACTGATCGTTACTGTTGCCGTACCTGCGGCACCTGTATTGGTAATTACATTTAATACCCTAGAGTTTGCAACTGTGAAATTTATACCATTAATCGTATTTCCAGTTATATTAACAGCAGTAACCACACTGCCTGAATTGCTAATACAAAATCCAGTTCCGGATGCACCAGTAAAACTTACCCCAGTAATACTATTGTTGTTAATATTCAAGGTACCGATACCCGCCAAACCTGAACGAATTACACCAACATCAGTCGCAGAGGTTGAAGTACTTGAACAAGTAAAGTTGTTTATCGTATTACCGTTAACATTCATAGTAGTAGGGGCAGATTGCACCCAAATAGCAGAAAGCGCGACCGCTGTAGCGGTAGTCTTAGTCATGCTTAGGGTATTATTGTTAATACTGATTGTATTACCAGCAGCACCACTCTGCGCCATTTCGCAGTCAATAGCCCAGTCAATAGCAGTGGTACTGGTACCACCTTGAATCGTTACGTTATTGTTATTTATGGTTGCACTTGCACCAACAGAGGACGCATTGGCAAAAATACCACGGTTTGTATTTGGGTGATTTACACCCGAACCATTATTATTATTTACAGTATTAAAAGATACGTTAAATGACCATTGGTCTTTTACGAACACAGCAGCGCATGCAACTGTAGCACCAACACCGCCACCAAAATTGATGATTGTATTACCTGTTGCTGCTGAAGTACCGCCAATATCGTTGCCGGTATCACAAAGTGTAAAAGGCGTCGCTCCTGCAAAACCAGACATACAAATACCGTTATTTACATTCTGAATGGTATTGCTGTAAAACTTGTTATTTGAGCTGGCTCCAGAGGCGGCTGTTACTGTAATGTTTGTTTGCATTAAAAGCTGCGTGCAGTTCAGCAGCGTTATACCATTAGAACCCTGAAATGCAGGTCCAGTTGTAGGGGCAGTATTGTTAACACGATTCAAAGTGATCGTGCAATTACTGATGGTGTTATTGCTTGCGCCATCGGTTGCGCTTGCTTTAAACAAACCATAACCATATTCCATGGTTGTGGTCGCATCCGTGTTACTGGCTGCTTCCTGCAAGTCGATTGCATTAAATGTCACAAAATCTGACCCGATCAAAGCAATCATACCATCCATAACAGCAGAAGTGGCAGTTGCAGTACCTGTGTACGAAGTAATCAGTGGGTTTGCACCAGCGCCGTTTTTTTGAAAAACGATCGGATTCGCAGCCGTACCAGTTGCGGTAATGTCCAATCGCCCCGTCAGGGTTTCTGTATAACCGCCTGCTACATTAAAGGTCACACCGCCTGCACCCACACCTTGAGTATTTAGGTCTGCGATGGCCAGGGCGATCGTTGCATAAGTACCCGGAATTGTCCTGATACCTGTTAATTGCGCCTGAATTAAATTTATATTGGCTGTAAGAACAACCACAACAATAAATAAGACACGAGTTAATATGTAACTTTGTTTCATGAATATATATTTAAAATATACGGAGTAAAGTAAAATTTTTACGAAATTTATTATAAAAAGTAAACTGGTGTGGTGGCATCATTTACTTTTAGATACTAACTATTGTTTCAATGCATTAATCAATATATCTAGGGCTTGCTGTTGGACTGCGACCTCAAGCGACGAATTAGACAATACACTTACAGTTTCATTAAAACCATCTAAAATAGATGTTTGGATATCAGCATTACCAATTATTTTTTGGTACACATGTTTGTATAGAATTTGAGAGAAGTTCAAACGATCTTCAATTTGAGTAGAAAAAGCGACAACCGCAGCATCTTCGGGTATCGATTGCTCACTTTGAAGTACTACCAAACTTTCTAAAGCTTCTTTATTTTCTTTCCAAGAGTAATTATCTAAATCACTCAATTGGATCTGACCAAAAACAGTCACTGCACTACAAAGAGATAACATGACCACAAATAAAAAGGGAATAAATTGTGTTTTTTTCATAATTTAAAAAATATAATACAAATATTTTCATGACCTTTGGAGGCATGAATAATGCAATGAATAAAAAGTTAAGGAGGGAATACCTACATAGGGAAGCCCACCTTTTCATGAGTTGGATTAAATATTGGAGCAAAGGTAATTATAGCGACGACATTACCAAAAAAAAAGTCGGTTATTAACAAATATTCTTAATCGCCCCATCCCGGCTCATCATCCTGCTTGGGCTGGTGCCGTACAATACCAAACTCCATCTCTTTTTGGCAAGAACCGCAAATACCGTATAAATTGAGTGAATGGTGCGTAATTTGAAAATTGAGCAACTCCCCAATCATGTCCTTAATTTGTTGTACGCGTGGGTCACAAAACTCTACCACTTTGGAACAATTAGCGCATATTACATGATCGTGCTGTTTGTTCCCGTAGGATTTTTCGTATTGGGCTAGGTTTTTACCAAACTGGTGTTTTTTTACCAAATCACAAGAGACCAACAATTCGAGCGTATTATACACTGTGGCTCGGCTTACCCGATAGTTTCGGTTTTTCATGTGAATATACAGTGCTTCTGCATCAAAATGATCGGTGCGGCTATATATTTCTTCTAAAATGGCATATCTTTCAGGTGTTTTCCTTTGACCCGAACTCTCTAAGTGGGTGGAGAAGATCGTGAGTACTTCTTTGAGTATGATTTCTTTATTGCGATGTACGGGCATATTAGTTTTGAGTTAAGGATATTAGGGGCTAAAAAAAACGCATTCATAATTTGCAGGGCAAAATTACGAATGCGTTTGAAAAAAAGTACGAAATAGTTGTTTTAAATCCTGCTTTGTGGCAGATCATTAAAATTTCCCTTCAACGACAAGTGCTTCTTGGAGTTCACTGACTGAAATATCTAAGTGTGAAGTATCAAAAATACATTCACCATTAACTATCAACAGAACTTGGGGTGATTCGTGGTGCACCTGAAAAACTTCGGCCAATTTGTTTGATATCGACCTGTACGAAAGTAAGTCCAGCAAATAAGGTTCGAGTGCGGTTGGTTCAAAGTCCCAATCGTCCTCCAATCTGTATTTAGCCATAGCACTGATGCTACAAGTTGTGCTATGTTTCAAAATTGCACAAGGGACAACTTTGGATCGCTCCAAGATCTCATCAATTTGGTCAATATTATCTAATGCCTTCCAATTCATTTTCCAAAAAGGTTTATAGGTCTGCGCCAGGGCAGCCATAGCCGCGGTTACAAGACTCTAGGATGAACAATGCTGCTACCAAAACAACAGCAAGAATTTTTTGCCAATTTTTCATAGTATGAATAAAGTTTAAATGATTTAAATTTAACGAATGAGTTAATTCAAATGTTGTGCCAAATTTAGAAAAATTTAACATTTCGCCGCAAATATACGACAATCAGGGTATATCCAGTATTAAACCTTCCCCCTGATCTAATATTAATTTGCCAGTTTCCAGTTTGGAAGGTGGAATTGATGCCCACTTTGTTGAAAACAGAATGGTCTTTACGCCTCCAAATCCATACTCATCGAGGTTTATTTCACTACACTGCGCCTTGGTATCCATATTTGCCACGAAAAGGTAATGATTTGTTTTCCAAATAATATACTTCCGTTCCCCGTTTGCATCTGGCTCAAGCACCCAAGTACTGCTATAACGCACAGTACTACTAAAAAGTTGGTTGTACATTATTTTTTGTCGTACTAAATTTTGATAGAGATTCATATTATTTCCCCATTGGTAAGGGCCACGTGTGGCCTTAGCACCTTCTTGCAGCTGGAAAACATAGAGCTTGGTATAATACTCATTGGCTACTGGCTCAGGATGAGGATCACGGCATTCGAAACCTAAAGCCATGTACGAGGGTATTCCTTCAAAAAACAAACCGATAAAATAGCGTATTTCATTACCATCGAGATAAAACTGGTCAAACCTAGGATCGTCTTTATCAGCAGTCATAATGGTGAAGTTTGGTATAAACTTTCTAGTTTGTGACACCTTTACATACCGGGCAAATTCCTTAACAAAAAAAGTAGTACCCATCGGTTCCGATTGTAAATCCCCAAGTGTCGTATCCGCCAAAGAAGCCTCCAGATGATCGTATTCATCACCAAAGGCCATTTCACCTGGTGCTGCCATAAAACTCTCTGCAAAATATCCAAAATATGGTTTATTTTGCAAGACTGTTGTTTTTACAGCACCAAGTAAATCATAATATGCATCTGGCTGAGCAGGTACACCATCGGGACGCATTTGGACATGGGACATATCGCCGCGCATAAAATCAAAATTATATTTTTCAGCGATATTGTTATAATGGGTACAAACATAATCCCACGCCTCTTTTACGGGCTGCTCAAAATCTAACGCCCAATTAGCATTATGATCTTTAGCCTCATACAAGCGGTATCGGGCCAATGGGCCAAACACTCTTGACATCGGTTGGGGATCAATAATTCGGTAATCACGCCAAAGCCGACCTTCTTCATCCACTACTATGGCATTTGGATTAGGATCTACCTCTATGCCGCGGTACGGTGGTGCCATGGTAGCGGGAACGGTCTCAAAACCATGATCGTATAACCATTGAATCATTATTTTTCTCCGCTCTAGCCTGCCATTGTAATCATGCACAGCACCAAATAGTGCCATCAAACGATCTGACTCTGTCCAATGCCTAAAAAAAGTATCAGCAGTTGGGGGCAATGGAAGTATTGGATCAGCAGTATCCATCTGCTGAAGTGCCTCAAAGATCAATATTGCTGCTGTTTCATGCAAATTACCAGCGTGGTTAATAATTTGATCATCTTTGCGTTGTAACCATTCAAAAAAACTAGGATTAGCCAATACTTGCTCTGCATAGCGGTCGGTATGCGGTACAACATCCATGCCCACTACCCTACCCGTCAAATGCAGTAAATTGATGACCACTTTTAATTGTTTTTCTACTGTATTTAATTCTGGGAATACTTGCGCAAGTTCGGAGGAAAAAAACGCTGGATTAATATTCCAGGACGACATTCCGTAAAGGCTGGCCACCACACCTGGCTCCCAGATGGGTAAGATATGAATTGTATTTTGAGCAGCGGGTAAGGTAAATACATAGGGTAAAAGGTTCCAAAAACTACCAATCGTGCGGACGTTGACACCTACACAATTTGCTAATTTTAGCCAATCCGTATTTTGGGAATTTTGTAGCAAAGAAGGCGTAGTACTTTCGTGGTCAAACGCCGTATAGACCTCCGTTCCGTATTGTTGGATAAGTATGTCAACAATTTCATGCACGCTGCAACTAAAAACTTCGTTAGGTCGTCTATTTATAAAAGGAGAAAAAACGGGTACATTTTGCATCAAAAATCAGTTAGAATAAAGATTAAAAATTTATAGTGAATTTTTTTTCACTTGTTCGTGATAATGTACTTAACTTCGCACCGCCAAAAGTAAATATAAGTCTGATATACCTGTTTAAAATACACCTAAAATGTAATGATTTTTAAAGTAAAACTTAAAAACGCCGATGATTTTGTAAGGTTAGATGATCATGTTTACGAGTGGTTGAGTACCAATCCTCGATATGCGGATATAAAACTATTGGAAAATCTGAGGCTTCACTCCAGCGGCTGTGCCGTATTTCAAAAAGTGTGGCGTAAAAGCGACGGAACTAGTAAGACGGAGACCATTTATTTGCACAAAATTATTGCTGAACATTATATAAAGCAAGAAAAAGTAGGTGAAAAAAAAGTGGTTAGTTCAAAAAATGGCGATAAATTAGACTGTAGGCTGGATAACATTGTTTATCGGGAACGCTCATCAGTAAGTCGCTTGAGAAAGACCAAAAGTGCAACTGGATATACTGGTGTTTATCGAGAGCACTTGAGGTATAGAGCTGTTATTTCTATTGAGGGGAAAGCCGTACACCTCGGAATGTACGATACTGCCGAAGAAGCCGCTCTTGCGTACAACAAAGCTTCTAAAAAGAATTTTGGAGAAGAAGGAAAACTAAACAAACTCTAAATTCAATTTAAAAAAAGCGCATACATTGAACTCCGTATGCAGAAGTTTGTTACACTTCTGTCGATATTACTTTGCCTGATACATTAATTATTCGTGTCTTGTTGGCTTGTTGTAATGACACCCATCGGTAAATCCTTGCGTTCAACTCTACAGTAGGTCTGAGTTGTAGCATCATTTTTTATAAAAGCATGAATAAATTATTACTCCTTCTGTTTGCTGTATTTTCCAGTTTATCCTCTTTGAATGCACAACGCCCAGGTGGTGGCGGCGGTAATTGGGGCGGAGGTGCCGGAGATATGAAATTTGGTCGTTTTTACGGCAAAATTATAGACGCCACTACTGGAAAAGGCGCAGAATACTGCTCGGTACAACTGCTCGGTATGCAGTTTGATACTGTACAAAAAACACGTAAACAAGCCATTATTGGCGGACAACTTACTGGTGACAATGGTGAATTTAGTTTAGAAAATCTGCCTGTAATGGGGGAATTTACACTAAAAATTTCTTGCCTCGGATACGAGCCTTATGAGTCTAAAGTTTCCTTTGGATTCAAACGTGGCGAAGGCCAAGGAAAACCTGATTTGTCTAAGACTGATAAGGATTTAGGCAATATCAAAATTTCGCCATCCAGTGTTGTACTCAAAGAAGCCGAAATTGTAGGACAAGCAGGTGGATTTTCGTTGGCCTTAGATAAAAAAGTATTTAAAGTGGACAAAAACTTGGTTGCTACAGGAGGTACAGCAGAAGATGCACTACGCAATGTACCCTCTCTTTCAGTGGACATAGATGGCAATCTCGCCTTGCGTAATGCAGCCCCACAAGTATTTGTTGATGGCCGCCCTACCAACCTAAGTCTGGACCAAATCCCAGCAGATGCCATTGATAACGTGGAATTAATTACTAATCCATCTGCTAAATACGATGCTAGCGGAGGCAGTTCCGGTATTGTAAATATTGTATTGAAAAAAGAACGTAGAGTGGGTTATAATGGAAATATAAGAGCGGGGATTGATATGCGAGGCAAACCCAATTTTGGTGGTGATATCAATGCTAGACAAGGTAAAATTAATGCTTTTGTGAGCGGAAATGTCAATATTCGTAAATCTATCGGTACATCGGAAACGCTGCGTAACAACCTTTTTACCGAAAACAAAACGAATGTATTGCAAGAAGGCAATAATACCAATAATCGTCGATTTATTAATGTTCGCACAGGATTAGATTGGTTTATCAACAACCGGAACACAATTACATTTGCAGCAAACTTGACGAGTGGAAGTTTTAATAACAACGATTTATTGGAAATCCTGACCGATTCTTTGAACCTCGGGAATACCGTTACCGGATTTGCTAATTCAGAAAGGCAGTCTTTATCTAAACGTAGTTTTTTGAACCCCGGCGGTCAAATTTTGTATAAAAAATTATTCCCAACCGAAGGCAGAGAACTAACTGCAGATATTAACTTCAACGGCTCTCGATCTGAAAACAGATCTGATTTCACGACTACATACTTACCTAGTACTCGCAAAAGCCAGCAAAAACAAGAAGGCAAGAGCGGCAATGAATTCATCACCATTCAGACTGATTACGTAACGCCACTTGGTAAAGGATTAAAATGGGAGGCTGGTGCACGTGCCGCTATTCGGACATTTAACTCTAACAATGCCAACTTTCAACTCAATCCAATTTCGGGCAATTACGAGCGAGTGAGCAATTTTGCAGATGAATACAACTATTTGGACCAAGTTTATGCGGCGTATAGTACATTTAGTCAGTCGTTTGCTAAATGGGGATACCAAATTGGTCTTCGTGCAGAAAGTTCTAAATACGATGGTAAACTGCCTTTAACGAACGATAAATTTGGTAACCAATATCCAATTACTTTATTCCCGAGTATTTTTACCACCTACAAATTGAACGATCAGGATAATATTCAACTGAATTATTCTAGGCGTATCAACCGCCCTAATTTTTTCCAGTTGATTCCATTTCCTGATTTTTCCGATTCCTTGCTATTGTCGCGTGGTAATCCCGAATTATTACCGGAATTTACAAATGCCTTGGAATTTTCGTATCAAAACATTATTAATAAAAGACATAATTTTCTTACCTCCATTTATTATAGGCGTGCCACCAACTTGATTACGCGTTATCAGTTTTCGGAGTTTAATGCTTTTTTAAACCGCGATGCGATTGTTTCCTCTTATGCCAATGCTAATTCTGGCTATGCTTATGGTGGTGAATTGACGGTTAAAAACACATTTGCAAAAATAATCGACCTAACAAGCAATGTGAATCTTTTTAATTCGGTTTTGAATGCCGAAAATGTAGAAGCATCGTTGAAACGCACGCAATTTAGTTGGTCTTTGAAAGAAAATCTAAATATTCGCTTCCCAAAGGAATGGATATTTCAGGTATCTGGGGAGTACGAAAGTCGTACAGCATTGGCCAATTTCACTTCTGGTGATCGGGGTCACGGCTGGCGGGATTCCCCTACAAGCAGTGCACAAGGTTATCGTATTCCTGTTTGGTCGGTAGATGTTTCTATTCGAAAATCATTCTTTAAGAAAAAATTATCCGTTACGCTCAGCGCTAATGATATTTTCCGATCTCGTATTAATGGTTCCTTTACTGAAAACGTAGCGTTTATCCAACAAAGCGAACGCCTGCGCGATCCACGGTTTTTCCGCCTGAACGTCAATTATCGTTTTGGTAAATTTGATACTTCGTTGTTCAAACGAAAAAATACGCGGAGCGGCGGAGGCGAAGGCATGGATTTTTAGGGTTGAGATTGAACATTTAGCGTTTAACATTGAACATTTAAAATTTTATTAATTTTAAATGTTCAATGTTAAACTTTTAATTTTAAATGAGAACCCTACATCTTCATGATTTTACCAGTTACCATACCACTTGGTGTTGTAAGTCTATACATCGCCATACTACCCGCTGGCAAGGCAGTTTCTGGGATTAAGATCTTGTTTCTTCCCTGTAGCATATTGTATGCAGCATGGTGAGTCACCGTGCCGGCCATGTCGATGATCTCCAAAATAACTTTTTCTTCGTTGGTTAAATTGAAACTTATCGTCGCTTCCTTGCTATAAGGATTGGGGCTAACCAATACCTCTTGCATTGGAATAGACGGGGTTGTAGTGCTTACTGGTGCAGAAAAATCTAGTACAAATTTGTAGTAGTTCTTCGAATCAAAAGAAGGAACAATCATTTGCGGAAAATCTGTCTGTATAAGTTGCAAAACATTTTTTACAGGTATGTCCACCTTCGATTTAATTTGCAGGTAAAATAATGTATCCTGGTTTGGATTCGCATTTGCAGAACCTACCAGCCTGACCTCTCCATTTGGTAATTTATGATAAGCGTTAAAATCGCCAATTAGGGTAGGATCTACAATTTTTTCTAAAGTAGCTAAGGAGGTATCTATTTTAAAACCCAGTTGAAAAGTACCAAACTCAGTAGTATTAAAAGGTAAAAATGCCGGTATTTTTATGGATTGACCAGCCTTGAGTGTAGTACTAGGGATTTCAAGTATTATTGAATCAATGGGAGGATTTAAACCAATAAGTGCATCGCCATCCACGTCACCATATTTCCAACCCAACAATGGTACATTATTCATAAAAGGAAGACTATCTTTCGGAATAGTTGGGCAATTTAGTAAATATGGATTATTTGGGATAAAAGTGCAATTTTGTTGTATAAAATACCAATCAGGGCCGAAACTTACAACTGGCTTATTCAAGATTATTTTTGTTATCTCTACTATATCAAAAGTTGTAACCGATCCAGATCGGTTCATATCCGCGGCGAAAAGCCCGTACGGCGAATCTAACGGTTCTAACCCAAGTATATGGTTTTGAATGGCGACCAAATCCAAGATAGTTCGACCTGCTACTGTGGAATCTGTTAATTGTCCTGAAAACTGGTACGGAATATTATCGGGTACAGCGGAAATTGGGAAAGTACCACAGCCCGAAATATCACTAGTATCAAAGAGAAAAGTTGTAATAAACGGGTCAAGTTTAAAACTTAAACTCAAAGGAATTCCTTCCACCAACAACGCAGCAGTATCCTTCCAAAAATTGGCACAAACCTTTATATCAAGGGGCGATTGCGCACTCATTTGAGTACTGGTAATGCAAAATAGCAATAAAATAAATAATTTTTTCATCGTTGTACGATTTAAATGTTAAAGAAAAATTTGTTTTAGTAATTGTATTGATATGGACAAAATGATCTGCCCGATTTATTTGATTATTTTTATCGTTTCTATCTGGATACCTGCCTGCAAAATAGTAGCAAAATAGACTCCATTAGGCAACCTACTGCATGGCAATTGGAGTACTTCGCCAGATAAATCTACGTTGAGTACAGTATGCCCCAAAACATCAGTGATTACCACATTATACTGGCCAAATCGAGGGGTATGAATGGTCAGGTGTTCACCAAAAGGTATTGGATAAGCATAAAACCGAGCAGTAGGATTATCAAAATCTTGTCCTGTCAATGATAAAGCATTTTCTACCGTATGATATACTTCGGTTGTCATTTGGGAAGTGCCATAATTCATGGAGACAGCGGCTGAATTAAGAATTAAGGTACCGGGTTGCAAATCGGGTAATTGCTTGATCCTAAACTTCACCCAACCACGACTTTCAGGCAGATTAGATTGAGCATTAGGCAACATTATATCGGGAAAATCGAGGGTTAATATGCCTAGTTCCGTTACCTGCCAGCGATAAGGCCAAGAAGAAGAACCAAGTGCTAGACTACTGATATCCAGTACATTATGATCGATTGTATCCGTAATTACAACAGATCGCGCTGTGCTTTCTCCTGTATTTTGAAAATAAATAACGTATTCAATATCCGTATTTTGCGTAATGCTTTGCTGGATACCATAACCGAGCGGTGCGGCTGTTTTGGTTTGTCCATCAAATACTTCTGCTAATGTTCTACAAGTAGTTTCCGTGAAATAACCACCATCGTATAGGCTATATTGCTCCAAAAAACCCGTTGAAAATGCTCCAGAGGCGGTACATCCTTCCACTACTGCCGACACCAATGGATCCGTCTGCCAACTAGGCTGTAATGGATTCTGAGCCGTTTCCAAACGCCATGTAGCACCATTGGCGGGCACAACATCCCGTATTTTAGCACCTCCGGCCAACTGGAATGTAACCCGTTTATACATAATATTATCCTCAATAACGATATACTCTTGGGCTTCTACCATCGAACTACCAAGGTTTTGAACCACAAACTCAACGCTATCGCCAGTACATGCGCCTTCAATGTTCAATAGTGGCCCTGATGCGAGTAGGCAGGGTTGATAAGGCGCTATTTCAGCCGTTACGCACAGCGCCTGTCCTTGAATGACTCCATCGCAATGGGGTTTTACTTTTGCAGAAAAAGCACCTTTTTCTAAAGCGTCAAGGTCGCCTATCTCAAATTTATATTGCTGATTACCAAGATAAGCAAATGGTCTTTCGGCAGTAGTCAATGTCAAAAGACTATCCAATTGCAGGGTAATGGTCGCATTTGGGAGATCGGTGGTACCCTTATTCGCAAATTGGATAAAGATATTATTTTCAGAACAGGCTTCCCAGTTATCAAAATCAATATCGACCCACCCTAAAGCGCACGTTGCATCATTTTGAATTGGAAAATCTAGGGTTTTAGCCATAAACGTACCGTCAAAAAATAACGGTGTTGGCGGCGTACAAAGATTTTCCCAAAGTGCATTTTGTGGTACTGCGGCAATAGCATAAGTCCCTTTCCCTACATTGCAGTGATATATACCTAAACTATCCGTTACTGCATAGTGTACATCACCATTTGGGTGTACAATCCGAACAAACCAATTTTGCAAGGGTGGTTCGTCTGTATCTCTTAGGCAATTTTTGTTTTTGTCGTAAAAAAGGCTACCACCAATTTTATTTGTAAAAGCATTACCGTTTTCGTCGGTTCGGATAAGATAGGAAAAATAATTGCTTCCTGCACCATAACTTCCTGCTAAAACGGCTCCTTTTGCTGTTTTGTATGCTGACCAGGTAGCATGTGTTGTGGCAGGTGCTTCGAAAGCACGTACCCATTGTGGTATGCCAATAGGACTAAATAACCCCAAATAGGCATTACTAAAGGCTGGATTAGCAAACGAATAATCGGTTCCATAAGCCCAAAAACCACCATCGGGTGTTGGAAAGATATCCGTCACAAACAGGTTAAAATCAGCAGGCAATCGAAAAGCGTTTTTAACTATTCCAAAAGTATCCAGTTCATAAACTGAATCGCGATGTGCAAACAAGTATGTAGAATCGGAGGAGATGGCAACACTTGCTACGTTTGTTGTAGAAAAATTGGAGTAATGTAAAAACTCCCTTCGAAATTGAAACGTGCCGTCGGAATTTGTTTTCAATAAATAGGCGGCAGGGGCCAAAATAGGTAAACCGGGGCGTTGACATGCTAAGAGAATATGCCCAGAATTGGTTATTTTAAGGCTAGTTGGCCGTTGGCCAAATGTTTCTGGATAAGTATTATTAAACCAAATTAGTTCCCCATCTTTTTTTAGTTTTAAAAGGCATGGTAAATTATTGCTACTAATGGCCAAAATGAAACCATCGGACATAGGATACAAGCAACAAGCATCATCCGAAAGGGCGTAATCGTAGGTTTGCTCCCATAACTGGTTACCCAAAAGATCATACTTTGCCATAAAAATATCACTATTCCCAAAGTCGTATATTTTTGTACCTGTAACGACAATTTCTAAATCATCTGTTAAGGTGATTGATCGGCTTTCGGTACCAGCAACAACCGTTCTTTGCCATTGTATTTGTCCAGTCGAACCAATTTTGTACAGTACCATTTTCTGCTGTCCTGCAACGGTAGAAGTAGCCAATAAAGCGGTTCCTCCATCTGGTGTGGCGCAGGTAACCGGGTACAATAAATTGGCGAATGTAGCCCGCCAACCTTGTGCGATGCAATCGCTACTATTCAATACGAATAGACAGAGCAGTGTGCATGTAAAAAAGTATTGCCTCATGTGCTGTTACATTTTTTGTGTGGTACAAAGGTAAGTGCAGATACAAGGGGCAAGTCAAATTAGAGAAAGTATATTTAGGCATATTTGTACAAAAAAAACAGGTATTTATGTACCTTTGTTGCTATGATAAATAGTAAGTCCATAGCGCTGTTTTTTACATTAAATGCTGCCGAACGTCGTCGATTTAAAAAATGGCTTGCATCACCAATTCATAATTCAAATCATTTATTATCAAAGTTTTATGAATTTTTAGAAACTCGTTCAGAATGGACTGCGCTTACTTTGCGTCGAGAAAGAGCATATACGTATCTATTTGGGGAAAGTGCATTTGAGGATGTAAAATTACGTCGTATTTTGTCTGATTTTTACACCCAGTTAGAGCAGTTTATCGTATATGAAAACACCCAAAACGAGGGAATAAAAAATGCGATAACCCTAAGTAAGCAATTACGGGCACGGCAATTGCCTATTGCTGCCAAAGATAATATTCATGCAGCGCAAGCATCTATCTTATCTCAAAAAGAAAAAGATGCCCAATTCCATCTGAATGCTTATTGGATACAAGAGGAGCAATTAACACAGAATCCATCAAGGGACGTAGTGCTTAATCTGCAAGAAGTCACTAACGAATTGACCTATTTTTTTGTAGCGGAGATGTTGCGCAACGCCTGCATTGCATTCAGCCACAAGGCGATTTTCAAAACGGACTATAACCTCCCCTATTTAGAAAATATTCTATCCGATTGTGCGGCAGGGAAATACGATCATATTCAAGTCATTCGGCTTTATCACCACATTGCAAGGTGTCTATCAGAGCCAAAAGCAGAAAAAGACTTTGAAGCATTGAAAGCACTGCTACCAACGCTTAGTGCATGGTTGCACCCCACCGAAGTGCGCAATGTGTTTTTACATTGTATTAATTATGGTATCCGGCGATTGAACCAAGAAGGCCCTTCTTTTATACCAGAAGTTTTTATTTTGTACAAAATGGGTTTAAAAGAAGGTATTTTTATAGAGCACCAACTCATTAGCCGTTTTACCTATAAAAATATAGTTGCGGCGGCATTGGCATTGGGTGAATATGAGTGGACAACAGCATTTATTCGTGATTTTTCAACATTTTTAGATCCCCTGTACCGCAAATCCTATGAAAGTTTTTGCACAGCAAAATTACTTTATCTCACCGAACACAAAGAGGAAGCCCAAAGTATTTTGATTCACCTTGATTCTGATGATATATTCCTTAGTTTAGATACCCGTGTACTATTGCTCAAGATTTATTTTGATATGGCAGCATGGCGACTATTGAATGGTTTTTTAAATAGTTTTGAACATTTTGTGAAACGCAAAAAGCAATTATCTTATCACGCGCCCAATTATTTGAATATTATTCATTTTACAGGACGACTGGCGCAGCATTATGATGGTAAAAAGGTGCTTACATTGGAGGAACTTGCTCACTTAGAAACACAAATTTTAGCATCAAAACCGCTTACCGAACGGGAATGGTTATTGCAGCAACTGCATGCCGTACAAACAAAATTAATAGATAATTAAGTACAATACAAGAACAAATCTCATTCTTTAAGTGCTTTACGATACAATTTCACTTTAAAATACCCACTATCTATTTGCGACATACCTCCGGCTCCTGAAAGCAATAACCCCGAAAAACGCCCTGAGATAGTGTCATTTTGGTAGCGATCAATGGCGACAAATAAATCATCACTGATGGCATTAGAGACACCTGTATAGTTCAAACTATCGGTTGTGCTAAACTCCAAACCGCCCCAAGTAAAGTTTTTTAACTGTAACACAGCATGGGTGGGGGTATAGGGATACTCACCATTGGTTTCATCAAACTCAAAACCCAAAGCAAGGCCAATATTTGGCGACAACGCATCGTCTTGACGAATAATCTCTACATAATTAGAGGAGGTATAATAGCAATTGGAAATAGTATCAAGGGAAGATTTTGAAACGCCCCCCCGCTGGGAAAACCCATTTTTTGAAAGTCTAATTTGGGCAAAAAGGCAATATTTTTTTCCACTGAAATAAAATATTATACCCGTATTTGACGTATTTGAAGGTGTATTTGTAGCAAATCCACAAGTTAGGATAAAAACCAATCCAAACCATATTATCAATCTATTCATTTTCCGTTACTTTGTGCGATTATTTTTTATCAATGGCACAAAGGTCTGAACTTTGTTTCTTTTAATTTATCCATGAGAAGATTACTTTTTTTAACATTCACCACACTGATTACTTTTTCTTGCACAAAAAATACGGAATCGAACAATGAAAATCAACTTATTTTCAAGTTTCAGTTTGATCCAAACCAAGCAAGGCTTAATAATTTAGGGCAACCAGCCACCATTGCGCAAGGGCATGCCACCCAAACTCCCTCTTTTCAAGAAATGAGTGTGCATTATATTGAACTCGCACCAAATGACAACACCCTACTCGGTAAGGGCGCGATTGTGTATAAATCAAAAGAAACTAATGCTGGCGGCACAACAGCAATTGAATTTAACCGCTCTGAAAAAGCAGGTAACAATGAAGAATTTGTCCGACTTCCACTAAAAGACCTTCCTCCCGGTACGTATAATTGGGTGCGTGCGAGTGTAGCCTATCAAAACTATGATATTAAATTTAATTTGATGGGCATACCAGTCATCGGCAACCTTCCGAACCAAACGGGTAGATTCAACTCTTTTATTGGTTATAACACCTATATCAAAGAAATAACCCCTCGAACAAAACTACTCACCGTAAATGGTAATAGAGCGCAGGGTTTTTGGGCTTTTGAGACGAACCTAAGTACGCCATACGAAGCGTACAATAAGGTATATTTTGGACAAGCACCAAGCGGTTCTACAACCGTTGTAAATCCGCTATTCAATACAAGTCCTGTACCAGCAGGTTCTTGTGTTGTGACAGGTAAATTAGCAGAACCCCTCATTATCACCGGTGAAGAGCGCGAGGATATCACTATATTATTGAGTTTTTCTATCAATAACAGCCTAGAATGGATAGATGATAACGATAATCACGAACTTGATTTTTATGGCAATCCAAATAAGCCGAACGAAAAAATAGTTGATATGGGCATTCGCGGATTAGAGGTTTCTATAAAAAAATGATATCAACACTGAATTGTAAAGGTCAACTACTAGATCTATCCGTCCCAGTAGTGATGGGTATTTTAAATACTACTCCTGATTCCTTTTATGATGGTGGTCGTTATAATTCGGTGGAAAATGCACTGAAACAGGCCGAAAAAATGATACAAGAAGGTGCAACTATCCTTGATATTGGGGGAGCATCTTCTCGGCCAAATGCCGATATTGTTTCGGAAGCAGCAGAACTTGACCGTACCATTCCAGTCATTGCAGCCATTCACCAACAATGGCCTGCACAAATTATCTCTATCGATACTTGGCGCGCCGCAGTGGCACGTGAGGCTGTAGCAAATGGCGCATCCATTATTAATGATATTTCTGGAGGCAGTATGGATGCACAAATGTTCCAAACCGTAGCCGACTGTGGCGTTCCGTACATACTTATGCATATACAAGGAACACCACAAAATATGCAACAAACACCGCATTACGATGATCTGATTACCGAAGTATTGGATTATTTTATTGAAAAAGTAGGTCAGTTACGAGCATTGGGGGTTAAAGACATTGTATTGGATCCAGGTTTTGGTTTTGGAAAAACTATTGCGCACAACTATACATTGTTCCGCTCTATGGATCAATTTTCCCTGATACTAGACCTGCCACTTTTAGTTGGCATTTCTCGTAAATCAATGATTTACAAACTATTAGAAACGAGTAGTGCAGATACATTATCAGCCACCTGTGCGTTGAATGCTCTAGCACTGGAACGCGGCGTACGTATCCTGCGGGTACACGATGTACAACCTGCAATAGAAGTTATTAAGGTTTGGCAGGCTTATTCGTTATTAAAAACATAAAAAAGTACATTGCCACAAGGATGGAAAAGCACTTTGCGTTTATGCACCCGACTCATCGTTCACGAGGCATTTTTATTATGAAATCTACAAAAAGTATTTTATTGCTACTTGCAATTCTCGGCACATACACCATGCAAGCCCAAACCTATAACACCGCAGCCGGTGTGCGATTAGGAGGCGGATTAGACCTCACTTTCCAACAATATATCAAAAATAACTGGACAGTAGAGGGCATATTACACACCAATATATTTTCTAAAAATACGGGCATTTCTGTTTTGGCGGAAAAGCACAAAAAGGTATTAATTCGTAATTTTGGGGTATTTTACGGTGCTGGAGCGCACTATTACGCCCGAAAAGACGAAAATCGAATAGAACCCACAGTAATTACCAAAAACGTATATGGCCTCTCTGGAATAGCTGGGGCAGAAGTATCTTTTGGTCGCATGAATTTTGCAGTGGATATAAAACCTGAAATACATTTGGCAGGAGATCAAGTACACCCGTTTGAGTGGAATCCTATTGCTGTTTCGTTCCGTTATATCATTGACAAGCGGGAGAGAAGAAAAGTAAAAGACTGGAAGGTTTGGGATAAGATAAAAAAATAAATATTATTCCTTATACTAAAAACGTAGAATACACCTGCTTTATATCTTCAAGCAGTGTATTCTACGTAAAAATCATTATAATAGACCTTATTTTTTTCCCAATAAAGCAAACATATTCTTCTTATAGGCTTCTACACCTGGCTGATCGAAAGGATTTACGCCTAATAAGTAGCCACTTATCCCGCAAGCACGTTCAAAAAAGTAAAACAAAGCACCCAAATGGTACGGTGTTGCTTCCGGTAGTCGTATAATTAGATTAGGCACACCGCCATCATTATGCGCCATGAGCGTACCCTGTGCGGCTTTTTTGTTCACATAATCTAATGTTTTACCAGCCAGATAGTTCAGGCCATCAAGGTCATCCTCGGTTGCAGTGATCGTCATATCCAATTCCGGTTGTTCTATTTCGATCAAGGTCTCAAACAGATGACGCTTTCCGTCCTGGATATATTGTCCGAGCGAATGCAGATCAGAAGTAAAATCAGCAGAGGCCGTAAAGATACCTTTTTGGTCTTTGCCTTCACTTTCTCCAAACAATTGTTTCCACCACTCTGCGATAAAATGCAAACGTGGCTCATAATTGATCAGCATTTCAATGTCTTTACCTTTACGATGCAGAATATTGCGCACGGCAACATACTGAAGACAATCATTCGTGGCCAAATTATTACTAGAAAAACGCTGGCGGGCATCTGCGGCACCTTGGAGTAAGGCATCGGTATCAAAACCTGCTGCTGCTATAGGCAAAAGACCAACGGCAGTGAGTACAGAAAAGCGTCCACCCACATTATCGGGGACTACAAATGTTTCGTAATTTTCCTGAGTAGCAAGGGTTTTTAATGCGCCCTTTCGCTCATCAGTAGTGGCGTAAATCCGCTCTGATGCGCCTTTTTTTCCATACTTTTGCTCTAATAATCCTTTAAAAACGCGGAAAGCAATAGCAGGTTCTGTTGTTGTTCCAGATTTAGAGATCACGTTTACCGAAAAATCGCGGTCACCGATCAATTGAATTAAATGCGTAAGGTATGTGCCGCTTATATTTGTACCAGCAAAGTAAATTTCAGGTTTTTCTACCTGATTGCGAAAAGAGTGGCCGCAAAATTCGAGTGCTGCTTTCGCACCTAAATAAGACCCCCCAATACCAATTACGACCAGCACTTCACTATCTTTCCGAATCTTAGCGGCTGCAATTTTGATACGCTCGTACTCCGATTTATCATAATTTTCAGGAAGATCGATCCAGCCCAAAAATTCATTTCCGGGTCCGGTTTTACTATCCAATAATTCCGCAGCATGTGTGACCATTGGTGCAATAGCATCTATTTCATGTTGAGCAACAAATGCTGCGGAATATGATAGATCAAGGGTTAAATGACTCATAATTAAACTTTTGCCGAAGCGGCTTTTAAATGAACGATACTTTTATCTCAATAAAATCTGAATAGATGCTCTGATTGCTCGGAGCAGCATTGCATCATATTATTAAAGATGTGTTCTAGTAAAAATAAGCCGCAAAGGTATGTCTTTTTACGATTTCACCCACTTATGGCAAGATGTTTTCCCGTTAGAATAAAATAGTTGGAGAAAATAAAGCCCCGATCCAAAGGAAGCCACATCAATATCGTGGTTATTACCTTTTATTTGTTGGGCAGTAACTAATATTTTACCCGAAATATCAAAAATTTGAAACGATTCCAGTTGGGTGCTTTGCTGTTGGCACGCAACACGTAACGATGTTGTGGCCGGATTTGGGGCAATCACCACAGTGGTGCTTTCTGCAATTTCATCACTTGAGGAAACACATAATGGATTAGCAGTACTCAATACCTTTACATTAACGATATTGGAAAAAAGGTAGGGTAAAGTACCAATTTTGCGTGCTGCGCGCATAAAAAAGCCACCATATTGGGAATTAATGGCTAGTGGTTGGTAATTACGCGTATTGGTGTTGGGTATTTTTACCCATTTGGTACCCGTTGCTGTGGTAGAATCGTCCACCAATTCGTACCATGCATACTCGATGGGTAATTCATTTTCGGTTGGGGTAGTTTGAAGATTTTCCGAAATCAATTCAATTGGATCGAATTGGCAAATCTCTTGTGCGCAACAAACAGAACCCGGATGCTGAAGCATCGTTGATTGGGAAAAGGATGGAATACAGCCAAGATGGGCTGTGGCCAATAAAAGAACTAGTTTTCTCATAAAAAAATCGGTAATATGACGTGATTAATTAAAAACGGTCACCGTCATTCATAGACAACGTGCAGGGGGGGTGCAGGGGGTGCGTTGTAGAGTAATGGTAACACAGCGGATATCAAGATACAAATGTATAACTATTTTTGGGTACTTTGCAATACAAAAGGTAAAATTTTTGTAAAATCACCAAAATCAAATATTTCCCACTGTCCATATTTACGAAACCAAGTCATTTGGCGCTTTGCATAATTACGAGAATGTTGCTTTATTTTATCAATTGCTGCCTCTTTTGTCAATAATCCATCGAAACATTGGAACCATTCTTCGTACCCAACAGTATGCAGCGCTGGCAAATGCCGATAAGGCAACAAATCACGTGCTTCTTCCTCCAAACCCGCCAAAATCATCTGATCGACGCGTTGATTGATACGATCATATAGTTGTGGTCTTGGCCAATCGAGCAAGATTTGATGTATTTCAAAATCTCTTTGATCGGGTATTCCTTTAATAAAAGATGAATAAGCCGCTCCCCCACTCCACATTACTTCTAATGCCCTTCGCAATCTAGCCGGATTTTGTGGATCCACTTTGGCAAAGTAAACAGCATCCAAGGCTGCCACAGTGGATTGTAACCAAGGCAAACCGCCCTGTTCAATTCCTTCATCAACTTTTATTTTCACTTCTGCTGTCACCTCTGGAAAATGATCAAGTCCATTACATAAAGCATTGATAAATAATCCCGAGCCACCAGCCACTACAACTATATCGTGCTTCAAAAATAATTTTTTCAGTAAACTCAATGCATCTTTTTCAAAATGCCCAACGCTATAAGTATCAGTAACAGATAAAGTATCAATAAAATGATGCTTTACCCTGCCCAACTCCTCTTGACTAGGTTTTGCGGTACCGATGCTCATTTCGCGATAAAACTGCCGACTATCGGCGGAGATAATTTCTGTTTCAAAATACTCGGCTAATCGAATGGCGGTTGCTGTTTTACCACTTGCAGTTGGGCCGCCTACTATGATGAGATGCTTGAGCATTATTTTAATTGTTGGGTTATTTGCACTTTTATATAAATCTCGTTCCTTTGCGTTATGAAACTCAAATTTCGCCACAAAAGTAAGGGAATATTATATGTTATTTTTGAACGTTTGCTGCCTTGGCAAATGTGCAACCAGTTTAAACGCATTAATTTAAACAGAATTGACCAAATTCCTGCGAATACACCAGTTTTAATCGCAGCCAACCACCCGACTGCTTTCATTGACCCCATAATCATGGGCGATTTTGCACATCCACCCTTGTATTTTATGACACGCGGCGACTTATTTGTGCAACCAACTGTCAGAAAAATATTTGAACAGTTCAATATGTTCCCTGTAAAACGTACCCGTGATGGATTTAATGACCCTGATCGGATGGATGAAGTAACGGAATATACACTTGCTCAAATGAAAGATCGGCAGGCATTATGTGTTTTTGTAGAAGGTGTACACCATTATGATAAACGATTGATGCCAGTTCAAAAAGGTATTGCAAGATTGGCATTCATGGCGTATGAGAAGTTGAAACAGGATGATTTGCAAATACTACCCGTTGGTGCCGCCTATTGGATAACCGACCAACCGCGTGATGTAGCATTTATAAATGTTGGGACACCAATTTATATTAAAGACTATTGGGAAGATTACCAAAAATCCCCTGCGGCGGCGGTGGTGAAATTATGCAAGGATATTTTTGAAGCCCTGAAACCACTTTGTTTACATATTGATAACCCCGATGATGATACTTTTGTAGAACGCCTGCTGACATTGCACCGCAGCGAACGCCCTGTAGGACACTGGCCAATTTTTCATTTTTCGGGTACGCAATTTGAAGGTGAAAAAAAAGTAACCGAGTGGGTGAATGCCATGCCCGAAGAAGAAAAAAAAGTACTAAAAAAAGCAGTAAAAAAATATTTACATAACGTGCGGGATGCTGGGCTTACCGATGAAGCATTGCTGCATCCACATTGGGCGAGTTACTCCCATTGGATATTCCTTTTGCTTACACTTCCATTTTTTCTGTTGGGTTATATTGTGCGGTGGCCGATTGCGGCATTGGCCAAAAATATGATGGACAACAAAATCCAAAAAAGAGAGTTTAAAACAAGTATTTATTTTGGTATTGAGCTTATTGCAGGTATTTTATGGCTATTACTATGGCTTATTCTAGCCTTTTGTACACAAAAAGCCGCTTGGATTGGCATTGCTATGTTACTGCCACTTTTATATACATTTTCGATTATTTACATTGAAGTTGCTCATAGGGCAATACAATCTGCCAAAGCAAAAAACCATCCAAAAAAGGCTGAACTATTGGCCGAACGCAGCAAATTATAGCAATGATTATATTATTAGTAGCAGCAACACATCTTGAAATAGCACCCACCGTGGAATGGCTCGAAAAAACAAGTACTAAACTGGACGAAAGCACTTACCAAAACGGTGAAAACATCATACGCGTTTTGGTAACAGGTATCGGGGGAGTGGCCACTGCATTTAGTTTGGGCGTTGTCCTGACCAGTTTTCGGCCAGATTTAGCCATCAACGCTGGTATCGCAGGTGCTCTTGACCGAAGTCTTCACCTTGGTGCAGTGGTGCATGTGGTGAATGAACAATTTGCTGATTTAGGCGTGGAGCAGCCCGACGGGCGTTTTAGTGATTTATTTTCGGTTGGTTTAATGGAGGTGAACCATCCACCCTTTATCAACAAACACCTGAAAGAGCATTTCTCCAATTATAACCAATTTTTGCACAAAGTACACGGCATAAGCGTGAATAAAGTACATGGTAACGAGGCTTCTATTGAGCAATTACGTGCCAATTACCCAAATGCACAAGTAGAAAGTATGGAAGGTGCAGCCTTTTTTTACGCTTGTTTGCTGGCCGAAGTGTCGTTTATACAGGTTCGGGCTATTTCCAATTACGTGGAAAAACGCAATCGGGACAACTGGAAAATTCCAGAAGCGGTCGCTAATTTAAATGATGTGCTACGCGGAATGCTCGCGTAAAAGCATGTGAATTATTTAAGTACTTACCTCAGATCAAACAAATTCTCCACCCCTGGCGTACGCGCCACCATAAATCCTTCGGCATATTCTGCTAAAATGGGTCTGCCATAGACACGTGCTTTGGCTTCCATAAACGACAAAAACTCTTTACCAGAAATGGGAGTATTGGGTGTTGTATTGGAAGGATCAAAAAACTGCGATTTAAAAGCCAAAATGGTTTCCATTTTTTTCTCCCAATACGGCGTTATATCCACTACAAAATCTGGTGTAAGTTGTTGGTCTTGAATATAATGATATACTGCTTTAGGTCGCCATTTGAGTTGAAGATTGCCCACCTCATCCAAGGTTTCAATTTTTTCCAAACCTGCATAAAAGCAAGCATCCGACACCATTTTTGCGGCTCGGCCGTGGTCAGGATGGCGGTCTTGAGGGGCATTGCACAACACTATTTCGGGTTGGTATTTACGGATAAAATGTACCACTTTGAGCCAATGCTCGGGCGTATTGGTAAATAAACCATCCGGTATATCCGAAAAAACACGGAATGATGCACCCGAAATACGAGCAGCATCCATCGCTTCGGCGCGCCTAATTTCGGCAGTACCACGAGTTCCTAACTCACCTACGCTTAGATCGAGCAGGCCAAATGTTTTACCTGCTGCAGCATGCTTGAGCAAAGTACCAATGGCACTCAGTTCAACATCATCGGGGTGGATACCGATGGCTAATATATCTATTTTCATAATTTTGAGGCAAAAGTACTATAATCTAATGCAATGCGATACCTTTGTCTGCAAAGAAAATTAAAACCGATTTGTATGGATCAGCATAACCAAGATTTATCCCCTCAATTAAAAGAGTGGTTATCTATACGAGATGAGCATATTGGTCAACTCCAAGAAGAATTAATGGAGGCAAGAGCCACGCTCATTGCAGCGCAAGATGAGATCCGTAAATTGAATACATCCCAACATGCACAAATAAAGGCTGCATCCGACAGCGCGCATTGGGATACCGCACCTGATAACATAACAGATCGCAAAAGCGAAGCATTAGCCGCCAAAAATGCGGAATTGGTAAAAGAAGTAGAACAGTTACAAGAAGCACTCGTCGCTGCACTACAATCCGTAAAAGTGGCGCAACAAAATATACGAGATGTAAACGCGATGCGACAAGAACACGTTGCTTATGTCAATGCATTTCAGCAAAAAACCGTCACATTAGAACAAGAAGTACACCAATGGCAACACGATTACGAGCAATTACGGATCCAGAAAGGCGGATTTGGCTTTAAAACTATTCTTGCAAGTGGTATCGCAGCGACAGTGGTTGGAATAGCCTTAGGTTGGTTGCTTTTCCAACAAAAAGACCCCAATTCTGTTCTTTTTAGTCAATTTAGCAAGGCGGCAGGCTTCAATTTAGAATATCATTTATCGCATCAACAATACAATGAGGCGCAAAAGATTGTTACCGATTACCAAAACAATAAAACATACTCCCCTATTCAGCCGGAGTTGTTGCTGATTGGTAATCTGATCAAAGCAGTACAAATAAGTGCCGATACCACGATACAGCCGTCGGTAGGTTATTCCGTAGTGCTTCAGGATACCCTGAGCGGTATTCGCCCTAAACCAGTTCGTTCGCTCGAAATTATTTATGATGGCACAGTTAATATTCATACCGAGGCGTTGTTCAACGCTCCAGTATTAGCCAGCATAAAGAAAAAAGATAAGATTGACCAATGGGATCGTACGCAAGAATTGGCTAAAATACGCACAACAAATAGCAAAGGCAAAAAAGGAATTGCCGAAGACTATTGGTATGAAGTGGAGACCAAAGATGGCATGAAGGGTTGGGTTTTTGGTTTTTTCACCAATGCTTCGATGAATCGCTTCCAACCAGATGTCCCCGATTCTTTAATCATTGTGCAACCCGCACTTCCCAAAGACAGCTTACCTCATTAGGTATGACGTGTAAATACACAAAAATCTTAAGCCAATATGAATATGACGTTAATTAACCCGCTTTTGTCGATAAATCAAAACTTAGCATCCACATTTAGGGTTTAGCAAGCATTATGCATCCTAGAATTATTGCAGCAATCGTATTTTGGTTGCTTATCCTTGGCCTTATAGTTTATCTTATTCGTAAAAAGCCATACGAAGCCTTTTCATCCAATACTCATAACAATAGAGGGAAATGGCTCTTTTATAGCTTTATTGCTTATCTGCCGGTTAGTATTGTAGGTTTAGTACTCTTTAACAAACGCGCTGATCCTATTTTCAATATTTTCCTGGGTCTTACATTTAGTATAGGTGTTACGTTGCTGGTTTGGGCAGTATATTACCTGATACACGATCTGTTTCATGGTATTGGGAGAACGATACGTTTTTTAACTACAGGTGCTGCTGCGCTTACACCCAACAAAGGTCGCCGCCGTTTTGTCCGTCAATTGGGGATTGGTATGGCTGCGTTACCGTTTTTTTCATTTTTATACGGTATCACAAAAGGCAAATATGACTTTACGGTGCGTCATGTAAAATTAAAATTCGCAGACCTGCCCAAGGCTTTTCATGGCATGCGTATCGCACAAATATCGGATGTGCACAGTGGCAGTTTTGATGATATAGCGGAGGTAAAACGAGGTATTGCAATGATTCAGGCACAATCGCCGGATTTGATTTTGTTTACAGGCGATTTTGTGAACCAAAAAGCAGAAGAAACAGACGCTTTTATCCCTTCTTGGAAAGCACTTACGGCTCCCATGGGTAAATATTCGGTATTGGGTAACCACGATTATGGCTTTTTTGGCACTTTTGATAGTGAGGAAGCCCTAAAAAAGAACCAAGAGGAAGTAAAAAAACGCTATGCCGATGCCGGTTTTACGTTATTGAACAATGCTAATGTAAAACTTGAAAAAGGAGATGAATTTATCCGTTTGATTGGTGTAGAAAACTGGGGCAAACCACCATTTCCTCAATTTGGCGATCTCGAAAAAGCAACGGCTGATGTGGACGACCATGAGTTTAAATTGTTAATGTCGCACGACCCTACCCACTGGGATATGCACGTACTCGACTTCCCGAAATTGATCCATTTGACCATGAGCGGCCATACACATGGTATGCAATTAGGGATAGATATACCTTGGCTCAAGTTGAGTTTGGTAAAATTTGTATATCCGCGCTGGATAGATTTATACAAAGTTGGTCAACGTCATTTGTACGTCAACCGTGGCTTTGGCTGGTTGGGCATGCCTGCGCGGGTGGGTATTTTCCCGGAAATAACGGTGTTTGAATTATCTAATGCGGATGCATAAACTAATTAAGTATTTGGACATAATTAATTGTGTCCAAATACTTAAATCCATTTATTAATTGCATCATATTCATACGCCTTCATTTTAGCCAATAAACCCTCTGGTGTGGGATCATCAATACAGAGTTTTCTGTTTTGTGCTTTTAAAAAGCCGTATTTCACCATTTGATCCAACATTGCCAATAATGGATCGTAGTAATGATCGGTATTGAGCAGGCCAATAGGACGCTGGTATTGGTGCAATTGCGCTAAGGTAAGTGCCTCGAATAATTCATCCATAGACCCGTATCCACCGGGCATTGTAATGACCCCATCGGTATCTTTGATGAGTAATACACGGCGTTCCGACATTGACTCTACAATCAACATTTCTTCCACTTCGGGGTGTCCTAGTTCGAGGTCATTGAGTTGGTGGGTAATGATACCTGTTATTTTGCCACCATGTTCGAGTGTGGCATCGGCGAGTACGCCCATGAGTCCTACACTACCGCCTCCATACACTACACGAATTTGGTTTTCGGCGAGTAATTTACCCATTTCACGGGCTGCTGCTTCAAAAATGGGGTCGTTGCCTTTATTGGCACCGCAATAGACTGCAATAGATTGCATATTTTTAATCGTTTTGTGTTTTAGAACTTCATTTCTAAATTGATTTTTGAGGGCCGCAAAGGTGCGAATTTTTATTTACAGCCGGATACTTTTTCTTTATATCGAAAAATAGTTACACTTGCAAACAGGGTTTTCTTATAAAAGGTGCAGCGCGCCGTAGTAAAGAGGTGTAGAAACTGTATTCCAACGGGAATTAGGATGGAGGCGGGATAGTTGCCCCAAAAACAAAGTATGCCCCCTGTAACCTATCTTTTTTTCAGCAACAAACGCACAATATTGGGAAAATTGATACCTCCTTCGTCGAAAACAGGTGCCATTATGGTCACTTGTTGTTGAATTGCTTGTGCAGGTGTTCCTAACCAACGGTGTTCTGGCATGGGATTGAGCCAAATAATATGAGCAACCTGTTCGCGTAATTGGCCTAAAAACAATGTCACATTTGTTGTGTACTGCGCCCGTTGTGATTCATCTGCAAAATCGCTTAATGCCGCCCCTGCATCGCTAATGATAATAGCCAAAGTGGCATTTCGATTTGTTTTTAACAAAGTTTCACTTACTTTTATGGGATCGCTAAGGTTTTCTTGCTTGTAAACAAATCCAGAAGGATAATTTTGAAAATAATAAACAGGTGCTTTTATTTGTCCACCTTCGTTTTTGGCGGTATGAATGAGTCGGCGTGTAAATTCGTGAAAAGGTGCCATTGCCCCCCTTGTATCTGCAAAAAAGATCAGATTATCAGCCCTATTTATAGCCGCATTCTGCATAACAGGATACAGGAACAAACCTTCTTTTGCTACTTTTTGAATTGTAGCAGGTAGGTTAATTTCATTGGTAAGACCTCCTTTTTCTTTGCGGCGCAGGTATTGCCAAGCCACCCCCATTTGTCGGCGCGTGACTGGAAAATATTCATCGGTATGCAAATAAATAGTGGTATTTGTCCAGTTTTCGGTTGTGTTTGAAGTATCCAACTGCGGATGAAAGTACAATACATCATCAAATTTGGGCTGTTCCGCTTTTACATTCGATTTTTTGCTTTTCCCTTTGTCTTCCGGGGGTAAAAGTGGCGGTGGAGGTGGCGAAATAACTGTTGGCGCAGGATTTGAATCTATTGTTGGTTGCTTATTTGGGTCATCTAATGTCGTAGTAAAAGCCGACAATACCAGTCTTTTTTCTATTTCAATGGCCTCCGTTAGAATAGCATCAAAACGTGTTTCGTCGCGGTGGTCTTGCAGGTATAATATTTTACAAAAACTCCGAAACGACTGCCAATCATCGGTATCATCCCACGTAATCGTTTGGTCATTCCCGGTAAGGGCGCGTTCGAATAGGCCATATTTTTCGATCCACCGTTCGTAACTCAACTCTTTTTCGATGCGATGGAAAAAGTGCCAAAAAGGGAGGCGTTCTTTATTCATATCTAATCTTTTCCTTCGTTTTTGGCGGAAGGATAGGTTTTTAGCAATGCTTGGTAATAATATGGCAATTTTTCAAGCCCTTCCTTAGTATAATGTTCGGGGGTGTGCATTTCCTTATTAAACCTGTATGCTTTGAGCCAATCGAGCATTTCGCCAGTAGAAACGCGTTTACCATAGGTTGGATTTTCAGCAATTTTTTTGCGTAATTCATTGAAACGTTCAATTGCAGCCTTTACAAAATCGGCTTGCTCCTCTACAATTCCCTTGATTTGAGCACGAATGATCTCTGTCAATTGCTTTTCCTCGGGGAATTTAATATACATAAACAAGCACCTCCGCAAAAAAGCCTCGGGGAGTTCGCGTTCGTCGTTACTCGTGATAAAAATAATCGGAGGATAACGCGCTTCGATCAGTTCATCTGTTTCAGGAATTTTGAATCGTTTCTCGTCCAATTCCAACAGTAGATCATTGGGGAAGTCGATATCCGCCTTGTCTATTTCGTCAATCAGTAAAATGGATGGAAAATCTCTGGTAGAAGTAAGAAAAGCATTGGCCATAGGGCCAAAACTGCGGTAATTTTTCTCACTCAGGTCAAAGGGTTTATTGTCGAT
The DNA here is from genome assembly GCA_041160955.1 of Bacteroidota bacterium. GTDB lineage: Bacteria > Bacteroidota > Bacteroidia > Chitinophagales > Saprospiraceae > M3007. The sequence goes on from JBEAVK010000298.1 coordinate 36,025, forward strand.
AGGATTGATTTTCAACTGCGCATCGCGCAAGCGCCTAACGTGATCGAAGGTATAAAGGCCATCTACTGCTTTAGAAGTAGATTTAATATGCCATTCGAAGTAATGTTGTTGATAATTATCGCCGTACCATTCTGCCGCGAGCGCTTTAGCCAACTGTGTTTTTCCGCTACCCGGTTCACCTTTTAATAAAACTGGACGTTGGAGAATTTGAGCCAAACGCACCAATTCCACGATTTTTTCGCTGGGCAGATAGGGCGCAATAGGTCGTCCGGGCTTAGTTTTTCCGTCTTTTGCTGGTACAAATTCGGAATATGCTCCATCAGAATGATAGACCAACTGTCCAGATGGGGGATTTGGTTTAAACTCTGATAAATCATTTTCACCGGGGCCTTGAGCGAAAATAGAAGTAAAACCTGCTGTCCCGTGCATATTGTATGGTTTTACTTTTGGAGTGGTATCCAATTCCTCTTGATTTGGTGGTGTATTTTTAGTTTGCATATTTCAGATGCTTTGAACAAATCGTTTCGAGCCGCAATAATAATGCATTTTGATCTAAATCGACAAAATACACTGTAAAATAAAAAAAACGTAAAAGATAAGCGTAAGAAATCTACTTTTGCACCGAAAGTCGCTGCTCATTTTTTGAAATGCATTGTTGATCATCCATATTTAATAACTGAAATTACTTTGCCTCGTTTCTCCCTTCACGCTTTTTGGTGTTGCGTATTTTTTCTAACCGCAACGGCATTTTTGTATTATCCCCGCTGGAAACAGGCCAATACAGAGGCTACCATCAGTTGGGATGTATCGGGTTATTACTTGTATTTGCCCGCTGCGTTGATTTATGGAGACATGAAGGGTTTGGCTTTTTTTCCAGAGATCGAGCAAAAGTACCATCCTGGGCCAGGCATGGGACAAGCGTTTAAGGACGAAAAATCGGGGAACTATGTAATGAAATACTCTGCTGGGCAGGCATTACAGTTTTTGCCGTGGTTTTTGGTAGCGCATATTGGAGCAAGTATTTTGGGGTATCCTGCTGATGGTTTTTCGCTACCGTATCAATTGGCCATTAGTTGGGGCAGTTTGTTTATCGCATTTTTGGGGTTATGGTTTGCCCGAAAGATTTTATTGAATTACTTTTCAGAAAAAGCAGTTGCTGCGGCACTATTTTTAATGGTTTTTGGTAGTAATTACCTCAATTATACGGCTATTGATGGTGCTATGACGCACAATTGGTTGTTTACCTTGTACTGTATTTTGGTCTTTGCAACGATACAATTTTACAAAAAGCCAAGTGCCCGTTATGCTATTTTAATTGGTGTTTTGTGTGGTTGGGCAACATTAACCCGGCCAACTGAGCTTATTTCACTATTGATCCCATTGTTTTGGGGATTTGATCGGACACGTTTTGCCTTTTTTGTAAAAAACTTCAAATTAATAACTTACGCTGTGTTGTCATTCTTAGCCGTGGCATCGGTACAATTATTTTATTGGAAATGGGCTACTGGCCAATGGGTGGTTTATAGTTACCAAGACCAGGGTTTTGACTGGTTACACCCGCATTTTAAGGAAGTCTTGTTGGGTTTTAGGGCGGGTTGGTTGCCTTATTCGCCCGTTATGGTTTTTGCAGTATTAGGTATTTATGCGCTTTGGCAGCGTCAAAGATCCATTATTTGGCCAATTTTGGTATTTTTGAGCGTATTCACTTATATTACTTGTGCTTGGAGTATTTGGTGGTACGGTGGCAGTTTTGGGGCGCGTGCAATGATTCAAAGTTATGCGCTATGGCTTTTCCCATTGGCGGCTTTTGCGAGTTGGGTCATGGAGCAAAAGTGGTCTTCTATTGTGTTTCCTATTGTATTTGGGCTCATGATTGGACATAATTTGTGGTGGACTCACCAAGCGCACCGTGGCGGGTTATTTATTGCAGAACAAATGACCCAAGGTTATTTTTTCAAGGTATATGGTGCTGAAAAAGCCGAAAGAGACTGGGCAAAATTATTGGATAATCGAGACGAGTACAGGGTTAACACACGCAACAATGTACGCGAAATTTGGCGTAATGACTTTGAGAACGATACCTTAATAACAGCCAATTCGCTCCAACTAAATGGCAATAAGTCATTGATTTTGAATGAGCAAATACAATTTTCACCCAAATACATTCTTCCTGCAACACCTACCGATGGCGTATCTTGGTTGAGGGTAAACCTAAGCGCCAAGTGCTTACAAAAAGAGTGGGAACCTTGGCGCATGACCCAATTAGTTGTTCGGGTGATGAACGATGAAAAAGTAATACGCGAACGCATGATTCGCTTACAAAGATTGTTAAATACTGGCGAAACACGTCAATTATTTATGGAAATTAAAATACCAAAACAACAATATAATAAAATAGAGATGTACCTTTGGCATGCTGGTGGAATAAGTGAACTACTTGTGGATGATATCGTGGTGGAACAATTTGAATAATAGTCGCATTTTTACCAGTTTTATCAGGAACTTTAAGTACTTATTTTAAATTTTGACTTTTGGGAAATGTTTAGCCGCGTACATTGAGATTCCAAAGGTCAATTTTTTGCCGTAGAAACCGCTGTCTAATTTTTTACATTTTTTTAATCCAATACTTTCTGAGCCTTTTTTTAATCCGGGACTTTCTGCTCCGTTTAGTCTCTTTTATGCTCCTATACCAAGTTACCCCTTGGTTATTTTCTTATAAATTTAAAGTATAACATTATGTACCGTCCAACACTAAACAACATTTTATTCTTGATGAGTATGCTATTGCTCATCACATCCGACGTATTTGCTCAGGCAAACGTTCTTGAAACCAAAATCAATGCGTTTCAACAATCTGGTGCCACCTTTTATGATGCCTCTAGCGTTTTTAGTGCTTTGCCCGCGCTAAAAGCCCCAAAAGACGCACTAGAAAGAAATACGCAAAGGTTAAAACTGAACCAAACTGCGCTCGCAGAGGTCATGTCACGCCGCCCCGACTACCTAACGATGCAGATTCCGTACAACGATCAAATAGTCACGGTAGATTTGTATGAGCAAAACATCCTTTCACCCGATTTTAATGTGCGCACAGGTGATTGGCAAAAAACTGATTATTCCCCAGGTGTTTATTACCGCGGTATCATACGAGGTGTAGCCGGGAGTCTCGTCGCTTTTAGTTTTTTTGATACCGAAATGATGGGTATTTTGTCACACCGCGAATGGGGCAACCTTAACTTAGGCAGAAAAGAGACCATTGGCAATGAAACTGAATATCTTTTTTTTGCGGAAAACTTGCTGCCACCCCAACCATTCAACGATTGTGTTGAACGCTCGCCCGATCATTCGACGACCAAACTCGATCCAACCAACGCCCCCGAAGTAGCCGGATGCGTGCAACAGTTTTTTGAAGCTGATTATGCATTGTATTTAAATAAAGGCAGCTCTGTGCAAAGTACTGTAAATTATGTCTCTGGTTTTTTCAATGCGGTAGCTACGATTTATAATATTGAAACAGTATCCATAGCACTATCGCAAGTATATGTGTGGACAACACAAGACCCTTATGACTATTCCAGCAGTGGAAATGCATTGGACGATTTTCAACTTTTACGAACAAATTTTACAGGAGATTTGGCACATTTAGTCTCTTTGGGAGGCACCGGACTCGGTGGCATTGCCTATCTTGATGTTTTGTGCAGTAACAGCAATAATTATGCCTTTAGTGGCATCAATAGTAGTTATTCGTATCCTGCTTATTCCTGGACTGTGAATGTAGTGGCGCATGAAATGGGGCATAACTTTGCGTCCAGACATACGCACTGGTGTGGTTGGGCAGGTGGTGCTATTGATAACTGCGGCCCAACAGCAGGATATCCTTTTGAAGGCAGCTGTACCACTGCGCCCACTCCTACAGGTGGCGGTACTATTATGAGTTATTGCCATTTAGTGGGAGGTGTAGGTGTTAACTTTGCAAATAATTTTGGCCCATTACCGGGCAATGCGATCCGAAACGCCGTTACTGGGGCGTCTGGTTGTATTGCGGCAACTTGCCCAACATCAACTTGTGCTCCACCAAGTTGGATTACAGTTTCGTCCATCACTACCACCACTGCATCGGTATCTTGGAATACTATTGCGGGAGCAACTGGTTACAATTTACAATATAGGCTTTCTCCATCTGGGGCTTGGACAACCATAAGTAATACCACCTCGCCAAGGGTATTGACCGGATTGTTGGTGAGTACGAAGTATGAAGTACAGGTGCAAACGATTTGCTCCGGCGGGGTACTTTCTCCATATTATGTGGGGAATATCTTTAAGACACAGACCTCTCCCTGTCCAGAACCGAGTGCTCTGCTTTCAAATCCAATTACGAATACTTCTGTTTCCCTCGATTGGACAGAAAATGGTGCTGCAACAACGTGGGAGATACAATGGGGGCTCAATGGGTTTGCTTTGGGTTCAGGAACTATCGTAGCGGTAAATGCAAAGCCCTATACGCTGAGCGGATTGGCTACGGGTACTGCTTACGCTTACTATGTGCGCTCCACCTGCGGGGGAGCAGCGGGTAATAGTACTTGGGTGGGGCCTTTTGCATTTAGTACGCCCTTTGCCAATGACCTTTCCTCTGGTGCGGTTCAACTGATCGTGAATGCTGCTTGTCCTGCTAGTAATTTTTATACCAATAATGGATCTGGCATTTCTGCTGGTGAGTTTAGTCCAACAACCAGCAATGGCGGTGAGTGGTTTACTGGAATTAGTAATACGGTTTGGTTTTGGTTTAACGCACCTGCATCCGGTACGGTCAATATCACAACAGATTTTGCCCCACAAGGCAGCAATGATGATGTTCAAATTGCCGTTTATAATAACCAAAATCCAACAAATGTAAACCAGTTATTGACCTCTGCGGAAGATGGTGGCGTTAATGGGAATGGTTACAATCCTAATATTTATTATACAGGTTTGACCGCAGGTACCCCATACTATATACAAGTAGATGGTTACGATGTCACAACGGGTAGTTTTTGTATCGAAGTACATGAAACCATTACACTACCAAGCCCTGGTAGCTGTACGGCTTATACACAAGCATCATGCAATGGGGCAACTGCACCAACTAAATGGTTTAATATTTATACAAGACCTGTCACTGCCGATTTGGGCGTACCCGTAGCGGCCGTCAAATCCAGTGTAAATCTGGGTACAGTTACCGTTAGGGAAATCCTTAATCCATCTGTATTAGCGGCGCCCAATGGCGTGAGATATATGCAGCGCTATTATGCCATAACGAGTTCACAAAATACTTCGGCAGCAAGGGATATTCGCCTTTTTTACACAGATACCGAGTTTGGTAATTTAAAATCGGCGGCGGGACTACCTTCTGCTGTACCCGAAGATTTGAATATCTCGCGTTTTACAGCGGGTACAGCCGATTGCTCTATTGCAAATAATACAGGTACTAGTGTACTCAACACAAATGTGACGGCAACCAGTGTCGGTTCATCGGGTATATTTTACTTACAATTCAATTCCGTTCCAAATGAGTTCGCTGCGGTACTGGGCAATACGCCATTACCAATTGAACTGAGCGATTTTAGCGGACTAATGGAACGCAGCGGTAATATCTTGCATTGGACTACATTATCTGAACGCAATTTACTTAAATACGCCATTGAACGCTCCGATAACGGTATAAATAATTGGAAATCAATTGGAGAACAATTACCTACAAGTAGTTCAAATGGCGAAAAGAAATACCAAATTACAGACGCTGCACCTTTCCTAACTACATATTACAGGTTAGTCATTTTTAGTACAGATGGTACTGTGGAGTACTCTAATATTATCACCTTAGAACGTGAAATAACAGATGGTATTAAGCGAATTGCACCAAATCCGGCTCAAAATGAAATTTATGTAACTTACAATGCCACTCGGGAGGCAACTGTTGTTTTCAAAGTGATTGGTTACGATGGCCGTTTAGTCATGCAACAGCCCATTGAATTAAACAATGGCACGAATATACTGCCTTTCGACATTAGTGATTTGCCCTCAGGTGTATATTATTGCATTCCAAATGAAGGTAAGGGTTTGCCATTTGTAAAACAGTAGTACCTTTGTTGCAATTAGGAACTTGCTTAGAGATACAATGCAACAATACCACGACTTATTACAACATATTTTAGATAAAGGTGCCAGAAAATCGGATCGCACAGGAACAGGTACATTAAGTGTATTTGGATACCAAATGCGGTTCGATCTTCTGGACGGTTTTCCATTGGTAACCACCAAGAAAGTACACCTAAAAAGCATCATTCACGAACTATTATGGTTCTTGCAGGGGGACACTAATATTGGTTACCTCAAGGAAAATGGGGTAGGTATTTGGGACGAATGGGCCGATGCAAACGGCGATTTAGGGCCAGTTTATGGCAAACAATGGCGCTCTTGGGCTACGCCAGATGGTCGTGTCATCGACCAAATAACAGAGGTGGTACACACCCTGAAAAACAACCCAGATAGCAGGCGAATCATAGTTTCGGCGTGGAATGTAGCCGATATTCCAGATATGGCCTTGGCACCTTGCCATTGCTTATTCCAGTTTTATGTGGTGAATGGCAAACTCTCTTGCCAATTGTACCAACGCAGTGCTGATGTATTCTTGGGCGTACCATTCAATATTGCCTCCTACGCGCTACTCACACTCATGCTCGCACAAGTATGCGACTTACAACCAGGAGAATTTATATGGACAGGTGGAGATACACACTTGTATGTCAACCACTTAGAGCAAACCAACTTACAATTATCACGTGCACCAAAAGCATTACCAGTAATGAAAATAAACCCAGAAATTAAAGATATTTTTAGATTCAAATACGACGATTTTGAACTGGTAGGTTATGAGCCTTGGCCGGGGATTAAAGCAGCGGTGGCTGTTTAATAGCCATTATAGAGCATTCGTTTCGTATGCTTTATAATGGCTATTAAATAATGAGAGGGAAGAAAAACTTAATCGCGGTAACGTTTCACCAAGTCGCCGTAATAATCAATCCTTCTATCTCTGAAGAATGGCCAAATTCGCCGCACTTCTTCTGTCCTTTTTTTATCAATTTCGACCACCACATTTTCTTCTTGGTCAACTGTTGACAAATGAAGCACTTCGCCCTGTGGCCCTGCTACAAAACTTTGCCCCCAAAACTCAATACCGCCCGTAACACCACTCCAATCGGATTCGTGTCCGGTGCGATTGACCGTAATAACAGGGAGGCCATTGGCTACGGCATGACCACGTTGGGAAATAAACCATGCGCCGTGTTGGCGTTCTTTTTCTGCTTTGGGATCGGTACTTTCCCACCCAATTGCAGTAGGATAAATGAGCATTTCAGCACCTGCTAATGCCATTAACCGTGCTGCTTCAGGGTACCATTGGTCCCAACATACTAATACGCCTAATTTTCCAACGGAGGTTTCGATGGGATGAAAACCCATATCACCGGGGGTAAAATAGAATTTTTCGTAGTAAGCGGGATCGTCGGGAATATGCATTTTTCGGTATTTCCCTGCAATGCTACCATCTTTTTCAAAAACTACCGCTGTATTGTGGTACAACCCGGGTGCTCGTTTCTCAAATAACGACGTGACAAGCACCACATTATGTTGTTTGGCTACTTCCGAAAAAATATCGGTATCAGCGCCCGGTATTGGGGAAGCGAGATCGAACATGGCCGTATCTTCTGCCTGACAGAAATAAATACCGCAATGTAATTCTTGTAAAACCACCAATTCCGCGCCTTTTTGGGCGCAATCGGCAATACCTTGGATCGATTTTTCAATATTGGCCTGTTTATCAGAGGAACAGGTGTGTTGGACGAGACCTACTTTCATAAATTAAACGTGAACATTTAGGGTGCAAAGTTTCTACTTTTTTGCCCAATTTTTACGACAATACAAAATAAAATAAATTCTGTCTTGCAAACGCTATTTTGGAAATACAAAGTCTTTATACCTTTAGCACTTCAATTTTAATTATTCATCTCATATAACACTATATTGATGTTAGCAAAAACATACGCTGAATATCAGGCCGAGGGTCGCTCACCAGAAATTCTTTTTTGGGTAGGTTGTGCTGGTAGTTTTGATGCCCGTGCCCAAAAGATCACTCGAGCAGTCTGCGAAATACTCAACCATGTAGGTGTCGAATTTGCCATTTTGGGTCAAGACGAGCGTTGCACAGGCGACCCAGCACGCCGTGCGGGTAACGAGTTTTTATTCCAAATGACCGCTGCCATGAATATTGAAACACTCAATATGTATGGTGTTGAAAAAATAGTGACTGCCTGTCCGCACTGTTTTAATATCCTTAAAAACGAATACCCTGCACTAGGCGGTCATTATGAAGTCGTCCATCATACTCAATTGCTGGAAGAATTGATCAAAAGTGGCCGTTTGAAAATGAAGGAAGCTGGTGATTTCAAAGGACGACGTATCACTTACCACGACTCCTGCTACCTTGGCCGTGCCAATGGTATATATGAGGCACCTCGTGCGCTATTAGAAGCATTGGATATAGATTTGGTAGAGATGAAACGTTCCAAAAAGAATGGCCTTTGTTGCGGAGCGGGCGGTGCGCAGATGTGGAAAGAAGACGAACCGGGCGATAAGCGCATCAATGTTGAGCGCGTAGAAGAAGCACTATTGACTAATCCAACCGCCTTGGTCGCCAATTGCCCTTTTTGTATCACTATGTTGCAAGACGGACTAAAGGCCAAAGAACGCAACGATGATGTACCTGTTTTTGACCTTTCAGAAATGATACTTTCAAATATAAAATAACGCCCAATGGCCATAAAACAACTCATTCTGCTTGTGTTTTTAGCACCTATTTCTGCTCTTTGGGCTCAAAACACTTATAATATGACCAATACAACGATCAACGCTTGTAATGGTTCTTTTTTTGATCCCGGTGGTAATAATGGCGACTATGGTAATAATCTAAATATTACGACCACTATCTGTGCCGGTGGTGCAGGCGGTGGCACACATATTCGCCTTGATTTTTCAGGGGTGCAATTGGCCGCGGGGGATTTGCTCTGTTTTTACGATGGTACTAGTACTTCTGCACCACTGTTGTCTTGTTCGGATCAATATCCGGCAGGTACTCCCATAGTGGTACAAGCAACCGCCGCAAATACATCGGGCTGCCTTACTTTGAATTTTACGACCAATAGCACAGGAACTGCACCCGGTTGGTCGGCAGTGATTAGTTGTATAAAATCTTGTCAAATTGTTCAGGCTAAATTGGTGAGTACACTACCCCTAATTTCCCCTGTTGATACCGGCTGGATTGATATTTGCCCTGGAAAAAGGGTCACCTTTACGGGCGAGGGAGTGTATCCCCAGAACAATTTGGTTTATGCACAATCTGATTTTACCACGGAGTTTGAATGGAGTTTTGGCGATGGTGATATTGCTTATGGGCCACTTGTTTCCCATGTTTTTGACCAACCTGGGGGGTATTATGTGCAATTAGCCCTTAAAGATGCGATCGGTTGCCCCAGTACTAACCTCATTAGCCAACGCATACGGGTATCACCCCGCCCCGATTTTAGTATTGTAACCCCCTACCCTGCTACCATTTGCAGTGGGGATACCCTGAATTTATCTGCTGCTGTGGTCGTCAATACCGGAAGTAACAACTTAGGGATTACGCCAGGTACAGGTGCATTTAGTGTAGCAGGAATACGAGCCGACTCTCTTGCCCTACCCGATGGAACAGGTATTCCGTTTAGTACCAGCCTCAATTTTACTGCATTTTCGCCCGGACAAGTATTGACGGATATCGATGATTTAGAAGGTATATGCATCAATATGGAGCATTCTTGGGCGCGCGATATTGAAATAAAAATCACCTGCCCCAATGGAACGGAAGTAACCTTACATAATCATGTTGGTCAAACTGGATCCGAGGTATATCTTGGTGTTCCAAATGATAGCGACGATTTTTTCCCGATACCCGGTGCGGGGCGTGATTATTGCTGGACACCCAACGCAACCAATCCCTACTGGATTCAATATTTTAATACCTCGTTAGGAGGTTCTGGTACACTACCAAGTGCTAATTATAGGAGTTTTGAAACTTTAAACAATCTAATTGGATGCCCACTCAATGGCGAATGGACGATAACAGTGACGGATCTTTGGCCTGCTGATAATGGATATATATTTAGTTGGGGTATTGATTTTAACGATGCATTATACCCCGATGTGGAGACTTTTTCGCCCAATATTCAAAGTTGGCAATGGAAAAACCAAAGTAATATTTTTTATTATAGTACCGACTCGATTGCTGCTTCACCCCAAAATGCAGGAACGGCAGCCTATATTTTTACCGCTACGGATAGTTATGGCTGTAATTGGGATACGACGCTTAAAGTAACTGTTTTGCCTTTTACCCATCCTAATTGCTTTTCTTGCAATGACAACTACTCAGTCCTGCGGGATACGACCGTTTGTACAGGCGCACCTGTACAATTGAATGGAGCATCTTTGACGGGTACTACGCAGGAAGTACGGTTTGAGTCGGTGCCTGATTACAAATTTGGTGCTAGTAACCATCCGCATTCCAACCCATATATTTCACCGGTTTCTGTAAGTAGTTTGGGTTATACGCTATTGACAAATCCAATTACACAGATCAAATCGGTATGTATGGATATCAATACGGATTTTGATGCAGATTTATTTATTTTTCTAAGATCTCCCGACAATAAACAAATTGAACTCAGTACAGGCAATGGTGGCAGCGGCGATAATTACAAAGTAACCTGCTTTACACCCACAGCCACTAATCCTATCAATATGGGAACAGCACCTTTTAATGGCAATTATGCCCCCGAAGGTAGCTGGAGCGCGTTGAATAATGCGGTGGTAAATGGAGATTGGAAATTGATCGTTTCTGATGGATTTGGGCAAAACCAATTGGGTACGCTTAATAATTGGACCATTGGTTTTAATATCCCCAATACGGTCAACTATACTTGGAACAATACAGTAGGATTATCCTGTACAACTTGCCCAAATCCAATTGCAACCCCCAACGCACCAACAACTTATATATTAACAGCAAACGACAATTTCAACTGTACCCATAAAGATACTGTCGTTATTACGCCACAAAATTTCTTTCCAGCACCCACCGGTTTGCTCGTTACCAATATGGACAATGGTATGATGACTTGGACATGGAATCCACTCTCAGGTGTGGCAGAATACGAAGTCAATATTAATAATACAGGTTGGATATCGGTGAATACCACTACTTATACCGTAAATGGATTAATACCGGGTAATAATGTCACCATAGCAGTACGCGCTAAAAGCAGTTCCGTTGCTTGCCCTCCTAATCAAGTGACGGGTTCACAAACATTTATCGACTGTACACTCGAACTTACTTTAGTGAACACCACCCCATGTAGTTGCTTTGGTGCTACCGATGGCGCAGTAAATATTACGCCAATGGGCGGCCAAGGCCAAACCATTTTTTATTCTTCTTTTGGCCCCGCCACGCCTTATACCAATGGCAACCTCACCTTTTTCCCTGCTGGCAACCATTTTGCCTTCGCAGTAGATGCGGCAGGGTGTAGGGATACTTCGTTCTTTACGATTACTCAACCATCTCAAATTATCATTAACCTCACCCCTACCGTCGTCAGTTGTTTCGGTGGTACCACAGGCAGTATTAGTGCTACTGCTACGGGTGGAACAGGAAATTTGTCTTATGCCTGGAGTACTTGCACTGGTAGTAACCCCGGTTTTGGTCAACAATACCTTAGCCTTCCCGTAGGTTGTTATCGCATTACAGTCTCCGACCAAGTGGGCTGCTCTTCTACTACCACTCAAAATCTAACTCAGAACCCGGCCATTTCGCTGACAGCTGTACAAGACTCCACCTCTTGTTTTGGTGTGCCAGATGGAACAGCCACTGTAACTGTGAATGGCGGATTAATGCCATATTCCTATGCTTGGGATAATGGCGACCTCACCGCTACCGCCGACAATCTAACACCAGGTTTTCATAGTGTAACCATCACTGATGCAGCTAATTGCAACGCAACTACCTTGATTGATGTAAAACAACCTGCCCAAATGGTCGTAGATAGCATTGTAGCTGCACCCGAAACCTGCAAAGACAAAGCCAATGGTCTGATCACAGTATATACAAAAGGTGGTACAAAACCATACTCCTACCAATGGACGGGTACTAACCAAACCACACAAACCGCAATTAATCTGCCCGCAGGCGCTTACACTGTTACCATAAGAGATAAAAATGAGTGTACGGTGACTGCTCAAGCACTGGTTGCATCTCCCTCGGCTTTGGTGGCTACGTCCAATAATATCACACCAGAGCGTTGTGCCGGAAAATGTGATGGTAGTGCCTCTCTGCAAATTAATGGCGGAACAACGCCGTACTCCATTGACTGGAACACAGCAGGAATACCAGATAATATACTCACATACAATGCATTATGTGGAGGAAATTATCAAATTTCGATCACGGACAAAAACGCTTGTACCGCTCAAATAGCCTTTACCATCGCTCCTGCAACAGTACTTAATATTGCACTAACTGCCGATGCTCCCAGCTGCCCAGGTATTTTTGATGGTAGCCTTACCTCGGCAGTTTCAGGGGGTGTACTACCGTACTCTTATCTTTGGAGCAATGGACAAACTACTGCTAACGCCTCCTCCTTAACCTGTAATACCTATACAGTCACCATTACAGATGCCAATAATTGCACCATATCTGCCGCTCAATTGCTCGATTGCCCTGATGCTATCGCCATTAGTGCTATATCGGCCAATGCGGTAAAATGTTTTGGCCAAAGCAATGGTAGCGCAACCGTTACAGCAACAGGTGGATCGGGCATCTATACTTATGTTTGGAGTAGTTCGCCCGCCCAAACTACCCCGACAGCCAATAACCTGCCACAGGCGCTTTATACTGTTACGGTCACAGATACACAAGGTTGTAGTATAACTGGAACAGCAAGCGTTACTTCACCAGCATCTTTGTCGGCCACCAATATCCTTGTTCCGGTAGATTGTTTTGGAGGGACTACAGGGAGTGCGTCAGTATCACCCAGTGGTGGCACTACGCCATATAAGTACCTTTGGAATACTACGGCCACGACTTCCAGTATAGATCAAATGCCCGCCGGCAATTATACCGTTACTATAACAGATAATAATAACTGTTCGCTCGTTATTGCCCCATTGAACATCATTCAACCCGCTTCTGCCCTTAGCGTAAATGCAGTACAAACCCAGAAATCATGTTTTGGTGTGCCTGCTGGTATTGCTACGGCCACCGCAAATGGAGGTAATGGGCTACCTTATACCTATTTTTGGAGTAACAACACTACCACCGCCATCGCTAATGCATTGGCCAATGGCAACTACACTGTAACGGCTACCGATAAAAAAGGGTGTACAGCCACCAGTAGCGTCACAATTGAACAATTTGATAGCATTCGCGCTAATATCCTACTCATTCCGCCCACTTGCTTTGGCGATAACGATGGGCAAGCGGCGGTCAATCTGGTACAAGGAGGCGCAGGTAATGGGCAAATTTCTAATTATAATTTACAATGGGGTGGGCTTCCGGGCGCGCCCACAGGAGAATACTGGGGCAATTTACCGGGGGCAAAGCCTTTTTCGCTCACCATTTCGGATCAACAAAACTGTTCTAGGGTTTATAATTTAGAATTATCACAACCAACAAAAGTAGTACCTCTATTTTCATTAAAAAACATCCAATGCAATGGTGCAAAAAATGGATCAATTACTATCAATAGCCATTTGGGGGATAACCCATTGAGTAATTTTGTATGGAATAACGGAGGCTCAACTAATTCCATTACAGATTTAGCACCTGGGACATACACCGTTCAAGTCACTGACACAAAGGGTTGTACGGGTAATGGAGCAGCAAGCCTCACAGAGCCCGATCCATTAGAACTCAGTTTTGAACGCGTTCAAATCAGATGCTTTAGCGACCAAAATGGTGCCATTACGGTCAAAGCAAATGGCGGTATTCCAACATATACTTATCAGTGGAGCAATGGCCAAACCACCTTCACCAATACAGGCTTGGGCAAAGGTCAATATACCCTTACCCTTACCGATGCAAACGGCTGTACGAAGGTAGATTCAACGAGAATAGATGAGCCAGTAGCACCCGAGATTACGGCCATTACCAAAGATGCAAAATGCTATAATGCACCTAATGGCAGGATTGAATTGAATATCAATGGAGGTACAGCACCCTATCGTTATCGTATTAATAATCAACCATTTAATGGATCACCTATATTCTTGGGGGTAAGTGCAGGTACATATATAATGCAGATTATCGACCGTGACAATTGCATTTATTCCAAAGAAGTTACCATCAACCAACCAGGGCCGTTAACGGTAGCAATCAATCCAAACGAAACGGAAATTACTTATGGAGAGGATATTACATTAGTGGCGACATCCACCAACAATGTAGGCATTGTACAATACGAATGGTCTTTTGAATTATTGGACTCTTTTATTTGTGAAACAGGAGCGGAATGTGCCGTAATTACAGTCCAAAAACCTTCTTTTGCTAATATAATTACCGTATTTGCCACAGATCAAAACGGCTGCGCCGCAGAGTCCACAGCCCGTATAAAGGTTAAAAAGCCCCGCGATGTTTATGTTCCAACGGGTTTTACACCAAATAACGACGGAAATAATGATATACTTCAGGTATTTGGCAAAAGTAAACAAATCAAAACGATCAAATCATTCCAGATTTTTGATCGTTGGGGAGAACTCATCTATCAAGACAAGGATTTTCCAGCCAACGATCTCACCAGAGGTTGGGATGGTACCTTCCGCGATAAAGCCTGCGAAGTTGGCGTATATATTTGGACGATGGAGGTAGAATATTTAGATGGATACGAAAGTAGTTTTTATGGAGAAACTACTCTAATACGATAAATTGCTTTATTAGGAGCGATGCTATTGTTTGAGTTGAATTAATGCGTTTTTGGCTTGTTCAAATTTAGGATCTATCTTTAGTGACATTTCAATATCGCTAATGGCACCTGCTTTATCATTGAGGTTTAGTTTCGCAACGCCTCGATCAAAATAATCATTAGGGCTTTTGCTACCCGCTTCAATTGCACTTGTATAATCGGCCAATGCTGCTTGATAATTTTGCGTTTTTATATGAGCAAGCGCACGTTTGGACAAAGTTCCCGCCCTTGTTGCAGGAGGCATTAACTCCATCGCTTTGGTAAAATCAGGGATACTCTTTGATGGATCGATACTCAAATAGGCTGTTCCTCGATTAAAATAAAAATTTCCTTTTTTAGGGTCAATTTCGATCGCAGCAGCAAACATATCGGCGGCTTTTTGGTGCTCACCTCGTGAACCATATACATTACCCAATCCTTCATATACGCTGGCATTTCGAATATTTTGCTGGATAGCCTTTTCAAAACATACGGCGGCTTTTTCCAGTTGGCCCGTTTTTCCGTAGTGATTACCTAGATTGGCCAAAATCTGCCCTTCTCGCGGAAACTGTTCCGTTGCCGAAAGCCACAATGATTCCGTATTTTTCCAAATTTCTACTTGCTTTTGCGTCTGTATCAACATCCATACACTACATATACTCAATAGACCATAAGCAGCCATCTGCATGGATTTATTTCCTTTAATAAAATGCGCAATCCCTAATAATACAACCAACGATAATCCAATATAAGGTAAATAGGTATATCTATCGGCCATGACGACCAATCCTACCGCAAAAAATTGGGATACCAATGCGACCGTAAAAAAGTAAAAACCTAGTCCGAATAAAAACACCTTGGTTTTGGCTTTGCTCCATATTGTCGCACCCAATAGCACCGTAAAAGCAGCAAAACTCACTGGATAAACAGTGGGAAGTGCCGTTTTATTAATAAATTCTTCTGGATATGGGTAAAATGGCGACAAATTTAAAGGCACAAAAAATTTGATTATATATTGTACCATACCATAAGAAGAAAGCATAAACCGATCCATTAAACTAAATTTATCATTCGCGCCAGTAGCCGTCTTAACACCTTCAATACCCGAAAGAAATCCATGGAAATTACCACCACCTTGTATATCTATGGCCATCAATCCAAAAAATAGGGCTATGGCCACAAAAGGTAATTTCTCTATCCATACACCCGCTTGGCGTAAGGGCCGTTCGCGCCACCAATCGAGCAAAAGCAATACAGGTACCAGTGATACTGCCATCGCTTTGGACAAACAGGACAGCAGAAAAAAGGCTAATGCCGCAAAAAACCAAATATATTTTCGAGTATCAAGATAACGTAAATAAGCGCAAGATGCTATCAAAAAGAAAAAAACGTACAGTACATCCTTGCGCTCCGATACCCATGCCACCGACTCTACGTGCATCGGATGTAATGCAAAAATAAGACCAGTGAATAACGACACAAATAGATTCCCTTGCGTGAGCAGCCACACAAATAAAAATACGAGCATACCATTCAAAGCATGTATATTGATATTAGTAGCGATAAACGCCCCTGCTTCGGGAAGCCCATTTTTTACAACAGCATTTTTGGCATTCCAAATAAGGGATTCCATCGTGAGCGGATGGTAGTTCAATGCAATAGGTGTACTCCAAACAGGTGGTGTGCCGGGTTTTCCGTGCTGTAAGACCATTGGATTTTCGGTGACATACAATTGGTCATCCCAATCAACAAAACTATGATCCAATGCCCCATTATAGGCAATCCGTGAGACAATAAAAATCAGAAGGACTGCGCCTATTGCCCACCATATTGGCATATTTAATCCTGATTTAGGAGGATTAGAAGTAGTAGAATTGGTAATTTTTGTAGGTATGTTGGCCTGCTCGGGTTGATTTTTACGTTTTGACATAAATCTATCAATGCTTTGAATTATGATGCGGCAAAGAAAGATATTTTTACGGAAATAAACTCAATTCATTTTCACATTCTTATTTCTGCTGTCGGAACAATAACAATATTACCCAATGCTGAGGCGCATTAAGACAATTAGACTTCCCACACCGAAAATTCGGTATTGGACATTGGGTATGCTTGTTACAAAGAAAATAGAGATTTAATCATCCTCTCTGATTCGGCCAGTAATCGAATCTCGTGGAACGAGCCGGATCTTACAACCTACCGTTTTAGTGGTAGTCGGATAAGGATCACCACCATTAAGCATTGTATTAATCGCATCTTCTACGTAACGCTTTTTTACGCGATGAGCCGCTTCGGCATTATCGTCAATCGTACCGATATATTTTACGATACGATTGGAATCAAGCACAAATACATGTGGGGTACGTGTGGCGCCGAAACGAGGAAATACTTGTTGAAGTGAATCGGAAAGATAAGGGAATTGAAAGCCCTTTGCTCTTGCCTTTTTTGCATTAGCATGTGCATTATCCTCTGGACTTGCCTCAGGGGCGTTAGGATTAATCGCTATTAAAGGATAGCCTAATGCAGCATATTGGTGGTAAAGCGCAACCAAACGATCTTCATAAGCCTCTGCATAAGGGCAATGGTTACTGGTAAAAACCAAAATAAACCCCTTAGCATTGGGGTATGAGGATAATGACACCAACCGGCCGTCATAATTTTTCAATGCAAAATCTTGTGCTTGTTCCCCTACCACATATCCCCTTATATCAACAACGGGGTTGATTTCAGGAGAAAAACGAGCATTAATTAATATCAATGATGCTAAAAGCAACACGACCAACGGGAGAAGTCCTTTCATAATTTCTGAAAGTAAAAAGAAGGTGAATAATCGGATTAAAGAAATATGGTGAGGCCCTTGGTCATCAGCTTGGGAATAACCTTCTCTAAATGGCGCAACACTTTAAAATTATAAGATTGGAATTTGGCTTTATCAT
Source organism: Bacteroidota bacterium (assembly GCA_041160955.1). Taxonomy (GTDB): domain Bacteria; phylum Bacteroidota; class Bacteroidia; order Chitinophagales; family Saprospiraceae; genus M3007. The sequence goes on from JBEAVK010000298.1 coordinate 54,014, forward strand.
TTTGTGCAAGACAATCGTAAAGAGCCCTAACCCTACGCACGAAACCTAGCGGAACGAAGTATAGATACTAGCGACGGCGTTTGGTTGATTGGACTGGTTTGGGGGGGATAAAGGGAGATACAAATTTCACTAAATCATCTAAGGTTGGAAACTCTTGACGGTGCGTATCTTTTAAGACTCCTTTACTCAATACCATTGTAAAAGGCAGACTACCATCCCAATCTGAGGCAACACGAGGTACCCAACTATCCGCGTCTTGATCTGCTAAAACAACAATTTCCAAGTTGGGTAATGGATGCTCGTTGAGGTATTTATCCAATCGTTGTTTTAATTGGCTTTTAAAATCAAGATTTACCATAATAACTTTTACGTTATTGGAACGGTATTTTTCTTGTAATTGATCAAAGAGTTTTACTTCTTTGACACACGGGACACAATAGGTGGCCCAAAAATTGATAACAACCGTTTGATTTGCATATTTACTGACATGAGTCTGCAAATCATCGTATGTATCAAACACCTTGTAACGCTCGGGCGTAGCTGGTTGATCTTGAGCGACCAAACTAACTGCGTAAAAGCAGATGATAAAAATTATTAAGGACGGGAATCGCAAATGCATGATTATAAAAAAAATACTTCTTGGAATGAAATACTATGCAAGAAACAGCTATTTATCAATTCGTAGCATGCAATTTAACATTTTTTTTCTAAAAAAAATTGTGCCTGCCCGGAACTCTATTCCGAACAGGCACAAAATCAATAGTTTATGTCAAATTTAAATCTCGGCTACTGCTGGATTGACAATGCTTTGATCCACTAAAACTCGGCCACAGTGTTCGCATGCTATAATCTTTTTATGTAGGCATACTTCAAGTTGAATCTGTGGTGGGATCCGGTTAAAACAGCCTCCGCAAGCATCGCGATCTACTGTAACCACCGCCAAACCATTCCTATAAGTCGTACGCGTACGGTCATAAGCCTTTAACAAACGAGCATCAATTCCTTCCCGCGCCTGTTCGCTCAACGAACGTAACCTTGCTTCTTCTTTATCTGTCTTTTCTATGATACCATTCAGTTCAACCTTTTTAGTATCCAGATCTTTCTGACGAGAAGCAAATTTAGCCTCGGCAATCGTCAATGTCTCTTTTTTCTGCTCCAAAATCAATTTGGCTTCTTTCACTTTCTTGCTGGCCAATTCGATATCCAATTTTGCATTGTCGATTTCCCGTTGCAATGCCTCAAATTCGCGGTTGTTTTTCACCTCCTCGATTTGTTTTTGGTATCTTTTCAAGTTGGCATCCGTGTCTTTGGAAAAAGTTTGGATGCGTACCACTTCTTGGTCTGCTTCTTTCACGGCGGCCTTCAATCGCTTGATGCGCGTGTCCAAACCTGCAAGTTCGTCCTCTAGGTCGGCTACCTCCATTGGCAACTCTCCTTTTAAAATTTTAATCTCATCCAATTGGGAATCCACTTGCTGTAGATTCCACATTTTGTGAAGCTTCTCGGAAATAGTTAATTCAGACATAATTTTTTTTCAAATAAAGAAAAAAGTATCAAAAAAATGTGTACGACCCCACCCAACAAACGATAATTCTAACAAAAAAAAGAATACCATTTTACCCTGAAAAATCGCTAACTAATTGATTTTCAGATGTAATTTACAGGGTTGGTGTTTTGATGAGTCAAATGGAGCGCAAAATTAGGGTATTTTTCTGATATTATTTCAAATAAAAGTTCAATAGTGTATTGTTCGCTTTCATAATGACCAATATCGGCTATTACAATCCGACCCTCCGCGTCAAAAAACTCGTGGTACTTGAAATCTGCCGTGATAAACATATCTGCACCTGCCTTGATTGCTTCGGGTAAAAGAAAACTACCAGAGCCTCCGCAAATCGCTACTTTTTGCACTGTTTTATTCATCAATGCTGTGTGCCGAATGCAACCCGCCTGCATTGTATTTTTCACATGCGCCAAAAATTCCATTTCTTCCATCGGTACCGCTAATGTGCCAATAACGCCCGCTCCAATACGCTCCATCCCAGGCTTTGGCACCAATATCTGAGGTGATAAAATACCCAATTTATCCGCAATTTTGCCATTTACACCCCGATACAGCACATTATCCAAATTCGTATGAATAGCATACAAGGCCACTCCATTCCGAATTGCAGACATAACCGTTCGTTCCACATAATTTTTTCCATTGAACTGTTTTAAGCCCCTAAAAACAATCGGATGGTGCGAAACTACCATATTGCAGCCTTTGCTAATGGCTTCATCAACAACGGATTCTATCGCATCAAGGCTAAATAAAACACCCGTTACTGCTGTCTCAGGGTCACCTACAATAAGCCCTGCGTTATCGTAGGATTCCTGCAAATTCAGTGGCGCCAGTGCTTCTAAAACACTTGTGATATCCTTTATTTTCATCTCTATTTTAATTGATTAAAAATGTTGCCACCCCTGCGCCTTAATATCGTGCAAATTGCCTCCTTTAGTATGCAGTTTAATGCCATTTTCTTTTTCTATAATTTCACCAGCAATATAAATCTCTGGCAAATATTTTATCTTTTCAATATCAGATGGATCAATGGTGAAGAGCAATTCGTAATCCTCACCACCGCTTAAAGCACATGTAATTGGGTCTAATTTGAACTGTAAGGCCATCATTTGAGCCTCCGGGTGGATCGGAACGCCATCCTCTTCCAATAAAGCACCCACATTGCTTTGCTTGCAGATATGGAAAAGTTCGGAAGCCAAACCATCCGAAATATCAATCATACTCGTGGGCTGGAGTTGAATTCGACGAAAAGTTTCGATAACATCTTTCCGCGCTTCAGGTTTGAGTTGGCGGCCAATGATATACTTTTGGCCTTCTAAGTCCGGTTGTACCCCCGGGTGTTCGGCCCAAATCCTTTTCTCGCGTTCTAAAATTTGCAAACCCAAATAAGCAGCACCTAAATCACCACTAATACAGATTAAATCACCCGGTTTTGCACCATTTCTATACACAATCTGATTTTTTTCCGCTTGACCAATAGCCGTTACACTGATGGTCATTCCTTTGGGGCAAGATGTAGTATCGCCTCCAACCAAATCAACATTGTATTCGGCGCATGCAGCATGGATACCAGCGTACAGTTCTTCCAGCGATTCCACCGAATAACGGTTAGAAATAGCGATTGAAACCGTAATATGCTTAGGAATAGCATTCATGGCATAAATATCTGAGACATTTACAACAACGGATTTATAACCAAGATGCCTAAGCGGCACATAAGCCAAATCAAAATGTATGCCTTCGACTAATAGATCAGTGCTCACCACGGTACACATTGCCCCATATTCCAGCACAGCCGCATCGTCACCTATACCTTTGATGGTGGACGGTTGTTTAATTTCAAAAAAATTGGTTAGGTGATCAATCAACCCAAACTCCCCGAGACTATTTACGTCGGTACGTACATTATTTTGCTCCATAAATGATGAATATATATATCGTTTTGTTTCTTAGGAATGATAAAACAATAAGTTATCATTCCTTATTGTTTTGAACGTTGGTAGGCACTCCAAAAAAGTCCTCCCCAAGCACCCATAAATAATAGACCTCCAATAGGGGTAATTGGGCCAGCCCAAACTACCGAAAATGGGATTAAGTCGCGACAAGCCAACAGGTACAAAGATCCTGAAAAGCAAAATATTCCAGCGACAAACAACCACAATACCCGGTTTAAGGCGTTTGGCTTTTCATCCACCAATTGAAACAATCCAACGCCCAAAAGGGCTAAGGTATGATAAAATTGGTAGTGCACACCTTTTTCAAAAATATACATTTGGTACTCGGAAAGGTGCGGTTTTAGAGCATGTGCCCCCATCGCACCGATCATTACACCAAAAAAGCCAAAAATAGCAGCAATTTTTATACCGTTATAATTGTTATTGTTTAACATAACTAAGTAATTGATTTTGATTTAATTACAAAAAATGATAACGAAATTTGTGACATCTAGTTCATTGCAAAATTAAGATTTACTTAATTTTTATACGCCTAGATTTATATTTATGCATACAATCAGAATAGTTCGTTCTAAATTTACCCGCAAATTTCACCAAACTCTCACACATTTTTACTAATTTCATGAAAAGACGTTTATTTCTTCTTTTGTTTTGGGCATTAAGTTGGACGATCAGTAACGCTCAACTGCCTCCGGGTTCCATTGCCCCCGATTTTACCGTCACTGATATCGACGGTGGTCAACACAACCTTTATCAATTGCTGGATGAAGGCAAAACAGTTTATATTGACTTTTTTGCCACATGGTGCGGCCCATGTTGGAATTACCACAATTCGCATGCGTTGCGTGATCTTTGGAATGAATATGGTCCAAATGGTACTAATCAGGCGTATGTAATTGCCATTGAAGGGGATGCAGCAACCAATGTATCTTGTATTTACGGGCCTTCTGGTTGCAATGGTAGCACTCAAGGCAACTGGACACTAGACACCCCCTACCCTATCGCTGATGATGCAGGGGTAAGAGGATTATACTCTGTTGCTTATTATCCTACCATTTATATGGTATGCCCAGGCACCAAAAAAGTATATGAAACAGGCCAGCTCGGCAAAACGGCTCTTTGGACTAGAAGAACTCAGTATTGCACCCTAGAGGCAAGTGTTACGCTTGCAAGCGTCCAAAATGTTGTTTGTTTTGGCTTGAATACGGGTAAAATCACGCTGACTCCCGCAACAGGAGCGGTAGGCCCTTATACCTACCAATGGTCGAATGGTGCAAATACAACTACGCCAATATTAAACAATATTCCAGCCGGTACTTATTCTTGTACCGTAACACCTACGCAGGGAAGTACTGGTACAATTAGTGATATTGAGGTGGAAGGTCCACCTAGTGCCATAAGTGTAGCACTGATTGAAACTGTTTCGCCAGGGTGTAATAGTGTCCCCGGCTCTATGTTGGTAGAAGCCGGTGGTGGTTGGCCCGGTGGCTATACTTATGTATGGAATAATGGCCAACAGTCCAACGAACTCATTAATGTATCCGCTGGAAACTATACTGTAACTGTAACGGATGATGAAGGCTGTACAAAAAGCCAATCTTTTGCACTTACGCCTGCTCCTCCTATGGTCGCTTCTATTGCCACAGCAACACCTATTACATGCGGGCAACCTAATATTACGATTGATGCATCTAATTCGTCACAGGGTAATAACATTTCCTATACTTGGTTTGCCACCAATGGCGGAAATATTGTCTCTGGCGGCAATACCTTGACTCCAATTGTGAATGCAGCAGGTAATTATACCTTACAAATATTTAATGCGCAAACCAGCTGTAATGTATTTGGCGTAACCTCTGTAAGTACAAATACGACGCTCCCAACCGCATCTGCAGGAGCGGCAGCGAGTATTAATTGTACCCAAACAACTGCTGTACTACAAGGATCTGGCTCAACTGGTGCTGGATTTACTTACCTCTGGACGGCCTCCAATGGCGGCAATATCGTATCCGGTGCGGGTACTTTAACGCCTACGGTGAATGCATCAGGTACTTATACACTCCGAGTAACTAACGTAGAAAACGGCTGCACAAGAACTGCCACAACTACCGTTACCGGTAACAATACCTCTTTAGTGGCAACCGCTACTGGTGGAACGATCACTTGTACTGCTGCAAATGTAGCGCTTAATGTTACAAGTAGTTCCTCCAATGCTACCTACGCTTGGACAGGCCCTAATGGCTTTACATCTACGTTACAAAGCCCTGTTGTATCCACTTCGGGTAATTATAGTGTCCAAGTATCGGATCCAACTGGGTGCAGTGGCACTTCTATGGCCTCAGTTGCGGCCAACAATACTACACCTGGAGCCGTTGCAGCTGGTGGAGCCATCACATGTACCAATTCAAGTGTGTCGTTAACGGGTAGTTCACCTACTAGCAATACCAATTTCACTTGGACGGGGCCATCTGGATTTACCGCTTCAACGGCTGTGGCTAACGCAACAGTAAGCGGTGAGTATCTATTGGTTGTTACTAATCCTGATAATGGATGTACTTCTTCTGCTACGACTAATATTGCGTTGAACAATACTTTACCTACGGCAAGTATCGCGAGCGCAAATAATTTGAATTGTAGCAATGCTCAAGTGCAATTGAATGCTACTGCTTCATCACAAGGCAATGGCATTAATTATAACTGGACAACAGCAAATGGTACAATCGCATCGGGCAATAATACATTGACACCTTTAGTAAGTGCCGCAGGAACTTATAATTTGGAAGTTTCTAATACTCAAAATGGCTGTATTAGCACGACTGCTGTAACTGTGGTACAAAGCACACCCGTTATTGCGGCGGCTACAGCGACAAGTGTTGCTTGTAATGGTAGTAATAATGGTACCGTATCCGCTACTTCTACAGGTGGTTCTGGCACTTATAATTACCTTTGGAGTAATGGCGCAAGTACCGCAAATGTATCCGACCTTTCAGCAGGTCAATACGCATTGGTGGTGACAGATGGCGAAGGCTGTACATCAACTACAACTGTAGAAATAACACAACCTGCTCCTTTGAGTGCAAATGCTGCTTCAACAGCACAATCTGCAAATGGTGTAAATGATGGCACGGCAACCGCTAATCCGATCGGTGGCACTTCATCTTATACTTACTTATGGAACAATGCTGAGACGTCGGCAAGCATCACCAATCTTGCACCAGGCAGTTATACCGTTATCGTAACAGATGCCAACAACTGTACTGCTGTACAAATCGTAACTGTAAATGCCTTCAATTGCGCTTTAGCGGCTACGATCGCATCTGCAAATGCTACTTGTTTTGGCAGCAATAACGGTACAGCCAGTGTTACTCTCGTTGGTGCAAACGAACCTGTTGCTTATAATTGGAGCAATGGAGCCAATACCGCTGCTGTCAGCAACCTTGCGGCAGGCAATTATACCGTATCTATTATGGATGGTAATAATTGTCCTGCACAGTTAAACCTAGAAATTACAGAACCAACGGCAGTTCAACCAAACGCAACGACCACCAACGAAACAGCCAGTGGTGCTAATGATGGCACTGCTAGCGCAGCACCCGTTGGAGGTACTGGTACTTATACCTATACTTGGAGCAATGGCGCAACTACAGCAGCCATTGTTGGCCTAGCACCAGGTATTTACACCGTTACTGTAGGCGATCAAAGTGGTTGCCAAAGCACACGCTCTGTTACTGTAAATTCCTTTGATTGTGCCATTTCAACGCAGTTTTCTAGTGTAAATGTCAACTGCTTTGGTCAAAACTCTGGAAATGCAACCGTTACACTTGCCGGCGGAACAGCACCTTTTACTTACCTTTGGAGCAACGGCGGCACAACCGCCACTATTACTGGGCTAAATGCGGGTACTTATAGCGTTCAGGTGACCGACGACAATGGTTGCCAAACCCAATCTAGTATTGAAGTAACCCAGCCAACTGCTTTGGAGGTTAATATCAATGGAGTAACCAATACTATTTGTCCGAATGATCCTGTTGGAGCAATCCAAATTACCACAGCAGGCGGTACATCTGGTTACCAGTACAACTGGAACAATGGTGCTACTTCCGAAGATTTGGTAGGTGTCCCATCTGGCAGCTATTCCTTAGTAGTTACTGATGCTAATGGTTGTACACAATCCGTAGCGGCCACTGTAACCAACAGCGATACACAAGCACCAACTATCGCATCTACCAGTACCACCCTTGCACTTAACGCAGATGGTATGGTTACCCTTACACCTGCAATGCTCAATATTCAAGCAGCAGATAACTGCGGAAGCGTAACTGTGACTATGCCAAATACTACTTTTTCGTGCACAGCATTGGGCGAGCACTTGGTTACTGTCACAGCAACGGATGCGGCTGGAAACACGGCAACTACAGTAGTAACGGTAAACATCATAGACAATATCACTCCGGTATTGACTTGTCCTGCATCCATTACGCGTTGTAGTAACGATAATACAGTGTCTTATCCGGCACCATTTGCATCCGACAACTGTCTTGCTGGTGGTACATGGAACTTGGTGGAGGGTTTACCAAGCAATGCCATTTTCCCAGTAGGCGCGGTCACCACACAAACATATAGTTATACCGATTTAGGTGGTAATACGGGTTTATGCTCTTTTGATATCATCATTAATAGTGCAGCAGTAATCCAATCTGTTACCACAGCAGCAACCAATAATAATGCAAATGGTGCTATTGATCTAACAGTTGTAGGCGGCCAAGCCCCTTACACTTATTTATGGAGCAATGGCGCAATCACGGAAGATCTTAAGGATCTAGTGGCGGGTACTTACACCGTAAATGTTTTGGATGGAAATGGTTGCAAATTCACCAATACGGTAATAGTAACAAGTGTAGTGAGTGCTTTTGAACCAGCATGGTTAAGTGGCGTTTCTATTCGTCCAAATCCGACGACAGGTTTTGCAAGAATCGTATTTGGTCAATTGCCCGATGAAACGATCCATATTCAAGTATTGGACGCATCTGGACGCGTATTGATGACCAGTATTTCCGAAGGCAGCCTAAAAGCAGATTTGGATTGTAGCCAACTACCCGAAGGTATGTACTTCATTCACATGAGGACCAATCATGTATCATCGGTGCGGAGACTTGCTGTACAACGGTAATAGACATAGGCGAATATTAGCCTAAATTAATATTTTATTTGACAGCCCCGTATTTGAAGTGAACGCTTTGGGTACGGGGTTTGTCTTTTTATTTTCCTATTCACTACCCGCTGGAATATACTTTTGGGCATTAACGCTTTCCGATGGAACTATTTCCCAAGGAAAGATTATTGTTCAACACTAACCTTATTATTGTTGGGTCGGCTTTATGCCCCATGCCTATTGCCGACCCAGCAATACAACCGTTTCTACATCATGCAAAAAGCAATATACATATTTTTTACATTTATTTTAACGCAAAACCTCCTCGCGCAGCCGGGATTTAATACTGTGTATAATCCTAATCCCGGAAGTAGCGCATTCGTTAATGTATTAATTGATACGGATACTACATTTATTCTTTATGGTGGTACATATAATTTATCCCCCCCCTTCCAGCAAGGAGTTTGGCTTGCCCGCATGGATACCATGGGTAATATTGTACAAGAAGGAAACTACTACGACCCTAATGGTCGGCACATGGCCGCCAACTTGAATTACGATATCATTAAAGACGGCAATGATGGCTTTGTTGCAGTTGGTGGATTCTTAGACGCAGTACAGTCCACTTTTTTTATTTCATTTGATCATGATTTAAATTGTACGAGCATCAAGGAGTATAATAATCCGGGTTTTGACTTTGCTACCTTATACAATATCGCTCCGAGACCCAACGGAGGGTATTTTATCAGCGGGGGTAAAATAAGACAAAATAATGATTATCTTGGTCATATAATAGCCCTTGATCCAGCAGGTAATACGATTTGGGAACACGAATATGGCGATGACCTGAACAATGAAGCCATTCAGCAGGTATTCCCAATTGAAAGTACTAATGATGCCTTAGTCAGTATGCCCATAGTTACAAAGACACCTAGTCTTGATATTGAACCTTTTTTATTTTCTTCTTTTTTAACGATTAATAAACTAGGGTTAGTAGGTGAAGTTTGGAGATCAGATACATTAGAAGAAGGTGGAGCATTTTCTACTAATAGGATAGAAAATGGAGATTTGGTGTATTTGACTAGAGTGGTTCTTTACGATACAGATGAATTATATGATGTAGTTAATTATATTGTATGCCGCGATTCTACTTACCATATCAAATGGAAACGGCAAGTAAGCCCATTACCTCATTATTACAACGGAACTATTGATTTAGATCGCGGAATAGATGGATCTTGGTTCGTCAGTGGCAGAGCATTGGTTAAGGGCATACCAGTAGATGACCCTGCATCGTGGTACCAGTCTGAATATGTTTATAAACTATCCGCCACCGGCGATAGCATTTGGCAGCGTTATTTTATCCCAAATTGGGACTTAGCAGCGAACGAATCGCAGTTATTCGATATTGGGGGAATAGGCGTTTTGCCCTCAGGGAGTGTCATTTCAGCGGGTTATATCGACAAACAAGGCCCTGGCGGTATTCGCTCTTATCCTTGGGTCGTGAAAATGAACTCCGAAGGATGTATTGACTGGACAAGTTGTATTTCCAGCACCGACGATCCGCAGCAGGACGCTCCAACAGGCAAATTAAGCATCGTACCAAACCCTGCCAGTACCGAAACCTATATCATACTACCCGATATACCTATGGCAAATGGACAATGGGTACTTTATAATTTTGCTGGAATGACCATTTCTAGCGGGAATTGGCAAAAATATGAACGATCGGTACAGTTGTCCCTCGCAGGATTGCCCGCTGGTGGCTACTATTTTGCCGTGCAGTTTGAGGATGGTTCGGTGCGGAATGGAAAACTGGTGGTAC
>JBEAVK010000452.1:0-13826 GCA_041160955.1 Bacteroidota bacterium
CGTTTTCCACACTGCCATCTAGGTACAGATACGATTTGCGGTGTATCTGAAACCCTTGTTCCACAGTGGTTTGAACTGTGGGCTGCACATGTTGGAGTAGGTAAGCCAAAAAGCATCCATTGGCACTACCGGTGGCTGCATCCTCGGAGAGTTTGCCGTTTTCGAGCAACTGCATTCTGGTATTATAGCCGTTGGAGGGTTCGTATGTTTCCTTTGTAAAAAAGAAAAAAGAGGTAGAATGTCCGGTTGCGCTATTGCCCCTGTATTTTTTTCTTTTTTCCAAAAATGCCTGTAAAATAGCGTAATTCAAGCGAATTTCCTCCATTGCACGCAGGTTTTTCAACGGAATAAGGATATACGGCAATCCCGTTGTTATTTCTTGAACGGGTAAATCGATGTCCAAATCATCCAACGAAAAGCCCAATTCCTGCGCGATTTCCTCATGGGTAAAATATTCCCTAAACTCGGGCTGCGCCTGTTGCATAAAGATCAGGTCATTGTCTAAAAACGAAATTTCAATATCGCTGTGCGCCAATTCCAGTACAATTTTATCGCGCGGTTCGGATAAAATAAATTTGGAGATCACATAACTTGTACCAATGGAAGGGTGGCCCGCAAAAGGCACTTCATGCTCGGGCGTAAAGATCCGAACCCCAAAACGCTCATCGTTTTTGTTGCTTTTGATAAAAGTTGTTTCTGCAAAATTAATTTCTTTAGCCATGCGTTGCATGTTAGCATCAGAAATTTGTTGCTCCAAATCCAAAAACACCGCTAATTGGTTGCCTTCGTATTTAGCATTGGCAAAAACATCTACGATATAGTATTTTATGCTATTGTTTTGGCTCATTTTTTTGCTGTATTTGATGTTATTTCACCTTCCAATCATTATCCTCTTTATTGCTATCCACGCTCCGAACACCGCCTAAATGAACAGATTGCACCGTTTTTTTGCTCTTAAATTTGATTTTAACCAATTTAACATCGTTTTGCCAAACGGCTACGGTGCGGTGAAAACGCTCCACCGAACCATCGGTATAAGTCACCACCAAATCAATCGGTACGGGTTTATTGCCTTTTGATTCCACTACCACCGTTTTGGAACTTTTACCATTGTCCACGGAAGCAATCGCTAAATCTGGTATGCCGTCTTCAAAAAACCAACGTTTCCAAAACCAATCCATATTTACCCCCGAACCGACATTCATACAATTGAAAAAATCGTAGGGAATGGGGTGTTTGCCGTTCCAAGTGCGGATATAATGGTGCAAACCTTTGTAAAATGCTTCTTCGCCCAGCAAATCCATGACATACAAGTAAGCCAAAGCGGGTTTTGGATAGGAATTGACCGAAAGTGGCGCACCAAATGTTTGTGTGGTAGGTGTCATAATGGGCAAATCCAGTTCCTTGCCTGCAAAACGTGCATAATTTTCAATGCTATACACATCGGTAATCGACGAATCAATATAAGTTGTGAGCAACCACTCCCCTATTGTGGCCCAACCTTCGTCCATCCAACCATATTTTGTTTCGTTAGTACCCATATAAAAAGGGAACATGGTATGAAAAATTTCGTGATCGGTCAGTTCAATCGCTTCCTCACGGTCTTCTAACGGGTTATCATTGGCCATCATGGGGTATTCCATTTGATCCAATCCATCAAAAACAGTCATGTGCGGGTACGGAAACGGCCAACGGGGGAATTGAAAACTCATTCCTTCTACTGTTTTACGGGCAAAATCGATCACTTCCACAAAGTCTTGGTGTTCTTTGTTAAACACTACATCTACCCGTGTACGGCGTTTGGTGGTATTGTCCACCACGCGGCTTGTGGCATTCCAGAGGTAATGGTTACTGATCGCCATTGCAATATCTGTCACATTTTTAGCATCGAAACGAAAGGTGTTTTCTGGACGATTGACCGTGATATTGCCTTTTTTCAAGTCAATACTATCAATAATTGCAATGGTTGCATCATTTTTTTCTGCTTTTGCAATCCTTGCGCAATACTCTGGTGCGAGTACTTCGGCGCAATTGGTCAAATCGCCTGTACCCCAAACGATATAATCTTTGGGCACGGTAAATGCCACTTTAAAATCACAAAAATCGTTGTAAAACTCCTGATTACCCAAATACGGGTGTCGGTTCCAACCATCAATATCGTCATAAACAGCGATACGCGGAAAAAAATAGGCCAAAAACCATGCGCCATTATCGACCTCGCCCGTGCGTATGTGCGAGGTTTTGTTGATGGTATAATTGTACGAAATTTGAAAACGAACTGCTTGTCCGGGTGCTAATGGTTTGACACCCACCAACATATTTGTGCCATCAATATTTAGTTTATCGGTAGGTTTGGCCACATCATTGACGACCATTTTTGTGATTTCCACCCCATCGTTGATATCTTCGGGGTCGATGGTCATTAGGCGTTGCGCGCCTTTTTTATAGATATTTGGGTACAATTTGAAGACAATCTGCTTCAATGTATCGGGGCTTTGATTGGTATAAACAATCGTTTCTTCGCCGCTGATCAGCCTTGTTTGCGGGTCAAATTTTATTTGCAAATCGTACGCCGCGTGGTTTTGCCAATATTTTGCACCTGGCATTCCATCTTTACTACGGGTATTTTTATCAAAAGCCGCTTGAAACGTGCGGTTGACAGGCAATTGGGCTTGGGCTGTATTTGCGGCAAAAGAGCACAAAATAAAGCAAAAAAGCGTATTTTTAATGGACATTATCATTGTTTTGTGTAAAAGCGTATCGCTGAATATGGATGTTCTGCGCCACAAAACTACGAAATTACTAGATAGCAATATACTTCAATGTTCACCTTATTGCCTAATTTGATACCCTATCGTAATCCAGTATTTTTTGGGATTGAACCACTCGTACCGATCTAATAGGAATGGAGCGTCAAACCCTTTGTAAAAAAGATCATAATAAAAAATTAAGCCATCTTTTTTAGTAAAATTATATAGCCTATGGCTGACCAATACATCGAACCTGCCGAATTTGAATCCTATGCCTGGGTTAAATTCTACGCCATCAAACCATAGATTTCTGTGTTTAACAACCGCTGATTTTTCTCCATCAATTTTACGACTATCCCTAATCCTTTTATTAAAACAAATAGAAGGTAATACACCAAAATTAAGATATACATTTGCTTTATTTGATGACATTTGTAGTAAATAAAATTGTAGATCAATTGGGGCTTGAAGTAATTTTTTAGAATATTTGCCTATTCTATAGTTGATTGCTGCTGGCCATTCGTTATCTCCCCGTTGGTATATTGGGTTATAAGTTCGGCCAAATTTAGTATTACTTACTGAATAATTGATGCCTGTTTTAAGGCCAAATTGCCCAAATTGCAGCCATCTTTTTTGCCAACTCAGACTATATTGAAAATCATATTCCTGATCTTCCCGTTCCAGAATATATGCTACTAATTTAGGATTAGTTTCAAAAAGTCGCCTATCTTGTAAAGCCCAAGCCGTACCAAAACGAATTTCGGAATGGTTTAAGATTTTTTGTGCATTTACTTTTTGTAGTAGGGTGGCACAGAGTAGTATGAGTAAAAAGTGTTGTGAGCGGTTCATAGTTGTGGTATTTATAGTGGCTTGTAATACGGTAAATATTGTTTTTTACCGTATTACAAGCCCGTGAATGATTAGTGCGCAATCAGTATTTTTTTTCGATGGATTACCCCTCTATGACTGATCTCTACAAAATAGACATCTGGTCGGAGGCGAGATATATCAATTTCCTGTTGGCTACTACTACTTTGCAATGTCATTACAACACTACCAAGTGTATTCAATATTTGAATTTGTATTGGACCAGTATCTATATCAGTTTCCAACAAGTCATTTAGGGACACGAAGAGTACATTATTGGCAGGGTTTGGAGCTATCGTAATGGGTTCGCTCTCGATTGCTGTACCGCTACCTTTTAAGCAATTAACGACAGCAAAACCGACACCTGTTGCCTGATTGGTACCACATACATTAGTTGCCCAAGCGGTCATTCCAGCACTACCAGTACCTGGCCCCGCTGTATAACTTACCGAAGTTTCTGTTATTGGATCAACATAAAACGAAGTAAGGGGGCCGCTATACGACCAAGTAACATCTGTAACCCCTTGAATAGATGCTGATGTTGTACCAGGTACAGATCCATTGAGCGAAACAAGTGTTGATCCACCGTTAGCCCCTTTACACAAGGCAGTATTATGTAAAAGACTTACTGCCGAAGATGGTTTTCCGAACCATATTTTTTTAGTAAGAACGATAGTGGAGGTACTACAAGTTCCTGTACCAGCCATTGTGTAAGTGATAGTAGCCGAGCCACCAAAAGTAGAAGACAGCGGTCTAAATGTAGCAGTAGCAGTCGTCCCCGAAGTAGCGGCTCCACCTGTAGTTGCAAAAGAGCTAGCCGGCGATATTGTCCACGAAATAGCCCTACCCGGTATTGGATTTTGAAGCGTGTAAGTCACATTACTTGTTGATGAACAAGTAATACTAACTCCTGAAATAAATGGGGAGCGTATAGCATTCATAATAATTGGGGAACTCACTCCGAGCCAATTGCTCAGCCTTTTATCATTTGTACCGCTCCCTGTCCAAGCACGAGCAAATTTTCCATATGCAGATATTCTACCAGGAAGGTCAATGCATGGGGCAGGATTTCCTGTCGATAATACCCCTATAACTTGACCACTACTATTAAAAAGTGCAGAACCAGAAGAGCCTCCCTCTGTAGTTCCTCCTGTTGCCCATTCTACATCAAAATAAGAACTGGGAGTTGCTGATTTTGTAAAAGAAGAGGGCGTATAAGCCCATTGCGTTGTTGTAGGTGCGTTAGTAAACCCTGAAATCTTTTTCACATCACCCCGAGGATGATGAATACCAAATCCAGAACTTGGGGTTGTGCTTAATGTCCTATCCCAGCCCGCAAATGCAATGGTGGGCTGACCGACTAAAGATGAGTTCAACTCTAATAAAGCAAAATCGGTTCCACTTGAAAGTGTTGCCAACTGTGCTGCACGAAATGTTGCACCACTAAAAGAAATATAGTTGGTAGGCTCTGTTCCTGTTGTACCCGGACAGTCTGCGGCAGGGCTGTCATAGTTAAATCTGAATACCCAACTTTGTACTGCATCTTTATCACTTTGTGATAATGTAATATCCATGGGCGTTAAGCAATGAAAGGCAGTAAGTAAATAGCCTTTCAAATCCTGACAACCGTTATTCATTAGCGTTCCAGAACAAGAACCACCATTTGTCAGCACAAGCGCTACAGCATCTCGTTGGTTTGCAAAGCTCGTTGCATTAGAGGAACAATTAAAATCAATCTGACAAGGTGCTGAATCGCCAAAATCACGCTCTGACACACCTTCTGACCTAAACCCATGCGTGATAAACCCAATGTTAATACTAAACTCTTTTACTGTTTCCCTTGGCAATACTGCTTCAATTGTAATGGTGGTTCCTTTAACAATATCGGAATAGTATCTATTGTCATTAATATACTCCGGCAAGACAGGCCCCATGATCATAGTTTTGTCCTCGTTATAGAAGTAAATTTCCGCCCCTTCTGGTAGGGTAACTTGGTCAAAACCAAAATTTAAAGAGGTGGCTTCTTTAGAATAAAATGTTATCTTCCAAATCATTACATTAGCATACTCAAAATACGCTCCGTCATTTTGGTCAAAACTTGTGGGAATTTTAACACCAAAGCGGGGAATTGAGCGACCATTTTCTTTATCTTCGGCAAGTGCCGCTTCAATATCTACTTTAGGGAGTGTAATAGGTTCAGCAAACCGTTCAGAATAGTATGGAATGAAGTTGGCCAAATCAATACTTCTCGGGAATATGCGAGAAATAGTTTGCGCATTCCCTGTACTACTACAAAAAATAAAACTTATCCATAATATACAAGATAATAGTTTTGCTGTAATCTGTGAAGGGGGAGGAAATAGACCTACCGCTTGTGTATCCTTACTCTTTTCTATGGATGAAAAAGTCAAGGAAATTAATTTAAAAAACTGAAATTTAAAGAGATGTTTCATTGTGAAAAATTTAATATGGAAAAAATTTATTTGTTAAAAACAGGTACAAAGCATTGAAAACACTGCTTAAAGTAAGGAAATTTAGGCAATTACCTACACCCTAAGCAAATAATTCGCCCCAAAAGAATAGCGCATTTTATTAAATTTGTACTCCCCTCGGTACGGAATAATGCCCCTCAAATCCAGCACACAATTGGGGCTTACTTTTTTGCCAAAACCTACAGACACCCCTTTTACGTTATAGTACCAAAGGCGTACTTTTGCTGTGCCAGCCAATATTTGAGGGCGGGTTATCGGTAATAGATTATTATCCGTGACCGCCGCATACCCCAAAGCAATATTCCAATCGCGTTTTTTGCCGTAGTAAAAACGTACACCTAATATACTATTGCTCACATAGCCATTGATCTGCCGCTCCGGTGATCCGCCATTTAAACCAAACCACCAATCGCGCTCTGCAAAAGCAGCAGTATGGAAACGAGGCAGCAAATACTCCGCCCCAAGACTTCCCGATACACCAAATCGCCTCTTTTCTTCGCCTAAAAGGTAATTATTGGTGATCATAAATGTTCGTACCCCAAGTTTGAAATGAAACCGCTGTGCATATTTGTCGCGTGTTTGTTGGGCGGTGGTTTTGTTTTGGATATGGTATTTTATGTTTAGTGAACTAAAATAAGCACCACGAACAGCAAAATAAGTATAATATCTAAATAGTTTAACATACTCTATTTCGGCCTTACCTAAGCGCAAGCCATAGGACAAAGTGATATACCGTTTTGTTTGAGGTAACCTACCAACGTAGTTAAGTGATGATTCATGGAATTGTGAATAATGCCCTATCCCAAATAAGTGTTTATTCTTGTGGTATAGTAAACTAATTAGATAGCCTCGGCTTTTATGAAGTACATTGCTTTTTAATGCTGATTTTTCTGGATTATAGATGGTATAAAACCCGCGGTCTAAGTAAAAAGACAAAGCAAATGGTTTGCTTTTATATCCAACCTCCATTCCTATACTTGGGGATGCCCTGATATCAAAAGCTTGAGAAAAATGAGGTAATTCGTACTCACTTATGAATAGACGAAAACCTACAGTTGGGGTAAATACCAAATTATTTAAATGTTGTGAATACGCACAGCCATTAAAAAATATGCAAAAAAAATAGGACAATATAAATTTCATATTATACGTATGTTACGGGCAGAGATATGCCATCTCTGCCCGTATATTTGAATCAACTAAATTCCTGAAAGGGTAAAAGTACATTTTTCATTTGATCTTGAAATCGTAGCACCTCCTGGAGTTAATGTCGACCAGTAACTCGTAGATGGGCCACAAAACTCTCTGCAATACCACTCGTTAGAAAACTTCATGTTTCCTCCCACACTAATCATTGATTCACAAGGGGCATCTATCTTTTTCCAGCTAGCGTACCAATCATATTCATAAAAACCAATAAAAAAATTACCGCCATCCCAAGGCCCATCAAATGTACCATATATAGTTGTGGCATCAGTTATTGTTTTTTTATCTTTAATATCCTTACACTTAACTTTTTTAAAAAAGGCTGAACCATCTGAAAGAATTGCCATAAAAGCAGGTGACGGCGTATAACTCTGCCAAAAACCAGCGATATCCGATTTTCCATTCGCCTCATACCTATAACTTTCACCGTTGATTACAAAACTAGACATATTTACGGTTGTTGTCCTCTCTGAAACAATATCCGTAGGAGGAGGTGCAATTCCTTGGGATACGGCTCCATTGTATCCTGGTTCAACAATAAATACGGCACGCGTATTTTGACTTGCTTCTGCTTGTCCTACCAATACTTCTGTATCGCCCTTCCAGCCTGCTATATCGTCGCAGTCATTTACTTCCTGCGCAATTAAAACGGTGGCATCAAAAGAAATGCTACTTGTTAACGGCTTTGCAATGTAGTGAATAACTGGATCATAAGACTGGCCTTTGTACGTCAACTTGGACTTTAAGTAAGCATTGGCGTCCCAATTTGCGTCATTTACTAAAGTAGCAATTCCAGGTTCAACACCTTTGGGATATACTGTCTCGGCAGATACAGATGAACGAATTTTATCGTTCAAAAAAGTGGCGAAAGCAGTATTTCCATTCGCTAAAGTAAGTAGCGATGGAGAAACACCTTGGTTGTTGACTGTCATTGCATTTAACATATATGCGCGATAAGTAGGGTTTTTAGCAGCTTCTTTAACTGCTTTTGCGTAATGATATAAAATCATATTTACGCGGTCATTTTCTTGGTCATCGGGCGTGTTAACCGCTTCCAATACTGATTTAGGGTCACAATGTCCCGAATTGCACTCCGAGCAATAATCGTCACAGCTCGGAACTAACGTACTCGATACTTCACCTTCCGTAAGCGTTGGCTTACCCTCTTTGGTACAAGATGAAACAAGGAAAGTAGTTACCACAACACCAAAGGTAAGGGCTAGTGTTAAAACCACAAAGCGGTTTAAGTTTTTTCCGAAAAATCGGAGATTTGAGAAATTCTTCATAAAAAAATGTTTGAAGTGTGAAAAAATGTTTAAATGTAAAATATACTTAAAAATAAAAATAGCGACTTCTGCCCAAGTGGAGTAAAATATCCATAGGTGTAGCAATGCCTTCGAGAAGACATGTAAAAGGCTGACAAGTATAGCCTGTCTAAAGGCAATAAAAGTCACAGCACGGAGCATAAATCTTCGTACAAGCCTAGTAAAAAAAGAAAAAAATGTAGAAGTAAGGATTTTAGCCAAACCTAAGTGGTCAGGCGGCTAGACTGAATTCTACTAAAAGCACAGATTAAATTTTCTCCACTAGATCAAATAGATGCAAGAACTTTTGAAGAAAATGTACAAGATGAGGAATTGAAAATACCATGATTGTAAAGATAGTTTGGTTGGTGATTTACTTATTTGAATAAGTAGTGAGTTTTTCCGAGTAATATTATTGTTTAAACAAAAGTACATGTATTACCTTTGTCGAACCAAATTTTTTATTAATCGTTTTCTAATAGTTTTTTAATAATATAGAAATGGAACATCAACGTTGGTTTATTGGCCAAAAATTGTTGCAAGCACTCGAAGATAAAGGTTATACACAAAGTAGCTTTGCTGAAATGATTAACTCGTCCCTTGATGGTACGCATATTAGCCAAGGGACGATAAGTAATATTATTTCTAATAAACAGCGCGCCAAAGGCAAGCACATTCGGTTATTTGCAGAAAAACTAGGGATTCAAGTAGAAAAACTACTTGATGAAGAGCAGCAAAATTCGATGGTATTTAAAATACAAAACCAGCATGGCAGCGCAAATGGTAATTATAATACAATCAATAATACTGATTTAAATAGGATTGATAAAATGGAGCACCAGATTTCAATGTTAGCAGATCAAGTACAGTCAATTCATTTAAAATTAGAAAATTTAGTAGGCTTATTGGAAGGAAAAATGGGTAGTTGAATATGATAACGTGATTTTATCGACTCCTCACAACCCCCAAAACACAAAAAAATCCACAACAATGCTCCCGCTATAATTCAATTGCCGTATTTTCGCCGCATTATGAGGTTGAAAACGCTGGAATTAAAAGGCTTTAAGTCATTTGCCAACGAAACTGTGATCCATTTCAATTCGGATGTCACAGGTGTGGTAGGGCCCAATGGGTCGGGTAAAAGTAATGTAGTCGATGCCGTGCGCTGGGTATTGGGCGAGCAAAAAAGTGGCCAATTGCGCCTCGACAAAATGTCGTCGGTCATATTTAATGGTACAAAAAAACGCAAAGAAGCGCAAGTTGCTCAGGTCACGCTCACCTTTGAAAATACTAAAAACATACTGCCCACCGAGTACGCCAATGTGAGCATCAGCCGTATGCTGTACCGCTCCGGCGAAAGCGAATACCGCCTCAATGGGGTGCCTTGCCGCCTCAAAGACATCACTTCGCTGTTTATGGACACCGGAATTGGGCCCGATAGTTACGCCATTATTGCCCTCAATATGGTGGAAGACCTCCTGAGCGACCGCGAGCACTCGCGTCGGCGTATGTTCGAGCAGGCCGCAGGCGTAAGCAAGTACAAAGCGCGCAAAAATGAAACCCGCCAAAAACTGGATGCTACTACCGCCGACTTGGATCGCGTGGAAGACCTGCTGTTCGAGATTGAGGATCAATTGAAAAAACTCGAAAAACAGGCCGCTCGTACCCAAAAATTCTACGAATTTAAGGACGAATACAAAAAACTCAGCGTCGAATTGGCGATACACAACCTCGCCCTCCACAAAAAAACATACAAGGAAACGGAGGCCATTATTGCCAAAGAACAGGACAATTATCGCCAAATAGAAGCCAATGCACGCCAAGCCGAAGCCGCCACAGAGGCATTGCGCAAAACGCATTTGGACAAAGAAACCTCCCTCAGCGAACAACAACAGGACGTAAATCGACTGACCGGACGTATCCGAGGTAAGGAAAACGAAAAGGGCATGGTGGAACAAAAACGCTCTTTTGTCGATCAGGATTTGAAACGACTGGACGATCAAATTAGCAAAGCCACCGAATCGATCCGACAACTTGAAATGGAGGTGGAAGGCTACCAAACCGATCTGAATTACGAAAAACGGGTAGAAGTAGAATTTGAGGAAGCATTGGAACAAGCCAAAAACCTGCTCGAAAAGGTACGCTCCGACCATAATTTGCTCAAGGGCAACCTCGACGAATTTGTGAAAGAACAGCAAGTACTCGAACGGACGATTGTGGAATTGGAAAAACAACGCGCTGTACAAGCCAACCAAATCGATAACCTCCGCCGAGATGTGGAACGTACCCTGGCCGATGTGTCCGTCCGCCGCGAGGAAATGAAGGTATTGAACGAAAAAATTAAAGATTTGGACCAAAACGAGGCCGAACAATTAAAAAAAATTGAGGTACTCGAAACCGCAGAAAATAAACGCCGGCAAGATGTAGAGCAAACCGAACAGGAATTGGAAGCGCTCACCAAAAAATTGGCCGACCATAACCGCTCCCTCGATGCCAAACGGAATGAGTACAAACTCACCAAAAGCATGGTGGAAAGCCTCGAGGGATTCCCTGAAAGTATCAAATTCTTGAGTCAGCAGAAGGATTGGGCCAAAAACTGCCCGCTTTTATCGGATCTAATTTATGTAAAAGAGGATTATCGGGTAGTGATCGAAAACTACCTCGAGCCTTACCTCAATTACTACGTCGTGCCGGATACGGATGCCGCTGTACAAGCCATCCAATTGCTGGGTCGCAGCCAAAAAGGACGCGCCAATTTCTTTATGCTCGATGCTTTTGCGCAATACGAAGCACCACTTTCGTTGCTCGCTGCTGGTATGCGCGCCGTGGATTTGGTGGAAGTGGAGGCGCAATACCGCCGTTTGGTGGAATACCTGCTCGCTGATGTAGTGATTGTGGATGACAGTTCGGCGGCGCAACTTTCGGTACAAGAAGGCACGACTTATTTAGGACAATCTGGCTCGCTTACCCGCCGCAAATTCTCTATGTCGGGCGGTTCGGTGGGTTTGTTTGAAGGTAAAAAAATTGGTCGCAAAAAGAACCTCGAAATACTGGATACGGATATTCGCAAATTTGAATCCATTGAGACCGATTATAATAACCGACTCACGGTATTGCGCACCAAATTGCAGGCATTAAAAGCAGCCGATCAAGGGCCGGTGCTCACCCGCGCACGTGGCGATTTGGGTGGTTTGCAGACCGAAAAATCGGGTTTACAGGCTAGAATGGACAATATTGCCTTGTTTGTTAAGAATTTTGACGACCAAGCCGCAGCCAGTGGCGACCTGATCAAACAACTCGATCTGAGCAATAAAACATTGGTGCTACAATTGGCCGAAAACCAAAAAGCAGTGACCGCAGTACAGGAGCGGTTGTCCTCCGCCGATGGCTCTTTTCGCGATGTGGCCGAGCAACTCAGTCAATTTAGTCAAGCCTATAACCAAAAAAATATCGAGTTTATCCGGCAACAAAATAAGGTAACCGGACTGCAACAGGAACTCACTTTCCGCACCAAACGCTTGAGCGAATTGCAGGTGCAAACCACGCAAAACAAGGCAACACAAGCGCGTTTGGCGGATGAAATGGAATTTGCGGTGAGTGAAATTGCGCGTTTGACCCAAGAACTACAAACGGGTTACGCCGAGAAAAAAGCCAAAGAAGCAACGCTTTCCGAGGTAGAACAGACGTATTTTAAGGCGCGCAACGAAATTCATAAAATTGAAAATGACCAACGCGATTTGTTCCGAAAACAACAAGATTTGCAAGCGCATATCAACCGTTTGAAGGAAAAATTTGGCGATGTAAAATTTGAAATAACGGCTATTGGTGAACGCCTCCGCGCCGAGTTTGGTATGTCGGTCAATGACGTGATCAACGACGAACCTAACCCGCTGTTCCAACGCGATGCATTAGAAAAAGAGGTCAATAACCTCAAACGCCGCTTGGATACTTATGGCGAAATTAATCCATTGGCCATTGAGGCGTACAACGAAATTAAAGAGCGGCACGATACCATTGCCGGGCAACGCAACGATATTTTGGAGGCCAAAATCAACCTCGAACTCACGATGAAAGAGATTGAAGAAACGGCAACAGCACGTTTTCTGGAATCTTTTGAGCAAGTTCGAACCAATTTTATCGAAGTATTCCGTACCTTGTTCACCGAAGAAGATACAGCGGATTTGATTTTGTCGCAACCCGATAATCCGTTGGAATCGGACATTAATATCATTGCCAAACCCAAAGGCAAACGCCCGCAGAGTATCGCGCAGTTGTCGGGTGGTGAAAAAACACTGACGGCCACGGCACTTTTGTTTGCTTTGTACCTGCTCAAACCCGCGCCATTCTGTATTTTCGACGAGGTGGATGCGCCTTTGGACGATGCCAATGTGGAGAAATTCAATAATATTATCCGCAAGTTTTCGGCTGAATCGCAATTTATTGTGGTAACGCACAACAAAGCCACGATGTCGGCAGTAGATACGATTTATGGTGTTTATATGCCAGAACAAGGTGTATCTGCTGTAACTCCGGTTGATTTTAGGGAATTGAACCATGAGGCGTTGGTGTTTGAAGCGTAATTGATTTTTTTTGATGCTTACTACTTAGATTTGGATTGGACACGGATTGGATTGGACACGGATTGGACACGGATTAACACGGATTGGATAGCACACGGATTAACACGGATTGGACACGGATTTTTTCTGTTTCTTATATTTTAAACCTGCTTTTAAATAGAACCCTTTTAAATCCGTGTCTTATCCGTGTTAATCCGTGTGCCATCGTATGCCATCGTGTACTATTTTGAAATATGCCCAACAGTTATACTAAAAACATGGTAAAACAACTATATTTTCTCGTATTTTGCCTATTTTCGATCCAAATTGCAATAGGCCAAACGCCCGTAGTGGACAAAACCTACGAGATATTTGAATTAGAAAAACGCCCCGAGTTTCCAGGTGGTGACGCTGGGCTAAGTGCCTATTTTTCCAAAAATCTCCGCTATCCGGCCTTGGCGCGCGAAGACAATATCCAAGGGACAGTTATCGTCAATTTTATGATTGATTCTACCGGTGCTATTAGTAATGCGCAATGTGTCAAATCTATTGGAAGCGGCTGCGACGAAGAAGCCCTGAGGGTGATCAAAGCCATGCCGAAATGGATTCCTGGCGTGGTCAATCATAAAAACGTAACGGTGATGTTTG
>JBEAVK010000453.1:0-7701 GCA_041160955.1 Bacteroidota bacterium
ACCACACGATGCTGAAACGCAACTAAATTGCCCTTTTTAGCAGAAGGCGAGTAGGCAAAATCTACTTGATACAGTCGTTTTTTGAAGTAAAAATAGATTTTGAATAGAAAAAAGGTAAAAACTTAGCGTGGCACACGGATTGCACGGATTAGACACAGATTTTAAAGGATTTCTTTTTAAAACGGATTTTTATTAAGTAAAAACAGATAAATCCGTGTCCAATCCGTGTAATCCGTGTGCTATCTAAGTATTTACGAAAAAAGTAAAAATTGCTCAACTGGCTAAAACGCCTTAGAACCAATAATTCGCTTTTGCTACCAACGCTCTGTTCTTTACCCCAGGCACATTTACGCCGTAATTATCGGTATATACCACAAATAAGTCGCTCATTGGACGGAAACGCCATTGTAAACGACTGTTGATATTGAAATTGTCGGCTTGGTTATTGTATTGAACAAAGGTTGTCCACCAAATATTTTTAGCCAAAAACACTTCAATACGAGGCGTAAGATTGACAATACTTACATCGCAATAAGGCTCGGGGAAACTGAGGCGGTTGTACGTTGCTGCCATGCGCAGGTTGAGTAGTGTCCGGTAACGCCAACTAAGTGTAACACCTGCAGTGTAGATTTGGCCGTTGTAAAACTGACCTGCTTGGGCACTCAAGTTTGCATTAAAACGCTTGCGGTAATCGGAACCCCACTCAATACCGCCACTTGTAAAGCGATATTGATCTGCTGGCAATGGAGGACATGTTTCAAGTGGCCCATCATCAAATTTGAACGAAACGGGCACATTGGCATAGTTAGGATTCACGTAGAAACTGATCGAACTGGTATTTTTGAAATTAATCTCCGCTGAAATATTATTAGAGGATTCGTTGAGCGTTCCATCGGGGTTGATGACCTGAAACAGTTCGGCTCCTAATTCTATAAAATTGAGTTTTGTCGCCGTTTTTTTAGGGAAAATACGATAATTGGAAGTGGAAAAAATAAAGTTGTACCCCAACTTGATGACGGTATCTCGAAGTACATCGTAATTTTGGATGCGTTGCTCAAATCCCAAATCTGCTACGTAATTTTCACCCATGTGCAATACATCAATCAGGGTATTAAAATTCCTGTTCGTATAAGTACCGCCCATATTGCCCCACCAGTTTTGGTTGGTAACACCTGCCTGAAACGAGCGGTGGTGTGTGAGCCAGCCGCCCCATTTACCATCGGTAGAGATATAATTGGTCTCGAGACCGGCATTCCGACTGTAGGCTTTGGTCTGCCGCTCTGTACCTTTAAATTGTTCTCGATCAAGGAAATACCCGGATACCGTAGATCGCCCAAAAACGCGGCGATTCAGCGACAGCGCGGAAAAATTTTGGGTGCCGCCTCCTTTACTTTCCCGGGTTTGCATCGTAAGTGCGCCGATACGTGTATTGGCATCCAAATTGCCCGTTAGGCGCAAACCTCCAAGGATAGTTCCGGGTGTTCCGTCGGGGTTAAGGCCAATACGGCGCGAGAAAAAGGGTCTAATTGGCGGAATGCCATAATTACCAAAAATATCGGCATTTTCAAGAAAAAAGGTGCGTTTTTCGGGTAATTGCACATTAAAGCGGGTCAGGTTGACGACTTGCTCATCAATCTCAATCTGAGAAAAATCGGGATTTATGGTTAAGTCTAAATTCAACCCCGAGCCAATGCCTATTTTGGCATCCATACCCACAGAGCCTTGGGGTTTAAAATCCTCATTGGCTTCATAATTTCTAGAAACGCCGCCGCTTACATAAGGAATAATATTATAATTACCTTTTACGGGGTGTGGCGCTTCTTCCCAGTTGAGGATGCCTGTCCAACCCAAATCAATACCATCAAACTGGAAGGGGACATTACTCCAAGTGGAATAAATACCATTGCCTAGGTCATTCCGAATGACGTTGATCCCCCATTGGTTTTGGCCGTCTTTGTACCTTAAAATGCGCAGCGGAATGGCAAATTCTGCCGTCCAATGGTCATTATAGAGTTTTGTTTCTACCCACCAGGTATTGTCCCAATTGGTATCCATATCGTCGTTACCGGTAGAAACCAATGCTTCGGTTTGTACGCCTTTGGTAGAAATACCAAAAAAATACCCATTATTGGCTTGGTTCATGGGGTCAATCAATACTGCGACACCATCGGAGTCCCAATAACCGTTATCTCGTTTGAGGCTTTGCACCACGTGATCGGGTGTGCTGTCTATGGCTGTAATGGCCACGTACAAGAACTGGTCGGTATAAAGGCATTGTACGATAGTTTGGTAGGGCGCAGGGCCGCCATCGCGGGGCCATTTCATCGAGAAATTGGAAGATTTTGAGGCTTTTGCCCAGTCTTCTTCGTTCAGGTCACCGTCCACGATAATAGCACTTTTGGCGCGCCAAGCATTCATTTGATACTTGGCTTGGTGTTCGGTGCGGTTATTTTGTGCCAAAACAAGGCTGGGAAGGAGTAAAAAGGTAATAAAAAGGTAAATATTGCGCATAGTTCTTCTTGCCCAAATGGCCTGTGGAGGTGGGTATTTCGTTGATCGACAAAGATTTCACTGCAAAGGAATGAGATAAACTTGACTGATAGCACCAAACCTCAAAATATAATATAAAGTTCCCGAGCGCGCAGGGTATTTTTCAAAATATTGTATGGTTTTGTTTTTTTGGGGGAAGTAAGGAAAGGGTATGGACTTGTAACTCCCACGTGCATTATTCCACCCAAAACACTTTTGAAGTGGACTTACCATCTGTTAATACCACAGAAAGCATATAAGTACCCGCACTACAATGCTCCAATGAAATAGTGAGTAAATTACTATTCCCCTTACCATCTAGTACTAAACGTCCAGTCAAGTCAAAAATCTTCCAATTATGGATCGACTCATTCCCTACGGAGACATTAATTTTATCTTTGGCAGGACTGGGATAAACCACCAATTCAATATCATTCCCGTATAATTCCTTTGTACTTGTTGGATCATCAATTCCAAGCGTATCACATACACTATTAGGTAGGTCATATAAACCAAAATTAGGGAGATTCGGCATTGATCGTACCTGTTTTACGGGTAATTTTAATCCTTGAAATACAAACTGCCCTTGTCCGGCTGCGTCCTGTACTACAGCATTCATATAAGAGGAGCGGCTAATTTGGCTGATATATAATTTTCCGTCGGGTGCGTATTGCATTTCCCCTAATGTAGTACCCCAACTAGCATAATCATTTACATAGATCAGTGTATCCCATTTTGGCAGAGACTGATTCAGATCAATATGATAGCAAGTGGTTTGAGAATTTACGAATAGTGCATTGCTTTTATTAGAGAAAGATATTCCGCCGCCACGGGGCAATGGCGCGGGAGGTGACAAAAATGTGGTATTGGAAAAAGTACCATTACATCGATCGAATCCTGCGACAACAATGCCTTTTTCGCAATGATACCTTGCAAATAATGCCCCATTTGGCGAAAAAACACTAGAACCCGGTCTTTTACCTGCAAATACCGTACCCGTACTCACAATATCAGAGGCATGTATGCCTGTTGGATCTATCAAAAACAAGTAAAGTTGATCGCTATTTAATTTTGGTGCAACCAACCACCAATCGCGGCCATTCCCATGCCGAACTACGGCAAAAGACTCTGGCAAACTATCCATGATGACTGTGTTTTTGTCCGAAACACTCCCTACCCCATTATCAAATCCAACAACAGAATAATACAGTGGACCGAAATGTAATAGATGATTAAAATCGTATTTAGCACCCAAATGTAATAAATAATAACTATTGGGCTTATCCGGATAAGGCAGTACCATTGCTCCCTTGGGTACGGTATAACCAATAGTGGGACACATCAAATCATGTATGGCTCCGGGGTTGATATCGTCGCCATTTGTTAACACATTTCCGGAGGCATCATATATTCCGCATCCATTGGAGAAAAAAAGTAATTCCCCTGCTGCATCGCTCCAAAATGCAACAGTACTCTCTATCTGTACGCCCAAGTTAAGCGTATCGATCTGGAATGTATCCGATTGAAAATGAATAATATAATTAGAGTGTCCCGGCACAGAAGGATACTCCTCAAAGCCACCTACCCAGTTCTTATCGGGGCGTGATTGCGACCAGACTCCTATGGTATGTAGCAGTATCGTAAAAAGTATAAATAAACGCATATTATTCTTCATTGCTTTTTTTTGTTAGTTGAACTGGTATTGATTTACGTTTCTTTTCGCGTGCCATGAACAGATCATACTCTGTTTGCCCCATTCCGCTACCATCGGTTTGCTTCCCAGGTTTACCCATAGTAGGCCATATTGTATAGGTCGTTGTATTGGGATTATTCCACCTATCGGGTTCATAAACCGTATGCTTAAAACCCTCAGGAGGATTGGGCTGCAACTGGATCGTATCACAAGAAGAGCCTAACCAAGTACCCAAACGATAATTGGGGCCACCACAGATACCACTAAAATAATAAACAGGTGGTGTAACTCCATGTTGTTCAAAATCTGCGGCTAAACCGGGCAATTCGGGGTGGTGCATTACATGAATAGCGGTGGTAGAATTTCCCGTAGAATAGTATATCTTATCATCGGGACCGAGCCTGCTGCGCCAAAATTCCGTAGTTAAAGGAAGTGGCGTAGCAAAACCATCGTTGATCGCTACAGTATCCAAAGTATTATAAGGTTCCGGCGCCCACATATCCAAGCGCATGACTACCGTAAAAGAATTGACATACATGTAACGAGAATCTGGGGAGAACTCTACATTGGTCGTTGCTGTATTTTCACTAAATACACCATAAAATGGCAAAATACGGAGGTTAGATAATGTTCCGGTACAACGGTTAAAATCATATACCCGAATGCCATTGGTATAGTCCATCCTAACATAGGTGGTGCCATCGGGGCTAATGGACGAGAAAAAAACTGCCTCTGTACTAGGAAACGAAGGGCCATAGTCTTGTACCATAGCGGGATGTACACCATCGCTATCAATTAAATAAATATAATGCCTCGGCATAGAGACTTCTGCTATAATCACCCACCAATCGCGGCCATTACCGTGTTTGGTGACCACAAAATCCGTTAAATTACCCTCGCGTAGTATTTGGTTTTTGGATACAACGCGCCCCAGCCCATTGTTTGCATCCATATCAATCGTAGTGGCATAAAAAGGAGAACCCAATATGAGGTCATTCACATAATCAATCGTGGTAGCCTGATGTACCATAATGTATTGGTTGGGGTGACCTGGATATGGCACTACCTCGCCCCCTGCTGAATTGGGATATCCATCTGTCTTATACTCGTTCCATATTTCGCCATTACCATAGTTGATAGAATCCCCATTTTGCATCAGGTTGTGCATTTTGTGCTGTATAGATATACCATTGGAATAAAAAAGCCAATTACCGGAAGAATCGCTACATGAAGCACAGAACGCATTAAAATTAATCTCCTTTTTTTCTTTGTATATTTTTGGGGGAGAAAAATTAAAATTCATGGTGGCACCACCAAACTCGGAGAACATACTGCCATTAGCATAACCAAAAGGGAGGAAATAATCGTGCTTTTGGGCTTGTGATGGGTTATTTGTTGCGTACAAGATGAGTATTAAAAGGAAAAATTTATTGCTGGACATGAGGATGGATATAAAGGATAAGTGATTGAGTTTTAAAACACACAAAATTAGATATTTTTTAGCAAGTGTAAATAAATTATTATTCTTATGACTACCTAGCCAATAGATTGCCAAATTCCATAGCGCAATAGCACACAGATAAGGCACAGATTTTCGTTACTTACAGCACCATAATCTACCCGCTTTTTTCTAGCCAACCCACCAATTCTTCTTATTTTTGCCCCAAAAAAACCACGTATTATTCCACATTTATGATAAAAATAGCCTACTCCCCTATTTATCAATACGAATTACCGGATGGCCATCGCTTTCCGATGGTGAAATACGAATTGATTCGAGAGCAATTGTTGTACGAGGGTACGGCACAGGAAAGTAATTTTTTTCATCCCGATCGTTTGTCGGAATCGGTGGCTTTAATGACGCACGATAAAGCGTATTGGGACAAGTTAATTGACCTTACCCTCACCCGTTCCGAGGAGCGCGCTATTGGTTTTCCGATCAATAAAAAATTTATTGAACGCGGGCGACATATCTCGGCTGGTACCGTTCAATGTATGGAATATGCCCAGCAATACGGTGTTGCGATGAATGTGGCTGGTGGTACGCACCATGCTTTTAGTGATCGTGGGGAAGGTTTTTGTTGTTTGAACGACCAAGCGGTTGCGGCCAATTATTTGCTATCGAAAACACCCAATAGGAGAATACTTATCATAGACCTGGATGTGCATCAAGGCAATGGCACGGCTGCTATTTTTGCAGGAGAAGACCGTGTTTTTACGTTTTCTATGCACGGTGAAAAGAATTATCCACTGCGCAAAGAAATTTCAGACCTCGATATTGCGCTGCCCGATTATACCGATGATGGTACTTATTTGCGTATTTTGAAGGAGCAATTGCCGTTTTTGTACGAGCATTTCAAACCTGATTTTGTATTTTATCAAAGTGGTGTAGATGTGTTGGCCACCGATAAACTGGGTAAACTGAGCCTGTCGCGGCAAGGTTGTTGCGAGCGGGATCGTATCGTGTTGGAATGGTGTAAGCAGCACCAATTACCTGTTGTGGTGTGTATGGGCGGTGGTTATTCTCCCAAAATTTCGGATATCGTAGAGGCACATGCGAATACTTTTAGGACTGCTTTTGAAATATTTGAGTGAGGAAGGAGGAAACAATAAATTCTCACTTTTGGATAGATTATTTTTTGATCAGACAAGTATCTTTTAGTGCAAATAGTGGGGCTATTTAAGCGAAAAGATAGGTAGTATGAGCAGAAAAGAATCAGCCCAAAGTGACAATTTATTGCTTCCTCCTTCCTAGGTTCACCCTTCCAATTCCGTTAAACACGCCTTTAATTTGGCAATATGTTTACCATACAAATACTCCATCCACATTTTGAATCCTACAGACACGGCCAAGGAGGAGAACAACATTAATAAGGCAAAAAAGTACCACGGTCGATTGTAAAATGCATTGGTATCGATATGCTCGACGCAACCTAAAAACCAGATGACGGATAGAAAAAAAGCGGGAGACAAAAGGATGCCCAACCATATAATAATCATGGATGCTTGCTCCCAATGTGCCACCATTCTTTGCAGCGAATGTATCAATTTGGAGTCTGGCGCAACTACCTTATTGAGTACGTGGAGCAACGAGTAATAAAAGAATAAATAGGGTACAAAAATCAACATCACCATTTGGCACAGCGCGTAATACATACCGTTGTTTTTGGCTTTAAAACAAGATAAAACTCCGATGGTAAATACCAAGGTTATGATATTGATAATGAGGTCTTTACGCAAATTTTTGCGCAAGGTGTCATATACATCCCGTGCTTTCTGCTCCATGATTTGGTAAAATTCGGCTGTATTTATTTCTGGATCTGCACCTTGCGCCGTATTCCATACCGAGCGTAGGTCGTCTAATTCATCTTTCATAACTCCATTTGTTGTTGAATAAGTGAGCGTAATTTGTCGCGCAACCGATGCGTTTTCACCCTTAAATGAGCGGCGGTAAGACCCGTAATTTGAGCCATTTCGTC
>JBEAVK010000030.1:0-50100 GCA_041160955.1 Bacteroidota bacterium
TTAAAAATAATAAAAAAAGCAATTGTAGAAATGAAACCAGCCATAATACTCCACCACCACTTTATTTGGTAAACACGCCGAATAGCACGTGTACTCCAAATCATCATAAGTATGATTAAAAAAAGTATAAACTTATCGCCCAATTGTCGTTGTTTAAAAACATATACCATTGCACTCATAAAGAGTATATCCGATAATATAAAAAACACTAACCAATGTAATGCGAAAATAAGGTGCGGCACCAGCCAGGGTTGCCGCCTGTAAAACAAAAGCCAAAAGAAAGCACCCACAAAAGGGATCATTAGAAACAAATATGCTTTAGCCCGACTAGCTGCCACTTCCGTACGTACTTTTTGCACCAATACTTCTGGGTCTATATTAAGGGTTGCTGCTTTTTGTGCAATGAGCGAAGGCGTATCAAAGTGAAAGGAATTTGCCACCCAATTTCCATTTTTGTAGCCATTATTCATATCATCTGGATTTGAATAAAAGGTGGATACTGTTGGGAATATCAGGTAAAAAATAAGTCCTGAAATAAAAAACAAAGGAATTGGTTTTACGTATGGCGTTCTTCTACCTGCAATAAATTCAGCGGTCAGCATTCCAGGTTTTACTAGAATACACCAAAAAGTACGGAGTATTTTTGAGTCTAGGTGCACCAAACTCTCCAAGGTTTCTTTAAAAAAATGCAAAGCCGAAAAATCACGATCTGGATCTACCTGCTTTTCGCCACATTTGTAGCAAAATTTGCCTTGAAGTTCGGTGCTACAATTTGCGCATTGTGTTGCCGTAGCCTTGGTCTGTTCCATGCCTTTAATACACCATTAATTCATCCATAAAAAACCAGCCGGGTGTCCCTTTGCCATCGTGCCAGTTGGGAATATGAGCAAGTGTATAAATTTTTACAACTACCCTTGCTGTTTTCAAACGATTGTCCAGATCTAAAACTATGGCTTGAGCGAGATTTTCTGGCACTTTTTTACTGGCATCTAGTGCCTTAGTTGCGATCAGTTTGAGTGTTCCTGTAACTGGATCGGGGTAAAACACTTCAATTTTTTCAGGTAAAAAAATCCAAGTAGGTTGGCTAATCAGGACGTGCGCCATGAGCGATTTTAGTTTTTGGGGCTTTGCCAAATCGAGCGTAAACATCAAAGTATCTTGCAAGAAACCCATCCATGTGGGGTTAGAATGCCCCATATCGCCTCCTTTTTGGTCAATTAATGTACGATCTCCCGTTCCGGGATAACTCTTATGTGGTTTTGTATGCTCCACTTTTGTGATGGCTACACCTCGCTTGTAGAAACACACTTCCACCGTTTCTGAAGGTAAATACCCCTCACCAAAAACCTTGGCTTTTACCGTTGTTAAGTGATTTTTCACCACTACTGGTCGTGTATAAATCGGATCTTTTTCAGTTGGCGTTTTCCCATTTGTAGTGTAGCGGATTTGCGTGTTTTTCTGTGCAAACTTGATCGCCACCATCGCTTTTTTTTCAAAAAACGAAGATTCGTATTGCAAGATGGGAGGTGCTAACTGGAATAAATCTTGCGTATAAAGTGCAAAATTGCACGACAAAAGCGATACAATAAATAGTATTTTTTTCACAATTAATGACAATTTTATTTTGACTTAAACTTCTTAGGAATGAGATTTAAATAATGGTACAAATTTGGGGAGATGATTTTGTCACTATCAAGACGTAGATTAGTCGCTTCGCTTGTTTTTTAGAACATAAAGCGGTTCAATGTACGAGTTCTAGTTTGTAAGGATAACATTTACCAGAATTCCACTGCGCTACGTATAAATTTTCTTCATCGTCCACGCATACATCGTGCGGATATTTGAAGGCTTTTACAGTTTGGTACATTTCATCAGGTGTATCTCCTGTATAAGTAGGTTCCGAACCCGCTAAATTGGACACTACCCTATTTTGTTGATCTAAGATCGTCACAAAACCCGATTCCTTCCAAAGTCGGCTATTCGACTGCAATACCGCTGCGTACAAATAGTCGCCCTTAATCACGGGCCTACATACCCAAGCCCCTGGCAAATCAATGGTTTCCAAGTACTTACCTTCCATATCGAATCTTTTAAACGCGTTGTGTTGGCGCGAAGTAACGATTAAAGAGGGTTTATTTTTATCACGTGCATCGATACAAACACCGTGTGCATTCAACAATCCCTCTGCGCCGTCGCTGCGGCCACCAAAATGACGAATATACCGTCCTTTATAGTCGTATTGGATAATAAAGTCCTTACCATAACCATCGGCTACATAAATATCACCATTGGGCGCAATGGCTGTTTCGGTAGGGACGTATTCGTCCAGTTTTTCGTATTTACCCGTTTCTTTGGGGAATTCCAATTGCATCAGTACCTTACCATCCAGGGTAGTTTTAATTACTTGATGGCGATTATTATCACAAATAAACAGTACATCTGTACCGTTTTCATTGAATAAAGAAAGGCCGTGCGCTCCCGGGTATTCCGTACCCCAACTGTTCAATAATTTACCGTTTTTATCGTAAATCAGGACATTGTTTTTGGTTTCGTTGGTGAGTAAAATGATGCGACCTTTTTGGTCTTGCACCATTTCATGGCAATCATTGACAGGGTTTCGGGACACATCTGCCTGATTCCATCTTTGATTGATACGATAACGCTTATTGTTGTGACCGAGTATCGTTTCGTTTTTTGCCAAAATGCTGGGCAATTGGAGGGTAGCGACTAACCCAAGACTTGTATTTCTGATAAAATCTCTTCTACGCATAGTTGAGGTATGTTTTGGATGCCAAGGTAAGCGTTTTTGGAAATTCATTGGTCATTTAAATTAATTGTGCAATCAATATCAAATCCACGTTTGTTGTACCATCCGAGTTTAGAAAATCCTTGCGTTTTAGTTCAATCAGTTGAAAGCCACTTTCCTGTAATGCAGCAGTCAAATAATCTGCCTGATGGTAATTCATAAATATCTGATCTCCAGTACTACCTGTTTTGAAATCCGATTTACTATTATCGTCTTCCATTGTACTAAGATACAGCACTCCCTTGGGTTTTAAGATAAACGAAGCATCTTTTATCAATTGTATCGCCTCCTGCTTCGATAAATACGGCAAACCAAATCCGCAGATGATGCCATCGTATCGTTGTGACAACTGTCCAATATCTCTACAATCCATCGTTAAAAACTCGGCATTCGGATTATTGACGGTGGCCAATTCGATCATCTTGGGTGCTAAATCAATCCCCAAAATTTTAAAATCTGATCGTTGCCGTAGCAAATATCTTGTAATATTGCCAGGTCCGCAAGCGATATCTAAAATAGCGGCTTTTTCTGCTTGTATAAGTTCACAGAACAAATTAAACGTATCATTGTACGATTCAAAATCCATAAACCGATCTTGATAAAGCGCAGCATGCTTATCAAAAACAGATGCTGCTTGTTGGCTACGATCCATTGCGTGGTGTGTATTTATTGGCAAACATAAAAACAATTGTAGAAAATAGTAGGCAAAGCGATCAAATAAAAATTATTTAAGCCTACAGAAAAAAAATCTAACTTAATTTTGCCAATCATGTCCGATTGTGGTCAACCCATTCGTCAGCGGTACGTGTTTAGTTTTTAGACACATAAACAACTTAATTTTTAACATCAAAATTTTTTAAAAAATGGACAAGTACATGATGATTTTTCGCAACACCCCAACGAGTGAAGAAACCTACCAATCTATGTCACCCGAAGAAATGCAGGCATCACTAGCCCAATGGAACAATTGGATTGGCGGCATTGCAGCACAAGGTAAATTGATCGGATCGGAAGCGCTAGATCATACTGGTAAAATCGTAACTGGTTCTAAAAAAGTAGTGTCAGATGGCCCTTATGTAGAAAGTAAGGAATTGGTGAGCGGTTACTTGATTATGCACGCCGAGAGTATGGAAGAGGCCATTGAACACTCAAAAGGATGCCCGATTTACGATATTGAAGGCTCATTGGAGATTAGGAAAATTATGGTATTTTAAATATCAAATGAACCAAAGCAACCTAGTGCATCAAACGGCAGAGCATCTTTTCCGACACGAATCGGGAAAGATGCTTTCCGTTTTGGTCAAATTATTTGGATTGAAACAGGTCGAAATTGCCGAAGATATTGTACAAGATACATTGGCATCGGCTTTTGAGACTTGGAAAATTAAAGGTGTTCCAGAAAACCCGCGCGCGTGGCTTTACCGCGTTGCAAAAAACAAGACTATTGATTATTTAAGGCGAGAACGCAATTTTCAAGACCATGTTGCGCCAAATGTCTCCTACGAAACGATTCAAAACGCTGTTTCTGGACAATTTTTAGACCGCTTTTTTCTCGACCACGAAATTGAGGATGCTCAACTCCGAATGATGTTTGCCTGCTGTCATCCATCTATTCCTTCGGAAGCACAATTAATTCTGATACTCAGGACTTTATGTGGTTTGAGCGCAAAAGAAATAGCCGTTGCGTTTTTGCAACCAGAAGACACGATTGCCAAACGATTGTACCGTGCCAAAGAAAAAATTAGGCAAGAAAACCTACAAATGGATGTGCCCATTGGCAACGATTTGCTTCCGCGATTAGATGCTGTTTTACAAGCAATTTATGTGCTGTTTAACGAAGGTTACAGATCTGCTTCCGACGCTGGTATTATTCGACGCGAGTTGTGCGAGGAAGCATTACGACTGGGTGATTTGATGATCGGGAATTCCATCGTTAATCTACCTCGAACGTATGCATTGCAAGCCTTAATGTGTTTTCAATCTTCTCGATTTGATGCGAGGATGGATGAAAATGGTGATATTGTTTTATTAGAACACCAAGACCGCAAGCGCTGGAATTATGCCTTTATTACCCTAGGCTATACTTTTTTACAACAATCTTCCATTGGTAATGAGGTGACCGAATACCACCTAGAAGCAGCAATTGCTTCTTATCATGCCTCTGCACCTGCCTTTGAGCAAACCAATTGGAAAGCCATTTTTTATTGCTATGATTTGTTATGGCAAATATCGCCTAGTCCTTTTGTAGCATTGAACAGGGCTATTGCTTTGGGCTATTCGGATGGGCAGCAAAAAGGGATTGATGCGCTCCTAAAAATAGAAGGTTTGGAAAAAAGCCAACTTTATCACACAGCCTTGGGCGATTTTCTACTGAAAAACGAGGATTATACAGCAGCATTGCAATCGTACCAAACTGCATTGTCGATGGCAAAACTACCTACAGAACAGCGTGTAATTACTTCTAAAATAGAAAAGTATTTCCCGTAAAAACAAATTGAAGTAGTATCCTAAATAGCGATTTCTTAGTCATTTAAGCAGCCTCTTTACAAAAAATGCTACCTTTGCTGGGATTTTTAAACGCAAACATATTTTGTTGAACCTCTCCCCTTTTAGCCGTGTTTGGCATGGCCGATCTTTACGAAAAGAAATTACAATTACCCTAAAGCTTGCGCTTCCTCTTATGATGGGCGAATTAAGTAGTATGCTTATGGGAGTGGTTGGTACTATGATGACGGGTCATTTAGGTGAAACATCGTTAGCGGCTTCTGGTATTGCCAGCGTAATTTATGTCATGTCGATGCTTTTGATTTGGGGTGGTATCCGAATGATTCCTACACCTGTGGCCGAAGCACACGAATTGCGGAATGGAAAAAGTATGCGTACACTCGTATTGGCAGGAGGACTGTTGAGTCTATTTTTTATCATAGTTTGCAGCAGTCTATTATGGTTGGGTATTTTAAATTTCGATCTAATGCAGCAAGACCCCGAGGTGAGTAGGCTGGCTGTGGGTTATCTACGAATCATTGCTTATAGTATGCCTGTTTTGGTACTTTTTAGCGTTCTCATTAATTATATCGACGCTTTGGGTTATGTGAAATTTACCATGTTTTTGTCCATTTTTGGTCTTTTACTGGATGTGTCTTTGAATTGGGTATTTATATTTGGGCATTTTGGCATGCCCAAACTAGGGCTCAATGCCATTGCAATGAATACAGGTATCACACATTTGGTACTGACTATTATCATGCTCGGGATGTTGTATCGAAAAAAGGAACTCGCCTATATATGGGAAGCAAAAACCAATTTCAAAGCAGTATGGACACAGACAATATCATTTATTAAGGTAGCGATCCCATCTGCTTTGCAAATTATGGTTGAATTTGCCGCTTTTGCATCCGGTACAGTTATTATTGGACAAATCAGCAAAACAGAACAAGCAGCACATCAAATTGCCATTAACCTCATCTCTGTAACGTATGTCACAATTATGGGTATTTCAACAGCGGGTATGATCCGTGTAGGGCAAGCACTTGCCTATAACAGCCGCGTTAGAATTTGGTTGGCTGGTATAGCGACCATTGTATTGGCGATGCTATTTATGGTTGTACCGACTATTGCATTTTTACTATTTCCCAAAAGTATTGCAGGTTTGTATATTGAAGACCCAATAGTGGTATCAATTGCTACTTCATTGCTTTTATTTGCAGGGTTATTCCAAATGGCCGATGCCATACAAGCGTCAAGCATATCTTTGCTACGTGCACTCAATGATGTAACGCGGCCTTCCATACTATCCTTTATTGCTTTTTGGCTCATCGGCATTCCATTGGGATATTGGCTTGCGGTACACCAAGGCTGGAATGCAAAAGGTATTTGGATTGGATATTTGGTTGCTTTACTCGTTCAAGCCGCCTTTTTCTTGAGGCGTTTCTTCCATTTGGTGGCACATTTTGACTTGTCGGCAAGAAAAAACAACTAAGAACTGCTCCATAAAAAATATCTTTTTACAGTGCATTGAACTGGTGCCGGATTGCGGAACTAAACAGTAAATACATTTTTCGTTTATCCGAAACACGAATACGTACCTCTGCTACACGTTGAGCGGGTGCATTTTTGATTTTTGAGAACAATTGCGTATAATATTTATAAGCAAGGTAAACACCAAACCTTGATCCTTCTGGTAATTTTTTGATACCAACTAGAGCAGCGTTAAAATCTAGTGCAATATCGTCTTCAATGATCTTCTTTTGGGTATGGTCAAAATTGGTGAAATCGACGCCTGGAAAATACACCCGCCCCCTTTCATCAAAATCACTTTTAAGATCGCGTAGGAAATTAATTTTTTGGAAAGCCGCCCCCAATTTACGTGCTGGCTCTTTTAGGCTTTGGTATTCAGCATCATTACCCTCTGTAAACACCCTCAAGCACATTAATCCCACTACCTCCGCAGAACCATAAATGTATTCATCGTAGCCTGCTGCATCATACATGTTTTTATCCAAATCCATTTCCATACTCTTCAAGAAGGCATCAATCAAATCCATTTCAATATTATAAGCATGTACTACGGATTGGAAAGCATGCAAAACGGGGTTCAGGCTAATTTTTTCTTCAATAGCCTTGTAAGTGTCGTTGCGAAAGCGCATTAATAAATCGCGTTTGTCGTGGCCGTGAAATGTATCTACGATCTCGTCGGCAAAGCGTACAAAACCATAAATACCGTAAATAGGCATGCGAAAACGCTTGTGAAATACTCTGATTCCTAAAGAGAAAGAAGTCGAATAACGTTTTGTAATCAAACGGCTACACTCATTGCAGGTGGTGTCGAATAATTTAAGGTGATTCATATTGAAGGCAATATAAGTTTGAATGGATGTATCCTTAGTTAAAATTTTTGATAATTTCTTTAGCCACCACTTCACCACTGATCAATGAAGGCGGCACCCCTGGCCCTGGAACGGTTAATTGCCCTGTGTAATACAGGTTTTTCACCTTTTTGCTTTTTATTTTTGGCTTTAAAAAAGCCGTTTGCAATAACGTATTGGCTAACCCATACGCATTACCTTTAAATGCGTGATAATCTTTTACAAAATCAGAATGCGCATAAGAACGTTTATAAATCACAGCATCGCGGACAGATTGTCCAGACAATTGCTCCAAGCGGTTCATAACTAAATCATAATAATGCTCCCTTACAGCCTCGGAATCTGCTAATCCGGGTGCTACTGGGATCAACAAAAACAAATTTTCACAGCCCGAAGGTGCTACACTTGGATCCGTCACAGAGGGTACACTCGCATAAAACAGTGGCTTCTTTGGCCAATCTGGGTTAGTATAAATATCTTGGGCATGCTGATTAAAGTCTTCGTCGAAGAAAAGATTATGGTGATTAAGATTCTTTAATCGCTTATTGAGACCGATATAATACAAAAGACTCGAAGGTGCCATGGCACGTTTATCCCAATATTGGTCGCTATAATTGCGCTCGTTTTGCTTCAATAATTGAGTATCAATATGGTGATAATCGGCTCCACCGATTACTACATCCGCATCGAATATATTTCCATCAATTGTTTTTACCGAAGTAGCCTTACTATCTTTAACAATAATCTCTTTCACTTCACTATTCAGTTCTATTTTAACTCCTAGTTCAGTCGCAAGACTCACCATACCTTCCACAATTTTATGCATCCCACCCATCGGATACCAAGTACCCAAGGACATATCCGCGTAATTCATCAAGCTATAGAGTGCTGGTGTATTTTGTGGCGTAGCACCAAGGAACAACACCGGAAACTCCAATAATTGAATCAATTGATCATTTTTAAACAAACGCCTGACATGACTCGACATAGAAGTGAACATTTGAATACGGAAAAGGCTTTTCAGTACACGCATGTCTGCAAATTCCATAATATTGTGCGACGGTTTTTGCACAAAATCATTCATACCTACCTCGTACTTATACTGCGCTTCTTTCAAAAACTTGCGGAGATTAGGTACGCTACCTGGCTCGTTTGCTTCAAACATTGCCTCTAGCTCGTTCATTTTAGCCGGTACCTGCATACGCTGGTTAGCACCAAACCAAACAGAATACGACGGATCAAGCCGCTTTAACTGATAATAATCCGAAACTTTTTTTCCAAATGCCGCAAAAAACGATTCAAACACATCTGGCATCCAATACCACGATGGCCCCATATCAAAAACAAAACCATCTACTTCAAATTTTCTTGCTCTACCACCCGCCATCTCATTTTTTTCTAAGAGCGTAACGTTATACCCCGCTTTTGCCAAATGACAAGCAGCCGATAAACCCGCAAAACCTGAACCTATTACTACAATCTTTTTATCCATGTTGCTTTAAATAACGAAGTATTAACATTATACTCTAAATTTTGTTTAACATTTCACCATCAAACCTTAAACAAAATTTCAAAACATCTAATTGATGTTGTTAATTTTTACAAACGTACGAATAAAATTAATAAGAAAATGTTGGGAAAGTAATTTTTTTTTATAAAAAATTTAAATAAATATTCTTGATCGTGAATATTGCTAATTTTGGGACGAAATCAATCTTTAGGCAACTTACCTTTGCTCTTAAAAGCGACCTCTTTATGCTTCAATGGTGACTAAATCGGCGCCCCAAATCTGAACCTTCTTTGAATCTCATTCCCAAGTACTATGCCTTTTCGATTTTATTTTAATTGCATATCCGTATTCATTTTTGTTGCTTGTGCCAGTAACAGAGATAGTACTCGTTCCTCGCTCCGGAATTTGGAGATGGCGATAGATACTTCCAATGTGTTTACTCAAAGTCTAACTGGCTTTTACTTAATGGATGCGCAATCTGGCAATTTAATATTGAGCAGAAACGCAGACCATTATTTTACCCCAGCCTCAAATACTAAAATATTGACACTTGCAGCCTGTTTGACGGTATTGGGCGATTCTCTTACCGGTGTAGAGTATCGGGCGGAAAAAAACAACTTAACCATTAGAGGCGCAGCCGATCCCACATTTTTGCATCCTAAATTTGAATATTGGCAACCAGTATATCATTTTTTAGCCAGCCAAAAGGACGCTACGGTGATCAATTATACGCAAAGACCATTTACCGAAAAACGCTTTGGTGCAGGCTGGTGCTGGGATGATTACGATACTCAGTACCAACCAGAACGGAGCATAATGCCGATTTTTGGGAATTGCTTTGAAGTAGAAACTAATCCGTTTACCAATAAATGTTTTACCAATCCTGCCTATTTTAACAACTACCAATCCGATATATTCGAAGCGACAAGGGAAGAATTTAGTAATAAATGGACGGCCGCAAACCTTGACCCAGCGGAAGTCCAAACTATTCCATTTGTCACTAGTGAAAACTTAATTGTCCGTCTCCTTGCTGATACTTTACCTGCTCAGAAAATCGAACTTGCTCCAAATTTACCCCAACAAGATCAAACAAAAGAATGGCAGACCATTACATCCTGTCCAGTTGATACAGTTTATCGTTGGATGATGTACGAAAGCGACAATTTTTTTGCGGAGCAATTACTGATTATGGCAGCGATGAAAAAATTAGGCATAACCA
This sequence comes from Bacteroidota bacterium, assembly GCA_041160955.1. Taxonomy (GTDB): domain Bacteria; phylum Bacteroidota; class Bacteroidia; order Chitinophagales; family Saprospiraceae; genus M3007. The sequence continues at coordinate 10,401 of JBEAVK010000030.1, forward strand.
GTCAGGACTCTATCATAAAATGGACGATCAATAGCGCATTCCCGCCCTCCACTACCCCACCCCGCTGGGTAGATGGATCCGGCCTTAGTAGATATAATTTGATAACTCCCCGCTATTTATGCCAGGTGTTAAGCCAATTATACCATACCCAAACCCAAGAAAGGCTGTTTTCTTTATTTCCGGCAGGCGGCTTACGAGGCACGATAAAGGGATGGTACGGCAGCGATACAGGAAAGGCATATATTTTTGCTAAAACAGGTTCGATGAGCGGTGTGCATTGCCTCAGTGGATATATCCTTACTAAAAGTGGAAAAATCCTGATTTTTAGTTTTATGCACAATAATTTTAGGGGAAGTAGCAAGGCTTGGAAAATAGAAATGCAGCAAATTTTAGCAATTATTCGCGAACAATACTAGAAAAGCAGAAAAAAAACGTCCATTTTTGCCACAAAGTGTAATTCATTCTAACTTTTCTAATACGTTATCTAATTTTGCATTTTAGAAATTACATTCATCATAAAACATTTAATCATTTCAATAATACATTTGCATGAAAAAATTCACACAATTATGCCTCTGGTTGATGGTTGCTTCTTGGCTTCCCGCTCAAACCGTGATTTACGTTAAATCAAATGCGACTGGTACTAACAATGGTACTTCATGGGCCAATGCTTATACCTCATTGGAAAATGCGCTGGCCAGTGCGGCACCTGGTAATCAGATTTGGGCGGCGGCTGGCACCTATAAACCAACAGGTGTTGCACCCAACAATTCGTTTTTCTTGTTATCAGGCGTTGAACTTTATGGCGGATTTTCAGGTATTGAAAGTCAGCTTTCTCAGCGCAATATTGCCCTAAATGCAACTATTTTAAGCGGCGATATCCAAGGTGATGACATTGATGGCGATTTTTCAACGAATCGTACGGACAATGCCATTCACGTGGTACGCACACAAAACGGAAACGCTGCGAATCGCGCCATTATTGATGGTGTAACGATTAGTGGTGGCAATACTTCATTGGTTCCAGCAGACCCGGAAATTAACCGCAGGGGCGGCGGTCTTCATGTTGAAGCAAAAACAACGGTGCGTAACTGCCTTTTTACCAATAACCGTGCTGAATCGGGTGGTGCAATTATGGCACCGGCCGCTGCTGCTAGTGGCCTTATTGTGAGCAATTGCCGTTTTGAGAAAAACGACGCAACCCTCCGCGGCGCAGGTATTTATTTTATCAACCTTACCGCTGCTGAAATCCGTAAATGCGTTTTTGAAAACAATACTGTTGTACGCGGGTGTATTTATCCACGTTCTTCTCTTGGAGTAGTGATTGATAGTTGCTCATTTAACAACAATATCAATAATCTGACCGACGGTTTTGGTACAGGTATCTTTGCATGGCAAACGACGTACAAATTGAGCAATTGTAATTTTAATGGCAACGCTGGAGGTTCAGCAGTGTGCGTTTATAGCGATAATCGCGAAGGAGGCAAGTTTGCAGAGGTTATTAATTGTAAATTTGAAAACAATATCGCTACCAATTATGGTGGTACCGGTTTCCATTCTTATCGCCAAAAATACCGGATGGAAAACTGTTCGTTCATCGATAATATAGCACCTAATTCGGCGGCGGCAATTTACAACAGCGATACACTTACTTTTGAAGTAATAAACACGCTATTCCAAGGAAATACAGGAAATTATGCTGCTGCCGTAGCAAATTATGGTATAGATTGTGTTGGCACTTTTGATGGCTGTACTTTTAAAAGCAACAAAGCAACAACGGGTGGTGGTGCTTGTAGCAGTGGTTTCAAAGCAAATGTTACGTACAAAAACTGCTTATTTGATGGAAACCAAGCTAGGTTTGGTGGTGCGTTATTTACCCAAAACGATACAACACGATTGACTGTTGATGGCTGTACCTTCACAGAAAATGGTGCCGAAGACAATGGTGGTGCTATTTTCCAAAATGCGAATATTGCTGTTGATATCAACAATTCCACCTTCAAAGTGAATTCTGCAACTATAGGTGGATGCCTCTATGCCGAAGGTGATAGTGCAATGACGATTAATAACACTATTTTTATTGATAATCTAGGACTAGAGCAGGCTGCTGCGGTGTTTATTAATAATGGTAATGTGGCTATGACCAATTGTTTGGTGGCGCGCAACCTTAATGTAGGGACAGGTGCAGCAGGTGGCGTACACAATAACGCAAGTGCTGGCCTTACTTCTACTTTAAAAATGACCAATTGTACGATTGTGGACAACCTTGCATCAATAGGTGCTGGTTTCTCGCAGTGGGAAGACAGTGATACAAGTAGTGCTATAGCTTATTTACACAACTGTTTAATACAAAATCCTAATGGTATAAATTATGAACCAGAAGCGGGTACTCCAGAAATCATTTCTCTAGGGGGCAACCAAAGTTCTGATGAATCATTGGCTAATTTTTTACTGGCCACAAAAGATGAAAAGAATATCACCAACGAATTTGTAGATGCAGACAATGGTGACTATCACTTAGTACTTGGTCCTGCTGTCAATGGTGGTGTTGCTGCGGGTGCACCTACTACTGATTTGGATGGCAACGCACGTCAGGGTGATCCAGACTCGGGTTGCTATGAATTGGCCTCTAGCAATACATTGCAGCCATCTTTGGTTTTGTTCCCACTACAAATCACCCCAAATCCTGCTACGATACAAACAGTTCTGTCGCTCAAGAATGCTTGGACGGGCAAAGCGGCGTTAGAAATAGTTGGTACAGATGGGCGTTTGGCGCAATCTTTAACTGTAAATAAAACAAGCGAAAACTGGCAATACACATTGAATATCAATGATTTACCAGTAGGCACTTATCAAGTTTATTTACGTGGCGAAGGCCATTTGTTCCGTGGAACACTGGTGAAGCAATAAAATTTTATTGTTTGTATCGTTCTTAAAAATGAAAAAGCGTTTACAAAATTCAAGGATTTTGTAAACGCTTTTTTTGTGTAGGTGTTTAGTAAGGAACGGGTATTATTATAAACCCCAAATCTAAAATCTGATATTATGTCCGTAGAACTTTCATTACAAACCCCCGCACTTTTGTTTCCAGCACTTTCTTTATTAATTTTGGCCTATACCAATAAGTTTTTAGCCATTGCAAAACTCATCCGCAACTTATATTCCACGCACCAAGACAAGCCGCAGCCGTTAATTTTGGCACAAATTAGTTCCTTACGTACACGACTCAACCTCATTCGCTGGATGCAGGCATTTGGGTTAGCCAGCAATTTCTTTTGTGTGGTAACCATGTTTTTTATTTATCTTGGTCACCCTATATTTGGGCATGTAGTATTCTTCTTGGCTTTGATCCTACTTATGCTTTCCTTGACAATTAGTGTGATCGAAACCTTTTTATCCGCAGGTGCCCTCAATGTGCTGTTGCGCAATTTGGAAGAAAAAGAAGGCATAAGCGTTGCTAAGAAAACGGTCAAAAAAATTGGGTCAATATTTACGAATTTCAGGGCAGATAAAGACTAGGTTTACCCTTCCAAATGCCTATTTTACCTCTCCAGTGACAGACACCATGACCCAATTTTCAAGATCAAAATTAGTTTGAATAGACACGATACGTAAGAATTCCCCAATATCTTCCGCGTTGTGCATAATATGAATAATACCAGATTGTCCGGGTTCAATTTTCCCTTGTGGCCATTCTGCAGAAGTACAATGGCACGAAGTTTTCACCTTTAGTATTTCCAATGGTTCTTTACTGATATTGGTCACTTTTATCTCTTTTACTTGCGGTTTACCTTGTGGGAAAGCGCCCATTTCGATAAAACGTGGTGTCCAGGTGACTTTACCATTATTAAGGGTGGGGTCTTTATCATCCGCCTTGCGTACTGGCGGCGCACCACGCTTGGGCGGTGGACCTATGCGCGAAGGTTGTGGTTGTGTAATAGCAGACGAATCAGCAGTTTGTGCTTCAGCGGGAGCAGCAATCCAGAGTATGCCAAATGCAAAAATGATACCGTATCTCATATTTCTTTCATTATACCTTTTATCAGTTGTTTTACCTGCGATGAGAACTCACGTTCCAACATCCAATGATAATAACTGGGTTCTTTTTTAAATATATCTTTGACCGATTGTCCGGTGTATTTGCCAAAATTGAACATGACCGTACCATCTGGTGCTACTTTTAATTTTTGAGTAACATCCAAAAAATTAAGATCATTGGTAAATGTATGTAAGACTTGCATGTCATTTTGAATAGGTGCTTCAATCGTTTTGCCTTCTTCATCCAACAAGTCTTTGCCTTCATACATCCGTAATTGACCTTTAAATACACCTATGGTTGCCTTTACATCGGCTAAAGCATCATGCGCTTCAGTCAATTCTTCTTGGCAATAATACCGATAAGCCGCCTTGAGTGTACGCGGTTCCATTTTATAAAAAATGCGCTGAACGTCAATTAGTCTTCGTTTGGCAATATCAAATTCCATACCAACCCGCGCAAATTCCTCCATAAGCATAGGTACATCGAAGCGATTAGAGTTATAACCTGCCAAATCGGCATTCCCGATAAAATCCCAAATCTTTTGCGCCATTTGCTGAAAAGTAGGTTTATTCCGCAAATCAGCAGGTGTGATACCATGAATGGCCATTGATTCTTCTGAAATAGGAATACCGGGATTGATTAAACTGGTCAGTTCGGAGGTTTGAATACCATCCTTATGAATTTTAACCAATGCGATTTGCACAATACGGTCGCGGATGACGTTCAAACCGGTAGTTTCCAGATCAAAAAAGACCAATTCACGCGTAAGATTTAGTTGCATAATTGTTGTTTGTTTCAAATAAAAAATAAGGTGCAAAGTTCCAATAAAATACCGAATACCAAGATTAGAAAAGGCAATTTCTTTTTACAGGATTAATTTCACATTCCTCACTACAATTTATCAAAACATACCTTACTTTTGCTGCTCTAAGATGTTGAGGTGTTACTTCATAGGCTATGTGCAGTCAATATCTCCTAAAACAAAAAATTAATGGCTAAAATTGACGATTTTTCAGCAGAAATAAATGCTGGTTACACTTTTTCGGGGTCTTCCATTGTACTTGGCGCAGCCATGTTGGATGGCGTAGCAATAGATGGTTTACAGGTTAAAATTCCTTTGCGTACCATGAACCGCCATGGGCTTATCGCCGGAGCCACCGGTACAGGTAAAACTAAATCTTTACAAGTACTGGCCGAAGAATTGGCCGCCAATGGCGTTTCAAGTCTTCTTATGGATATTAAAGGTGACCTCTCCGGTATAGCAATGCCCGGCACCGAAAATCCAAAAATTACTGATCGAGCAACTAAAATCAATATCACTTGGCGTGCAACTGGTAATTCTATCGAATTCTTGACGCTTTCCAATGAAAAAGGCGCGCGTTTGCGGGCTACTGTCAGCGAATTTGGGCCAGTTTTGTTTAGTCGTATCCTTGGCCTTAATGATACACAGGGTGGCGTAGTAGCCGTCATTTTTAAATATTGTGACGATAAAAACCTGCCTTTGCTAGATTTGAAGGACTTCAAAAAGGTGCTACAATACCTTAGCAATGAAGGGAAAGCAGAAATTGAAGCAGAATTTGGCCAATTTAGTGCAGTGACCGCCGGTACTATTTTACGCAAAGTAGTTGAACTCGAACAACAGGGCGCGGAGCAGTTCTTTGGCGAGCTATCATTTGAAGTAGATGATTTATGCCGAATGGATGAAAATGGTCGCGGCATAATTCATATTGTTCGTCTTTCGGATATTCAAGATCGACCTAAATTATTCAGTACGTTCATGTTACAAATGTTGGCTGAAATATATGCCTCTTTCCCGGAAGAGGGTGATGTAGAACAGCCTAAACTCTGTATCTTCATCGACGAGGCGCATTTGGTTTTTCAGGAAGCATCTGCCGCTTTGATGCAACAAATGGAGGCTATCATTAAATTGGTGCGTTCTAAGGGTATCGGTATTTATTTTATTACTCAGAATCCGACGGATATTCCAGATAGTATTTTAGCGCAGTTGGGTCTGAAAATTCAACATGCGTTGCGTGCATTTACAGCAAAAGACCGCAAAGCCATCAAATTGGCTGCTGAAAACTATCCGATTACTAAATGGTACGAAACAGAAGATTTGTTGACCAATTTGGGTATCGGTGAGGCTTTTGTAAGTGTTTTGAACGAAAAAGGGATCCCAACGCCGCTAGCCCATACTTTGATGCGGCCTCCACAAAGCCGTATGGACATTCTTTCGCCATCCGAAATAGATCACTTTATTAATAATTCGTCGTTGGTTCGCAAGTATAATCAGGAAATTAATCGAGAAAGTGCTTACGAAATTTTAACGGAAAAGATACAGGAAGCCGCCGAAGCCGCACCTCCGCCTCAAGATAGCACAGCATCGCAGAGTCGTCGGCCAGTAAAAGAGGAGAAAGGTATGATTGAAAAAGTAATCGACAATCCTTTGGCTCGACAAGTTGGACGAACAGTAGCACGTGAATTAACGCGTGGATTATTGGGCGTTTTAGGGCTAGGTGGCGGACGTAGTAGTAGCAGGAAGAAGACTGGATGGTTCTAGGCCATAGCAGTATTGGGTGTATCAAAAAAAATAGTGATAATGTGACATTTGCAAAACTTTTTAGTTTCATAAATATCACATTATCACCATTCCTGACGTGTGTTAACTTATGTTTTTATAATGTACAGTAAGTGAATTACGAAACAAGTACATTTTTTTTATCCACAATAGCCGTACTCAGCCATAAAAAGCCATTAAGAAAGGCTTGCATTTTCTTTTCAAAGGTTGGATCAATTAAATTACCCGTTTCATCAAATCTGGTAGAAACATTGCCCACTAGCAACATTTGAGGAATAGCATAACCGCCTACCCCAAGCACCAATTGCTGCATGGCTTGTGCTGCGCGCATTCCGCCAAGCGGCCCTTCTGTTACAGAGGCTACTCCAACTACTTTTTGGGTAAATTCATTCTCGCTCAAATAATCTAAGGCATTTTTGAGTGCTGAGGTATAAGAACCGTTGTATTCCGGAGAAACAAAAATGACAGCATCTGCCTTTTTGATGGCCTTGGAAAAGGAGACTAAACCCTCTGGTGGATTGGGGAGGCTTTTTAGTGTTTCTTCCATGATTGGGAATTGATATTCCGCCAAATCCAGTATTTCGATAAAATGGTCGCCTGTTTCATCTATTTTTTTAACTAATCCTAATGCAACTCGATGTGATTTACGATTGATTCTTGTACTCGCTGATATTACTGCTATGTTCATTAAAAATCTATTTTGTGTATGCTTTTTGAAAGAACAACCGATTTTCAAAATAGTTTGAAATCGAATAAACAGTGATTGCCAAACCCATAAAAACAAAAGGACACAAAACCATCAATAAAGATCGTTTTGTGCCCTTAAACAGACTGTAAACAAGACCTACTATGGGAAAATGCCCATAGAAATATAATCGCTAGCGATTTTCTTTAATGAACAAACAAAAGCCGCAGTACGAATGTCTTTGATATTAGGATGTAACATCAAAGTTTCGCGAATTTGGTTATAAGCCGTAATCATGGTATCTTCCAAACCAGAGTTTACCAATTCAATTTCGGTACCGCCACGGGTTAAGAATTCGCGTTCGCGTTTGTCAATTGTTTTACCCGTCATTTCTTCAATTTTATTGACAAAACCATTGTATTGATCGTGGTGGAAACGGTTTTCCAAACGGCCAAAACGGTGGTGCGACAGGTTTTTCAACCATTCAAAATAAGAAACAGTTACACCACCAGCATTGATATAAAAATCGGGAAGGATAACAATTCCTTTTTCGAGCAAAATCGGATCTGCGTCTGCGGTAATTGGGCCATTTGCCGCTTCTGCAATGATTTTTGCTTTAATACGCGGTGCATTCTCCGATGTAATTTGATTTTCCAAAGCCGCAGGAACTAGAATATCGCATTCTATTTCTAATGCTGCTAGTGGTCCACCAATATGTTCTGTACCCGGGAAACCAATAATAGTACCATTTGCCTTTCTATAAGCCATCAATTGCTCCATATTGATACCTTTAGCGGAATAAATAGAACCTTCGCGCTCCGAAATACCAATTACTTTTACATCACCTTCGTTTTGACTGATTAATGCCGTATTGCTACCCACATTACCCAATCCTTGCACGACCATTGTTTTGCCTTCAATACCTTTGGTCAGTCCAATTTTTTTCATGTCATCTTCGTGGCGCATACACTCGCGAATGCCGTAGAATACACCGCGACCGGTTGCTTCTGCACGACCACGGATACCGTTTTGCGTAACAGGTTTGCCCGTTACACAACCGATCGAGTCAATTTCGCCATGGCGGAATGCTTGATAGGTGTCCAAAATCCAAGCCATTTCGCGTGGTCCGGTTCCATAATCAGGTGCAGGCACATCAATACCGGGGCCAATAAAATTCTTTTTGACCAATTCGGTGGTGTAGCGACGGGTGATACTCTCTAATTGACCTACCGTGTACTTGCTAGGATTGATCTTAATACCTCCTTTTGCTCCGCCAAATGGTACGTCCACTAGGGCGCATTTGTAGGTCATAAGGGCTGCGAGGGCCATTACTTCGTCCTGATCGACGGATTCGGCATAGCGGATGCCCCCTTTCGTAGGCAAACGGTGGTGGCTATGCTGTACGCGATAGGCTTCAATAACCTCGAAGTCGTCGCCAACCCTTATCGGGAAACGTAGGCGAAGGACTAGGTTACAGGCCTTGATTTGTTCAATCAAGCCCTGTGGAATGTCAGTAAAAGACGCGGCTTTATCCACGTAGTTACCAACGCTGTCGAAAAAACTAATGTGTCCGCTCATCGGAATCTTTAATTTGATGCTCTAAATTGGTTAGCTTACGATCAAGGCGCAATAAATACAAGGCAATTCCAATGAAAATAACCACGATGACCGCCACAACGACGTAAATCTTCCCGGTTTCCCTCATAAAATCATCCGCAGCCGCATGGGCTGGAATACCTGGCATTAGTAGCGCGAGGATCAGAATAATTGATAAAATTTGCTTAGAAGTGTAAAATTTCATGTTCTCTATTATTTTGTTTGTTACTTATATTCACCACTTACGGTAGTTTTCAAAACACGTAAAAATGTTTTATCGTCCACCATAAGTCGTACTGTTTTGTCATCAATTTTGGTAATCTTTCCAATGATACCAGATTGCGTAAATACATCCATACCTTCTTTTAGGTTATCCAAAAAAGTTTGCTGTTGCTTTTTTTGGCGATTTTGTGGGATGTAAATAAAAAATACAAAAAATACAATAAAAATAAGAAGCGGAAACATCATTGTCAAGCCGCCAGCCGCTCCACCGGCTTGTAATAACATAAAACTGGTCATAAAAATTAAGTTTTAGATGATTTCAATACCTCACAATTGCTCTTTTAAATCATAGCAAATGCAATACTCAAATCAGTTGTTTCTACAAAACAACCGCGCAAATGTACATTTAATTCTTAAACCAAAAATAAAAATTACAGGTTAAACCTCTAAGGAATGAGATTTGAATAAAGGTACAGATTTAGTCTTGTTCTTCAAAAGCCTAATTAAACCTTTTTTACCTTTTTTTGTCCAAATACGACTATGCAAAAACTCATCTACTTTTTTACGCTGTTACTTTGGGCATCTAATTCTTTTGCCCAAACTCCTACCTATAATTTATATTTTCCACCTAAAACTGGTAATACTTGGGCAACAACCCCAATACAAGACCTAGGCTTCTGCGCTGAACGAATAGATAGCCTATATACTTTTCTAGCAACGAACAATACAAAGTCATTTGTATTACTGAAGGATGGTAAAATTGTATTGGAAAAATATTTTGGCTCTTACACTGTTGATTCACTGCACTATTGGGCATCGGCGGGCAAATCGCTCACTGCTTTTTTAGTGGGGCAGGCACAAGATGAAAACCTATTGGCAACCACCGATAAATCATCCTTGCATCTCGGAAATGCATGGACATCCCTTCCACTCGACCAAGAAGATAAGATTACGCTTTGGCATCAACTCTCCATGACTACTGGACTAGATGATAATGTACCCAATAGCGACTGCATTACACCTAACTGTTTGATTTTCAAAGCAGAACCGGGTACAAGATGGGCTTATCATAATGCACCATACAGGCTATTACTTGATGTTGTTGCCAATGCATCAGGGGTTTCTATCCAGCAATTTACGAAAACTAGGCTACTGGACAAAATTGGCATGAAGGGTTTTTGGTTCAATTATGTCCAATATGGTCGGGCGCGTGATATGGCACGTTTTGGTCTTTTAATGTTGGCAAAGGGCGTTTGGAATGGCGATACCATATTGCATGATACGGCTTATTACAACGCCATGATTCAGCCTTCACAAACACTCAATAAAAGTTATGGACAATTGTGGTGGCTCAATGGTCAGGCTTCGTACATGATTCCTACGGTTCAATTTGTTCTTCCCGGCAAACTTTGTCCAAATGCACCGGATGATATGTATGCAGCCCTTGGTAAAGATGATCAGAAAATCCATGTAGTACCCAGCAAAGGTTGGGTGGTGATTCGGCAAGGCGACAGTGCTAATTCATCGGGTCCCGTCCCCATTGAATTTGATAATAAATTATGGGCTCAACTCAATGCCTTGGACTGTACTTCAACAACGCAAGAGATTTTTACCCCAAAAATTGATCTAATTGTTGCACCTACTATTACCCAAGATAGCTGGCTTGTCCAATCCAATATGCCATTTGTGGGTGTTAATCTATACAATACTCAAGGACAATGCGTGTTTTTGAAGCAATTTCCCCAAAGCATAACTGAATTCTCTTGCGCTGCCAATAATCTACCCGCGGGCATGTATCACTTAATGGTTACTACTGAGAACGGCGCACAAGGTTGGGCAAAAATGATTAAAATCTAATCGCGCCAAACAAAAGGGAAAAGCACAAATGCCAAAGCCAGTAAGATCGCATCAATAGCGAGTAGGTTGATAATGTCCTTATAATAAGAGGTGTCCTGCATCAAACGCAGGGCTATTGACGATAAGCGGTTGAGGGTGAGTAAAATGGGTAATACAATAGGAAAACTTAGTATGGCCATTAGGGTGGCGCTATTATTGGCCTGTGCTGCAATAGAAGAAATAAACGTAAAGGCAATAGAGAATCCAATACTACCCAATATGATGGTTAAAACAAATAAAGGCATATCTTTGACTGGATTACCCGCAATTAAAGCATAAATTGCGAAAGCCAATCCACTGAGTACCAGTAATAAAAGGGTATTATAGATCACTTTAGCAATTAAAATAGCCACGGGATCGGCAATTTGGTAGTAGTACAATTGCCTTGCACCACTTTCCTGAACAAAACTTTTGACTACCGCATTGATTGATGCAAATAGCACAATGAGCCAAAAAAGGATATTCCAAACATTGGGTGCCACTTTGACACTCGCAATGTAAACGACAAATACCATACTGAAAACATACAGTACAATTCCAGATATGGCATATCGTTGACGAAACTCCAACAAAAGTTCCTTTCGCAAAAGGACGGGGATCATTTTCCAATTCATGTGGCAAATGTAGTGAAGCGAGTTTACTTCTTAGTCTAAAATTAATATTTTGTTCATTTTTGGTAACACGTCCAAGAGGATTATGTACTTTTGCCACCGCTTTTGAAAAACCAGCAACAAAAGGTACATCTCGAAAAGTATCTTTTTATTGTATAACAAGTACTAAATCACTGCGAATGAGTTGGTTTAAACGACTACAAGAAGGAATAACAACCGCAACCAAGGCCAAAAAGGACGTACCGGAAGGTGTATGGTACCAATGCAAACAATGCAAGGAGACCAGTACAACAAAATCTTTAAAAGAGAATTATTACAAATGTCCGAAATGCGACTACCACACCGCTATAGGCTCACAAGAATATTTTAACATCATCTTTGATAATCAGAATTACACGCTTTTACACGAAGATTTGATGGCGGTTGATATGCTTAATTTCACAGATCTTAAGCCTTATAGCAAACGAATTATAGAATCCATTGAAAAAACAGGGCTTACCGATGCGCTAGGTTTGGCAGAAGGAACAGTTAATGGTCATCGGTTGGTGGTTTCTTGTATGGATTTTAAGTTTATTGGTGGATCAATGGGTTCAGTTGTAGGCGAAAAAATTTCACTAGGCATTGACCGCGCCATCGAAACGAAAAGCGCGTATATGATTATTTCCAAATCGGGTGGAGCACGGATGATGGAAGCGGCCTTCTCTTTGATGCAAATGGCCAAGACAAGTGCTAAACTTACCCTTTTGGCTAAGGCCAAACTACCCTATTTCTCTTTAATGACAGATCCTACCACAGGTGGCGTAACGGCATCCTTTGCCATGTTAGGTGATCTGCATTTGGCAGAACCTGGGGCATTGATCGGTTTTGCAGGGCCTCGTGTCATTAAAGAAACAATCAAACGGGACTTACCTGAAGGTTTCCAAACCGCAGAATATCTATTGGAAAATGGTTTCCTTGACCTTATTATCAATAGAAAAGACCTAAAAGATACCCTTACGGATCTATTATTGATGTTTGACCAACAAAAAAACATAGAAAAATAATTTTTTTCTAAAAAAGTTTGGTGGTTTCAAAGTGAACATAGTATCTTTGCCCCGCTTAAACAAACAGGCTGGTGTCTTAGCTCAGATGGTAGAGCAATGGACTGAAAATCCATGTGTCCCCGGTTCGATCCCGGGAGATACCACAAACAAAAAGACTCGATTGCTCTTGCAATCGGGTCTTTTGCGTTAAGTACTTAGTCCAAGTACTCCGATGCGTTTTTTTACATCAACAACTATTAGTCCATACAGATTTTGGCGTTTTCACTTGAGCAAATCTGGCACCAACTTATCTATGACCCAAACGCTAAACTGCTGTTTACGAGTGGGTTATTTGTGTTTTTGTTTTTTGTGTGTATGTTGGTCTATTGGTGGTTGATTGATCGCCCAGATGCTCGGATCACTTGGATTACGTTATTTTCCCTTTATTTTTATTATAAATGCGCAGGTCACTACTGGATATTACATGTATTGATCGTGATCGTAGATTTTCATTTGGCGCAATGGATAGAGCGATCCGACAGTGCGCGTAAGAAAAAATGGTTATTGGTATTGAGTTTAGTGCTCAATTTGGGTATTTTAGTCGGTTTTAAATATACCAATTATTTTGGTTCACTATATTGTACCGCCGCAGGTTGCTCCTTTACACCTTGGGATATTATTTTGCCTGTAGGTGTTTCGTTTTTCACTTTTCAAAGTTTAAGTTATACGCTAGATGTGTATCGAGGCGAATTAAAGGCACTTGACTCTATCTTGGACTATGCCTTTTTTGTTACTTTCTTTCCTCAAATGGTGGCAGGGCCCATTGTACGTGCTGCCGATTTTTTGCCGCAAATCAGAAAGCCTTTATTTGTGAGTAGGGAGGATTTGGGTCGGGCTGTATTCCTGATTTGTATTGGATTATTTAAGAAATCGGTCATAGCGAATTATATCAGCACCAATTTTGTGGATCGCGTTTTTGAAACACCAGAAAAATACACAGGATTAGAAAATCTTTTTGGGGTATATGGATACGCCTTACAGATCTATTGCGATTTCAGTGCATATTCTGATATGGCAATTGGTATTGCGCTATTGCTGGGATTTACGTTTAATGAGAACTTTAATGCACCATATCAATCACTGAGCGTTACCGAATTTTGGCGGCGTTGGCATATTTCCCTATCTACTTGGTTACGAGACTATCTATATATTCCGCTAGGTGGTAACAGAAGTGCTAGCCTTGGTACATGGCTTATTCCGGGTATCTTCTTTGCCATTACGCTAGGTATAGGTGTGTATAAGGGTGTACTGAACAATAATTGGTGGGTAATGTATTTATGGATAGCGGTTGTATCTTTCTATATTTTACCATCATTGATACGCAGGGATAAGCAAGGGCTTGCCACGGGTTTCAATTTGCTATCGACCATGCTTTTGGGTGGTTTATGGCACGGTGCCGCCGATCAATTTATTATTTGGGGGCTGTTACATGGTTTAGCACTCACAGCAGAACGCTGGTGGCGCATGGCATTTCCTGTTGAAAATGTGGGTATTTTCAGAAAAGCCATGGGCTGGATATGGACATTCCATTTTGTATGTTTTTGTTGGATATTTTTCCGAGCGACCGATCTTCAAATTGTGCAATCAATATTGCTCCAAATAGGCACTTCCTTTAATGCACAATTACTTCCGGCATTTTTGAATGGCTATCCTTTTATTGTATTTTTTATTGGACTAGGTTATTTATTGCACTTTATTCCAAACAACATAACCAATCGTTCCATCCAACTTGTGACGGCAATGCCTTTAGTCTTTAAAGCATTACTCATCCTTATTTTTGCTATTTTGGTCATGCAAATAAAATCTTCGGACATACAGGAGTTTATTTATTTTGATTTCTAGGACGCAGGTCTTGGCAGTATCTTAGGATCTGTTATGGGTGATGGCGGTGCAGGTGTGTTAGGCTCCTTACTTGGCGGCGGTCTTTTAGGCGGTGCTGGTGGTGGTCTTGGGGGCTTACTTCAAGGTATGATGAACAAAAAATAATAATTTCATCTGCTTTCTTTCAGAAATATTATTTTAAAAAATAGTCCTCTGTTGTAGTCCGGTCAGCAGAGGGCTATTTTTTATTTGAATGGATAAGGAACGAATAAACAATAACTTATAACTTTTGGCTGATTCCTTTCTGCTCATACGGCCTATCTTTTCGTTTAAATAGCACCACTATTCGCACTAAAAGATACTTGTACCCGTGCTGAGCCTGCCGAAGCATGAGCAAAAACTAATCTACCCAAAAGTTATAAGTTATTATTTAATCGTTCCTAAAAAGCGCAAAATCCAATAGGCTCAATACTTCTATATCGGCTTTTACGGTTTTCTGCTCACCTATTTTCCCAATAACTAAAGCCGTTTTCATCCCTAGTCGCTGCCCAAATTCAATATCAGAATTAGAGTCGCCTACCATCCAGGCATGTGCGAAATCAATTTCAGGAAAATCGGACTGAGCCATTATGCCCATACCAATATTGGGTTTTCGGCAAGGAGCGTTATCCGAAGCCAAATTTGGACAGTGATAAAACCCATCAATCCTCGCTCCGTATGCAGTAAATTGTTCTTGTAAATAATCGTGCACTTGGCTTAAATCGTGTTCGCTCATCAGCCCCTTCCCTATTCCTGCTTGGTTTGTGACAACGACAATCCGTTTGAAAAGAGGTCGAAGTAAATTCAAGGCATGCAATACGCCTTCTTCTAGCACACACATTTCTACAGAACGAATATATTCGCCAGGGATACGTGTATTAATTACACCATCTCGGTCAAGAAAAAGATATTGAGGTATGTCTTTTATCATCACTACACTATTTCAAAAATAAATCCTTTTTCCTTTAACACTTTGTATTTTAGTTCATCAAAACGATACTTTTTTCCGGGGCGGCCTTTTTGAGCGGAATGGTGGATTTCGGTTTCGATCAATATATCAAATGTCATCACTTTTTTCCTAAAATTTCGTCGATCAATCTTTCGGCCTAAGATACATTCGTACAGTTTTTCTAAATCGGAAAATAAAAATTCTTGATGTAGCAATTGTATTCCGATAGGTTCGTAAGTCAATTTATTGCGCAACCTTTGGGTAGCGTATAAGATAATATCGGTGTGATCAAACGCCAATTTGGGTAAATCTGTAATCGGAAACCATTGTGCATCTGCTGCATCAGTAGATGCCAATAGATCGAACTGGCTAGGATTTACCATGCCAAAATAAGCGACCGAAACCACCCTTTGACGGGGATCACGATCAGGTTGCCCAAAAGTAAACAATTGCTCAAGGTAATTAATTGCGACACCTGTTTCTTCCCTTAATTCACGTTGTACGGCATCTTCCAAAGACTCATCAGGCAGTACAAAGCCGCCTGGAAGTGCCCATTCACCCTCAAAAGGAGGAATTAAACGACGAATCAACAACAAATAAAGTTGAGCGTCCTGATAACCAAAAACAACCGCGTCAACCGCTAATAATATATTCAAGTTATGGCTTTTTATGTATTAAATATTTCCCAACGCGCCCAGAGGGTACTGCATGGTGACACAATGCAAGGAACCATGTTGCTCAATTAAAGTCCTGCAATTAATACCAATAATTTCCCGATCTGGGAAAACAGGTTTTAATACTTCCAGTGCTTCCAAGTCTTGCTTTACCCCATAAGTTGGGACGAGTACCGCCCCATTGATGATGAGAAAATTGGCGTAAGTAGCAGGCAGCCGATGCCCATCTTCGCTGAAACAAGCATCGGGCCAGGGTAACGGGACTAATTGATAGGGCTGCCCGTTTAATTGGCGCAGGTTTTTCAATTCTGCCTCCATTTTCGATAATTCCGTAAAATGCTCATCGTTGGGATCATCGCATTTCACATAAGCAATGATTTGTGGTGAGCAAATGCGTGCGAGTGTATCGATATGAGAATCCGTATCGTCACCCGCCAAATATCCGTGGTTGAGCCAAAGGATTTGTTTTAGGCCAAATTTCTTTTCTAATCGCTCTTCAATCTGGCTTTTATTCAAGTGAGGGTTCCTATTGGGCGACAATAAACAAGCCGCGGTGGTGAGCAGCGTGCCCAGTCCATCACTTTCAATGCCTCCGCCTTCCAAAACCAACCCGGCGTGTTCGATACCCGTAGCGAATACACCTTTATTATATAGGTGTCGTGTAATCAGATTATCCTTATCAGCAGGGTATTTCAGCCCCCACCCATTAAACATAAAATCTTGAATAATCCATTTGCCAGTACCCTCTTCAATTGTAATACCGCCGTGGTCACGTGCCCAAGTATCATTGGATGCTGCCTCTACAAAAATCATATTATCCGACAGTTCCGTGCCAAACAGTGCCTTTGTTGCTGCTTCATTTTGACAAACAATCAATACTTTTTGGAATCTGGCAATGGTAACTGCGATCTCCACAAAGCATGGCAAAACGACATCCAATAAGGCGGCCCAATCAGAATCGGCATGGGGGAAGGTCAGTTGGACGGCACTTTGCGGTTCCCATTCAGCAGGTAAACGATGCATAAATAAAATTTAAAGTTCAAAAAAAGGGATAAATAACGATCTATTTTGACCATATTGAGGCACAAAGATAACACAACAAAATGAAATTTGGCACGAAGGTTTTTTCTATATTTGAACCTTACCAAGTGTTTGTGTACAATAATGAAACAGCTAAAACCATTTAGTTTAGCAAATTAGTTAGCCAAGCAAAAAGAGTTTTTTTTAAACACCTATGATTGGACATAAAAAGTAGTGTTAATTATTCGTGAATACTCAAATCGAAATATAATTTGGTAAAAAAAAAGTTAAAAAAATTTGGAGCAAGATTAGCAGACAATACCAAAGTAATATATACCTTCGCCCCGCTTTAGTGTAAAAATAACACCACCACTTTTTTAAAAAAATCATTAAAGACCGTACCGATATAACACCAACAATTATGCTCAAACAACAGACCAATTTTGATCTTAATGAAAACAGATAGCATTGAATTCACTAATGTGAAGTATATTTATTCACTAAACTTAACTTAATTCGTATGAAGTTTTCTAACACCTTAAAGAAGGGCAGCCTAATGGTGGCTCTGTTGGTGATGCTGGTAGCCGCAGTTTCGGCGCAGCGCACTGTGAAAGGTAAAGTTACTGACTCTGAGACTGGCGAAGGCCTTATTGGAGCAACGGTAACTGTTGTAGGTACAACACGCGGGGTAAATACCGATATTGACGGTAATTACTCAGTAGAAGTACCTGCAGGTTCCACTCAATTACGTTTGGCTTACACAGGTTATGCAGAGCAAGTAGTAGTACTTGGTGCTGCCAATGTCGTTGACATTGCAATGGTATCTGGTACTAAGTTGGACGAGGTAGTTGTTGTTGGTTATGGCACGTTGAAAAACCGTGAAATAACTGGTTCTGTTTCCAGCATAAAGTCGAAAGATTTTAACAAAGGTAACGTGAACGACGTGGCTGGTCTTATCCAAGGTAAGGTACCTGGTTTGGTGGTTGCCCGTGCGGGTAACGACCCTAATGGTACATTCAACCTTCGCCTCCGCGGTCTTTCTTCGGCTAGCCAAAACACATCTCCATTGATCGTTATCGACGGTGTACCAGCGGCATCTATCCGCCAGGTTGACCCGAATGATATCGAGTCTATTGATGTATTAAAGGATGGTTCTGCTGCTGCGATCTATGGTACACGTGCATCTGCTGGTGTAATCATTATCACTACTAAGAGAGGTCAGGCTGGCAAATCTTCAGTAGATTACGCTGGTTCTGTGTCTTTGGAAACTATTGCCAAAAAAATTCCTTTGTTATCTGGTGAGGAATTTGTTTCAAAGGCTGGTGGAGCGGACTTAGGTTCAAACACAGATTGGTATGACGAGATTTCCCAAACAGGTGTCAGTTATATCAATAACCTAAACATGAGTGGTGGTTCGAACAAAACGACCTACCGTGCATCATTTAACCACCGTGATGTAAGTGGTATCGCAAAAGGTACAGGTTTCACACAGTATAATGCCAATGTAAGCGTTCAACAAAAAGCGTTAAATGATCGCTTGACATTGACCGCTAACATGGGCGCATTATCTCGCGATGCAGATCTTGGTTTTGGTGAGGCATTCCGTTATGCAACTGTATTTAATCCAACAGCCCCTGTTAGAAGCGATGCTCCTCAATACAGAGAATTTGGTGGTTATTTCCAATTTGGTGGTTCTTTTGACCAATTTAACCCAGTTGCAATGATTGAGCAAGGTACGAACACAGACAAAATTGGTAACTTGTTTGGTAACATCAAAGCAGATCTTGTATTATTCCCAGGTTTGACAGTTAGCGCGTTTTATAACCAAACACGCGATAATATACGCCACCAAGAGTATTACGATAAGAAAGCGTACTACCGTGGACGTAATGGCCAAGGTTTTGGTGTGCAATCACAAGAAGATCGTCGCAATGAATTGTTCGAATCTACTTTGAACTACGAAAAAGAATTTGGTAAATTAAGTTTTAAAGGTTTGTTGGGTTATAGCTGGCAAGAGTTCCAACGCAGCACATTCGGAACAAGTGCTGGTAATACCTTGTTGGATGAATTGGGCGTAAATAACCTCAATTCATTTATCGATTATTATAATGGTTTAGCTATTCCAACGTCGTTCCGTGACCCAGATCACCGCTTAATTGCGGGCTTTAGCCGCATAATATTGGGCTACGATGACACGTACTATCTGACTGCCTCTATACGTCGTGAAGGCTCTTCTCGTTTTGGTGTCAACAACAAATGGGGTAATTTCCCAGCCATCAGCGCAGGTGTCAACTTGAACAAATTATTCTTAGGTGAAACATTTGACAACTTGAAGTTCCGTGTTGGTTATGGTCTAACAGGTGGTACGCCACGCGAGGGCGGATTATCCATCAATAGGTTCGCACCACTAGGTCAGTTTTTCTATGATGGAGGTACTTACCGTTTGGCTTATGGCCCAGCAGGTACAAATGCTAATCCTAACTTAAGGTGGGAAAAGAAAAGAGACATCAACATTGGTGTAGATTGGGCTATAATGAATTACAAATTGTCTGGTAGCCTTGAATACTACCAAACCAATACAAGTGACCTTCTTTATCCATTTAACGTGCCAGTTCCACCAAATTTCAACCCAATTACTTGGTTGAACGTAGGTGAATTGCAAAACAACGGTATCGAGGCATCTATCAACTATAATGTATTGGATTCTGAGCGTACATCGTGGACAACTGGTTTAACCTTCTCTACTTACAATACAAAGTTGGTTGACTTGTTCCAAGATTTCAAATCAGTTCAAATCGCTACCGTAGGTGCTCCAGGTTTGAATAGCGAATTCTACACCCGCATTGAGAAAGGTGCGCCTATCGGTAATTTGGTTGTACGTGATTTCATAAGAATCAACGATGAAGGTAATTATGTATTCCGGGATGAAGCAGGTGCAGAAACAACTGATCCAGGTAAAGCAGCGTTAGTTGTAGCTGGTAATGGTTTGCCAAAGTACGACTTAGGTTGGACGAATTCTGTATCAGTTGGTAATTTTGATTTCCAAATATTCGCTCGTGGCGTATTTGGTCACAGCCTTGCTAATGAATACCGCGTATTCTATGAGTCTTTGGATCCAGACACTAAAACTTGGAATAAAGTAAAAACAAAGTATTTCGACGAGAACTTGAAAGCAAAAAATGCACCAAGCAGCTACCAAGTTGAAAGAGCAGATTTTGTTCGTATCGAAAACATTACAGTAGGTTACAATTTCCAATTACCTACAACGTCATGGTTTAGGAAAGCGCGCGTATTTGCTAATGCACAAAACCCATTTGTATTCACAAAGTATTCTGGTGTTGATCCAGAGGTACGTTTTGCTGACCCGGGTTCTGTTGACAATGGTAACCGTCCAGCCAATGAGGCTTTCCCTGACCCATTTGCACCAGGTATCGATCGTCGTAGCACTTATTTCCGCTCACGTATCTTTACGTTCGGTGTAAACTTTACCTTCTAATTAAAATAATACGAATATCAATTTTTGACCAAATTGTACACAACGAAAAGGGTTAATATTTGTTAATCCTTCGTTATGGTACATTCACTCATCAAAATTAATAATATTAATATGAAAAAGATCACCTTGGCAGGAAAGATAGCAATTGCTGCAATAGCGGTATTGCCATTTAACTCCTGTACCAATCTGGACGAAACACTCTATAGCCAGATTGAGACCGAGAATTTCTTCCGCAATGAGGAAGAAGTTAAAGCAGCTGTAGGTGCTGCATACACAAACCTTTACGGTTTGATGAACCACGGTTCTTATTTCTCTTCTCAGGAGGTAAATTCTAATGAGATATTGATTGCACAACGTGGTAACGACTGGTTCGATGGTGGCCAATGGATCAATACACACCTGCATACCCAAAATGGCAAAGAGGATTGTTTCAACAATTCTTGGAACTATTTGTATAGTGGTGTAAATACTTGCAACCGCTTGATCCTTCAGGTAGGCCAAGCACAAGCAAAAGGTAATTTAGACCAAGCAACAGCTGATGCTTATGTGGGTGAGTTGCGCGGTCTTCGTGCGTTGTTCTATTACTGGTTAATGGACTCTTTTGGTAACGTACCGCTTGTTGATCGTTTTGACGTTCCAGAAGGCTTCCAACCCGCCACTTCTACTAGAGCGCAAGTGTATGCTTTTATTGAAAGCGAATTGAACGCTATTTCGCCAATATTACCTAAGCAAGCAGGCGGTGCATTTTATGCTCGCTTCACTTACTTTGCAGCACAGGCATTATTGTCTAAATTGTACCTCAATGCAGAAGTTTATACTGGTACTGCACAATGGCAAAAAGCGCTTGACGCAGCAAATAATGTAATTAGCAGCGGTAAATTCTCTGCTTCACGTACGTACCGCGAGAATTTTGTGACTCAAAACGAAGGTTCTTCAGAAATGGTATTTGCTATTCCTTATGACAAGGTATTTGCACGTGGATTTAACTTACCACAAATGACTTTGCACTATGCAAGCCAAGGTACGTTTAACCTTCAACAACAACCATGGAACGGCTATTGTACAGCAACTGATTTCTATAACAGCTATGCTGACAATGACGAGCGCAAAAAGAATAACTTTATCGTAGGTCCACAAAAGTTGTCTGATGGAGTTACGGATGTGCTAGATCCTTCTGCGGATGACCCAGATGGTCCACCATTGAACTACACACCAGAAATCAACATGTTAGCCCCATCTTGTTTCCGTCAGGCGGGTGCTCGTATTGGTAAGTATGAGTTTGCTAATGGTTCTACACCAGACTTGAGCAATGACTTCCCAATCTTACGTTTCTCTGATATCTGGTTGGTAAAAGCAGAAGCAGAAGCGCGCTTAGCGGGTAACTGGGACTTAGTATTGCCCTATACTGAACCTTTGCGTGTACGCGCTGGCCTAACTAACCTTACTGCTGGTGTTACAGCAGAGCAGTTCTTGGCTGAACGCAGCCGCGAGGTATTCTACGAAGGCTGGCGTCGTTCTGACCTTATCCGTTTCGGAGAGTTCACAAAAGCAAGAGGTTTGCGCCCGAATGACTCCGCTCCAGAGCGCCAGTTGTGGCCTATCCCTGTTCAACAATTGAACGCTAATCCAAACTTGAAGCAGAACCCTGGTTACTAATCAGTACTGTTTGTAG
This sequence comes from Bacteroidota bacterium, assembly GCA_041160955.1. Classification (GTDB taxonomy): domain Bacteria; phylum Bacteroidota; class Bacteroidia; order Chitinophagales; family Saprospiraceae; genus M3007. The sequence continues at coordinate 32,781 of JBEAVK010000030.1, forward strand.
ATAATTTTTTACATGAGTCATTCCGAGTTGTTCGGGATGGCTCATGTAATTTTATAGTGTAGTCGATTACTGGTTTCGACTGTATTTAAGTACTTTAATTATGAATAAATTATTCTTTTTTATTTTTTCAACAATATTTATTACACTACTCCCCTCCTGTAAATCAGACTATGAAAAGTGGGTAAGCCAAGAACTCGGCAAGGGCGTGCGCAATGATAGCCTTTTACTCGGCATTCATTTTGGAATGACCCGCAGCGATTTTTATAACCATTGCCTTGAGTTGAATAGAAAAAACCTCATCACTAATGGCCCAGAAAATAATACGGCTCAAATTGTCATCAACGATTACAGTGAACCTTTTGATTTGAACTTTTACCCCGATTTTGAAAAAGATAAAATTCATATTATGCGGTTCTATTTCAGTTACAAACAGTGGGCTCCTTGGAATAAAGCGTTTTTTTCGGAAAAACTACGCCCCAATGCGCTGGATTACCTCACAAAAAAATATGGAGGCAGCTTTAAAGAACTCAAAACACCTTCCGGAAAACCATTTTGGTTGAGTATCAATGGCAATCGCCAAATTCGGGTATTCCTCCGAGATTCCAAAACGGTTGCAGTTGACATTTCGGACTTAACAGTCACACTTGATCCAAATGCGACAAAACCAGGCCACCCAGTAACACCTGAGTAAAATTCTTATCATTCCTTATCCATATTTTAGCATGAAAAATCTGTTTATCATTCTTGTTGCTTGTTGCGCTTTGTGGAGATGTAATACCCCGACGGCGCAGCAGGAATCAGTTTCGTCTTCTGCCATACAAATGACATTACTGCCTGCCGAAACAACGGGTATCGACTTTGCTAATATGGTACCATATAACGATACCTTTAACTGTTATACTTTCCGCAATTTTTACAATGGCGGGGGTGTAGGTTTGGGTGATATCAACAATGATGGTTTACTCGATGTGTTTTTCTGTGGTAATATGACCCCAAATCGGCTTTACCTTAATCTTGGAGCATGGAAATTTAAAGATATTACCGAATCCTGTGGTATGGGACTGTCCAAAACATGGACAGCAGGTGTAGCATTTGCAGATGTGAATGGCGACGGCTGGCTGGATATTTATACCTGCAAATCGGGGCCATTGGGTGGCGAAAATAGACATAACGAATTGTTTATCAATGCAGGAGGCGACGAAAATGGAAATTGGAAAAACAACTTTTCGGAACAATCAAAGGCATGGAAATTGGATAATAGCGGCTTGAGTACACATGCTGCATTCTTCGACTATGACCGCGACGGAGATCTGGATTGTTATTTATTAAATAATTCAGTGCGCAGTGTAGGCGGCTATGATTACCGACCCGGGCAACGTAATACACCCGATCCGCAAGGTGGCAATAAGTTTTTACGCAACGATGGCCTTGTTTTTACGGATATTACTCAAGCAGCAGGTATTTACTCCTCTGCTATTGGTTTTGGATTGGGTGTTACGGTGGGAGATTACGACAAAGATGGATGGCAGGATTTATTCGTGTCTAATGACTTTTTTGAACGAGATTATCTCTATCATAATAAGGGCAACGGTACTTTTGAAGAAGTGCTGGAATCCAAAATGCCTGAAATTAGCAAAGGTTCGATGGGCGCTGATATGGCCGACCTCAACAATGATGGTTATCCAGAAATATTTGTAACAGAAATGACCCCTCCCGATGATGCTCGTTACAAAACCAAGGCGGCTTTTGATGATTGGAATACATTTGACATGATGCAACAAACAGGTTATCACCGTCAATTTGGCAGAAATGTGCTCCAACTCAATAATGCGGGTCAAAATTTTTCAGAAATTGGCCGAATGGCTGGTGTTCATTTTTCCGATTGGAGTTGGGGAGCACTTATTGCAGATTTTGACAATGACGGATTAAAGGATATTTTTATCGCAAATGGCATTGGCAAAGATTTGTTAGATCAAGATTATACTAATTTTTATGCAGATCCCGCTGCGGTAAGAAATATTCTACAAAACAATCCGGGACAAGGGATTAAAACCCTTATTGATAAAATGCCAGAGCAGGCGATTATCAATTTTATGTTGAGGCAGACCGGTGGTGCTCTACCTCAATTTGAAAACATCGCAAAGGAATCTGGATTAGGACAACCTTCGTTCTCTAATGGCTCCGCTTATGGCGATTTGGATAACGATGGCGATTTGGATCTATTGGTCAATAATGTGAATATGCCCTGCTTTATTTATCGCAATGAAGCGCAAAACAATGGGAATAATTGGCTAAAATTCCAAGTACGCGGAACAGGTTCAAATCCATTTGGACTAGGCACAAAAATATCCATACTATCAAATGGCAAAACCTATTATCAAGAAATTGCGCCTATGCGTGGCTTCGAATCTTGTGTTGATTATAGACCTAATATCGGATTGGGCAAGGATAGTATTGTACAAACCATTGAGATAGAATATACAAGCGGGAAAAAGCAAATACTACATGACATTAGTGCTAATCAGGTAATTCAACTCAATGAGCAAGGGGAAGCCTATGCCCCAATGCCCCCTCAGCGTCCCCTTCTATTTCCTGCTCCTATTCCCAATATTGTATTTAAAGAGCAGAATTATTCCGATTTTGATCAAGAGCCGCTACTATTCACCATGTATTCTGCCGAAGGCCCCAAAATGGCCGTAGCGGATGTGAATGGAGATGGGCTAGACGATGTTTTTATTGGCGCACCCACAGGACAAACACCTCAGTTACTATTACAGTGGAAAGAAGGCGTTTTCAAAAGTATGCCACAGCCTGATTTTACAAAAGATGCCGCTTGCGAAGACAGTGCTGCTGCCTTTTTTGATGCTGATGGCGACGGTGACCAAGACCTTTATATTGGGTCGGGCAGTAATGAATTGCAACCGGGAGCACCTGCTTTGCAAGACCGCTTATACATAAATGATGGTAAAGGAAAATTTGTCCGCAAACCCGATGCACTAATGACAGGAAAGCCTTTTTCTACGGGTTGCGTTGCTCCGGCAGATATAGACGACGATGGCGATATAGATATTTTTGTTGGAATGCGCATGGTACCCGGCCATTATGCACAAGCACCTGTTTCCCTGATTTTGAAAAACGATGGTAAGGGCTATTTCACACCGGCCATGCAACAATACCCCGAACTTGGGAAAATTGGAATGGTAACAGATGCATCTTGGGCTGATATGGATGGCGATAATGACTTAGATTTGGTGACTATTGGTGAATGGGAACCTGTGCGTATCTTTTCTAATGACAAGGGTAAATTGACCCTTTCGGAAAATTTTGTGCAAAACCGAACAGCAAACACCAATGGCTGGTGGAATACTTTGCATATTACCGATATAAATGGAGATAAAAAACCAGATCTGATTTTGGGTAATCATGGACTGAATAGCCGCTTCAAAGCCAGTATTTTGGAGCCAATTACGTTGTATAGCAGCGATTTTGATGGTAATACGCGCAATGAAACCATACTTTGTCAGTATAATAATGGACGATCGTACCCAGTTCCGTTACGGAACGACCTAGTGAAGCAATTACCCATTTTAAAAAAGAAATACTTACAATACGCCAATTATAAGGAACAAGGTATTGAACAGATTTTTTCTCCAGAGCAAATAAAAAAAGCGGTAAAAAAGGAGGCAACAACCTTAAAATCTGCGATTTTGCTTAATATGGGAGGTATGAAAATGGCTTGGAGTGATATGCCCCTTCAAGCCCAAATCAGTCCAATTTATGCAATTGCTAGTGGCGATTTCAACCATGATGGTGCCATTGATCTTATACTTGGTGGTAACCACGAGCGCTGCAAGCCAGAAACCGGGATTTATCTCGCCTCAAGGGGTATTGTTATGCTTGGCGATGGCAAAGGTGGTTTCACGACTATCCCTTCCTTCCAATCAGGGATTGATATTTCGGGCTGTATTAGAGGTATTGCTGTACTTAATAATCAAATATTAATCAGTAGGAATGGAAGTCCTCTATTGAGGTACACATTACAGTAACAACAGAACCAGCAGATAAACTGAAACAGGTATAATAATCATAAGCAAGCCCAAAATAATGGCCGCCCTAGCCTGTCGTCTAATCTTTTTTTCAAAAGGATGATCTTTAATTTGCGCTAATTTACGGAGTGTTTTTTCTGCTCTGACAACACCTATTACGACAAGAATTAAACCAGGAATCCCAAAAATAGACAATAAACCCAGCATAGACACGCCAATAATACTAAAAATCATGGCAGAGCGCGCTTGGCGAGAGAGAGGGTCTTTACTTGCATTTTTGGATGAGACATTTCCTTCTGTCGATTTCCCTACCCTAATAATTTTGTCTTTGGGCAAGGAGTAGCGTTCGCCATTGGGCTCGTTGCAAGTGGAAAAAATGATCCCATCAGCAGTTGTTTCCAATAAGTGGATCATGTATTGTTTACCATCACTAGAAAACAAGGTATCGCATCCGGGTGAAACAATACTACTGGCGTTCAAAAGCCCCCCAGCAAAGCAACAAAAAATGAGTAATGGAAAACGGAATAATACTGCTTTCATAAAATAAACAAATTTAAAAACTTAAAAAAAGGATGATCAATAAAGCACCAACCAGCACTATATATAAGCCAAGCAATATCAACATGACCAATGCGGTAATATAACTAACCCTAGCCAATCTATAGTGTTTGAAATATTCAGGTCGATTTTTTGTTTTTTTCATTGTTCTCCGGCCATAGATTAAGCCGACAATGATGAATGGCCAAAAAAACAAGCCTATTAAAATACTAAAAGCGGCAGAAAACAACAATAAGAATACCCCTCCAAATGTAAATAAGGCACTTAATTTGGCATTGCGGGTAACCTTTTTGCGTTCTTCGGGTGTTTCTACCAATTTAGTAGCATCGTCAGGAACTCCATCCTGCTCATATTTAATGATTGTTATTGCGTCAGATTTTACTTCCCGAATGGTATCCGGCACCGCTCCCGGCGGCAAATCTTTCTTTTTTGCCTTCTTAATCTCTTTTACGTTGACCATTCGATAGGTCTTCAAAGGCTTCTTATCATCATCGCCGCAATACCGGAAACGCACTACTTTATCATCCGAACTTTCAATTTTAGCAATGATAATCCTGCCTTGTTTCATGATAATGGTATCACAATCACCGTTTGGCAATTGCGACATAGCATTAAGTTCCAAATTAACAGCAAAAAAACACAATAAAATAAGTGTAAGAAATCGCATAAAATATTTTCTTTGTTTGACGCTCAAATGTAAAGCATGGTTGGCTATGCTAGGGAGAAAACTGGATTTTATTTTACAAAATAGTGCTAAATTAAGTACTTAATGCGAACATTGGGTTCACGAACTCACTTGATTTTCAATGCTTAGTCATACGATGACTCGAAGCCATCGTATAACTAAGCATTGAAAATCAGCCACTTAGGAATCTCAACCCAATATTCACATACTTAGTAAAAAAATACAAACTCGTTAATCGCATAGGATAATAGTGCAGCCAAAAATATAAACGGATAAAAACTATATCTTGAGCGTCGGAACAATTTAAATTTGGTAGGATTATCTTTTGATTTAAAGAACCCGATGAAGGCGGATAATAACCCAAAAACAGCCAATAATAAAAACAAAAAATACCCAAAAAGACCACCAATTAAGATAGAGATCAGCAACATTAACAAAGCTGTATAGGAGGCAGTAACCCCCCAAACCGACATTACTTCCTCCCAATCAACTTGATTTTTTGAACTACTATCTTGCTGAGGACTTGTTACTCCTGATACTTTTCCTTTTTTTATCGAATCTATTCGCTTTAGGCGATAAACTTTTAAAGATTTATCAAACGACTCTCCATAATCCCAGTATCGAATATTCCCATTGGCTGTATCTAATACATGGGCATAAAATACTCGGCCATTTTTAAAAAGAATGGTATCACAGTCTCTTGGTTGCAACAGGGCCATTGCCGAAGTACTATGATAGAAAAATAACAAAAAAAAGATAGTAAGAAATCGCATAATTTATTTTTAGATTTGCCCCACAAAAGTAAAACAACTTTATCTTATTGGGTAAAAATCGTAATTATAAAGGGAAAGCAGCAATCTTTGAATATCAAGCCGCTAGATATAATCGCCCAAATAGATCAACACGATAAACGGTACTTTTTCTCGTCTTTCCCTAATGCCATTATTTTAAGGGACATAGTGGGTGCAACTGTATCTGCTGTGGATGAATGGATTGATAGCGGACTAGAAAAATGATCGTTAGGTACTAATGCAGTAGCATTACTACCTAACGACATAAGCATGAAGGATATAATAAGTAGAAGACGCATAATTATAAACTTATTGTTTAATACCTAACAAATAACAACCGTTATACGCTGCCATGATATTATCCTCCTATCCTGTTAATCTGAATACCGCCCCCATTGTTCTCCCCAAAACCAGATATTGAATAAGCAAAAGTGAGCATAAAATACCGACTTAAATTACGAGTTCTGACTTCCTCTGTAAAATTAAAGTTACTGCTCCGCGTGATACCTACATTTTTATTCAACAAATCAAATGCACTCAATTTTATCTGTCCTTTGCGGTTTTTTAAAACATATCGGGTAACGCTGGCTTTCCAAAGTGGAATTTGTTGCGCTGCACCAAATGATTCTTTGGAATAAATGGTATAATCAAAACCCGAATTAATAGCCCATTTACTGGTCGGAAACCACGCAAGATTAGTAAAATAACGCTGGTTAATAAACTGTTGATTAAGGGCATTACTCACCGAATACCGCGTAATATTATGCGACCACCGCGCCCCAATTTCCATATCTATTTTTTTCTTTTTCTTATTATCTAAGGTAATCTCAAAATTATTTACCCATCGTTGCGTAATATTTTCCGCATCATTGATAAATAGAATGCCCCTGTTGAAGGAATTATTTAGTGTCGCTTTTAAATTACTTTTGAGGGAACGCAAAGGGCGGCCAAACTGCATGTATCCCTCCAGCAACATATCATTTTTCACATTAACTGGGCGGGTATTTGTACGTAAGAGGGCATCAATTGAACCAGCATTGGTGATTTTATTGAGCGTATATGCTCCATTCAAACCTGCAAAAAACATCGTATTAGAAAAAGCATCAAACCGCATAAAACTAAGGTCTATTTCATGCGCATATTCGGGTTGCAGATCTGGGTTTCCAGTAAAAATTTGAAGTGGATTACTATTATCCACCACTGGTTGCAACTGCTCCAACGAGGGTTCTCGTAAGGCGGTATTGTAGTCTAGGCTTAATATAACACCTGCTCTTGGTTCGTATTGGTAATTGAGTGCAGGCAAAATTCGATTAAAACGCCTTGAAATGGGCGTGTTTTCAATGCCTAATAACTGCCCCTCTAATACCGATTGTTGTAGTGTTGTTCCAGCCGTAAGGTTATATTTCTCCCGATTTAGCGTATAATTCATCGTACCGCGCTGGTAATGGTAGCCCCGTTGATAGTGGTTACTCAAGAGCGGATTGAATACTTCTTGGACTGTTGGAGTCATTAAAGTATCGTAAAATGGTTTGTTCGTTTCATTGGTGTATTGCCGAAAAGCGGCGCGCCATTCCAAGTACTGTTTCCGCCCAATGGGTTCGGTATAAGAAAGGCTAGTACTCCAATTGGTGGCATCATCGGTATAATTTTGTCGTTGACGAGCATTAAAAAGGCTATCTCCTCCTTGGCTGATAAATCGCGTATTGGCCAATAATCTGCCCGTTCGTGTGTCGTCGCTTTTTTGAAAAGCAGCATCGGCCACAACTGCGCGCCCTCTTTTATCAAACTTACGTTTATAAGTCACGTTGCCATCACCGCGTAGATAACCGCCTTGTGTTTGATAGTTTCTATCCGCTGTATTCTGAAGTGTACCGAACGGGTCATTGGTTGAACTATTGGTCAGCGATCGGAACATCGCATCATTGAGCACCCAATTGGTTCGGAAAGTAAGGTGTTGTACCGAATCAATCTTGGATTTAAGGGTCAAATTCACGCGGTGGTTATTGTTCCTGTTCCAGCGCGTTTCTTGTTCACTCGAATTGAATAAGCGATCGGCCAACAAATTTTCCCTTTGCGTCCTTCTATCCAAATCTTTTTGAATACGGTTGTAGAAGTAGTTAGCACTCAGTTGCGTTTTTTTAGAAAAATCATGATTCAAGTTTAAGCCGCCAGCCCAAGCCGCCGTAAATCCGTTACCCCCCTCACCCCCCATCATATCGCCACTAGGATCGTCCAATGCAATACGTACCCTTCCTCCGCCACTGCTGCTCATCAAATTAGATAGTCCACCCATAAACGAGATATAATCATTGATAGAAAAGGCTTGTTGATTGGTATTATTGGCACTTCCGAGCGCAGAGATCTGGGTTTTCCCTGAAAATTTATTAAGGCTAAATCGGCCTTCGTACCGATCGGCTGTGCCATAACCCATCGCAGCATTGCCAAAATAGCCCGTTTTGGCACCATCTTTTAGTTTTAGGTTGATGGTTTTTTCTTCCTGACCATCATCAATACCGGTAAACTCTGCGCGTTCCGATTTTTTGTCATAGACCTGAACTTTGTCCACAATGTTAGCAGGTAGGTTTTTGGTCGCAATTTTGGGGTCTTGCCCAAAAAACGCCTTACCATCCACCATTACATTTTTTACCACTTGCCCTTGTGCTTTAATGGTGCCATCGCTTTGCACTTCTACGCCGGGCAATTTTTTGAGCAAGTCTTCTACCATTGAACCCGGTTGGGTTTGAAAATAACCAGCGTTGTAATTGATTGTATCATTTTGCATACGCATGGGCGAGCGGTCGGCTGTAATATCTACGCCATTGAGGAGTAAATTAGCCGGTAACAACACGATTTTACCAAGGTCGATTTGCGGTCGGTCGGGGCCTGTTGTGATGGTTTGGTAATGTCCATCATAGCCTGTGTAAGTTATTTGCAGCAAATATTCGCCTTTTTCGAGGCGTTTTAACGTAAATGCACCGGTGGTATTGGTTACACCAAACTGCGCGATGACAGAGTCCTGAATTTCCATGAGCACAACAGAGGCAGAGGGCAATCCGTTGCCCATGGAATCAGTGACTGTGCCAATTATGGTTGTTTTTTGAGCGAGGATAGGTAAAGATAGCAATGCCAGTAAGAGGCCAAGTATTTGTTTCATAGCTTAATTATTTTATTTTTAGTTTTTATCCTGAATAATCACCCTCATACCGCCGCCGCCGTTTTCTGCTCCCATTTCTTTCATTTTATCCGCAACTATTTTATCAAATTCGGCCCTGGTGCAGTCTTTACCTTTAGTTGGGACTTTAATAGCGTTCTTTTCTAGGGTTTTAAACTCTACTTTATCGGCGAGATAAGTCCTTGCTCCATTATCCATATCCAATTCGAGGATCAATCCGGGAAGTCCATTAAAAGTTTCGGGGCCGGCAGCCAATGGGATTTCGGAGGTAAACCAAGCCACCACAATTCTAGTAGAATCGACTAGTGTTGCTTTTTGGCATTTGTAGTTCAGAATCGTTTTTTTATCTGGTGCAAGTTTCCATTTCAATGCTTTTACATCGTCTTTGACCAAGAATGTACGCCCCATAAACTCGCGGCTTTCTACCACTTTATCTGTTTCGAGGTTACGGTACAAAATGTTCTTTGGGCGAATCATTTTTATTTGTACGGCACCGCCATCACCATCATCGTGCTTTAAGTCGATGTCTTTTTCATCGTCGTTTAGGTCGCGATACAACGTTTCTTGCTCATTAAAAAGCATAATTTGTTGGCTAATTTGAGCGGGCGGAACCATCTTTTTCATTTCTTCGGGCGCATCATCCGGAAGATTGATTTTTAATTGGGCAGTAGCGGTATAAAGCACCTGGCCTTCTTTGTTTTGTGCTGCAACGATTATGGGCAGCATTACGAATAATAAATAAATTACCTGTTTCATTGTGTGTGTATTTTTTTTAATGATGGGGCAAAGGTAGAGTGCCTTTTTATGCAAGCAGGTTAATCAACCTTGGTCTAAGGTTAATTAAGGTTAATGCTATCTTTTTCATTCGTAACTAAGGTGTACTTTTGTGCTACAATGGTAAAAATACAAGTCAATACGGCCCGCAGTTTAATTATCCTTAGCCTTTTGCTATTGGCTGGTTTCCTGATTTGGTTTTTGAGCAAAACTTGGGAAGACGAACTGTCGCAGTTAAAAACCGAGGCAGATTTGATTATGATCAATTCAGTGCGGGATATTGAAGGGGAAACATTTCAGCGATTTCTTTCCCAAAAAAACGTTGAGTACATTCCGCTGAATTCCAATGCGCTACCTCAATCTGTACTAAAAGATAGTAGTAGAGCAACAGTTTATTTTCATAGCGAAAAAGGAGGGTCAATAAAAGAGCCTAAAGCAACAGAGATTCAGCAATTTATCGCAGCAAGGAAACCTATATCGGTGATAAAGGACAGCACAAAAACTACTTTATATTTCGAGCAAGCATCCACCAAACAGGTCATAATAGACACGATTAAATCGCCTTCATCTAGTACAAAAAAAGTAGATATTCGTTTTAAAAGCAACAAAACAGAAGCAGAAGGCGCATTGTCTATCATGCTCTCTATTGATAATACGAAAGGAACGGATTCGTTGCTATTTAGCACAGATTCCACTTTAGTATTGACGCGATTAAAGGAAGGTTTGGATAAAGGTTTAATCGGAAAAGGTATTATTTTACCCTATACTATTCTAAAAGTAGGTGTAGATATGCCAAAGCCCAAAGAGGTTTTCACTTCTTATACCGATTTGGGTAGTCAACATAGATATGATGTTTATTTTTCAGCATACCATGTTTTACTACTGCAAAGAATACTGCCAGAGGGACTATTTTGCTTGTTTTTGTTCTCTGTTATCGCTGTAGCCTTCTATTTGATTTACCAAAATTTAAAAAAGCAAGAGCGTTTGGCGGCGATCAAAAGTGAGTTTGTCCGTAATATTACACACGAACTCAAAACACCCATTGCCACAGTAAGCGTTGCGATAGAAGCCTTACAAAATTTTGGGGCGATGGATAACCCCGAACGCACCAAAGAATACCTCGGTATTGCGGATACCGAATTGGGTCGATTATCGCTTTTGGTGGATCGGGTACTAAAAATGTCGTTGTTTGAAGCGCAAGATTTGACGATTAATTTGGAGGTGATTGACCTTAAACTCATTTTGGAAGAAGTAGTACATACCATGCGTTTGCAATTTGAAAAGTCAAAAGCAACGGTGCATTTGGCTTTTGATGGCGGCGATTTTTCCTGCTCTGGCGACAAGCTACACCTCACCAATGTTATCTACAATCTTTTAGATAATGCATTGAAATACAGCCCACAAAAACCAGAAATTTCAATCGTATTGTCCAAGATAAAAAACACGATTCAACTCAAAGTAGGTGACAACGGAATTGGTATTCCCGAAACCTATTTACCTCGTATTTTTGACCAATTTTTCCGGGTGCCTACTGGTAATGTACATAATGTAAAAGGACATGGATTGGGCCTCAACTATGTGGCAGGCGTGGTCAAACAACATGGCGGCACTATTAATGTGGAAAGTAAAGAAGGTATTGGTACCAGTGTTTTCGTAAATTTCTCCACTCATCTTTCATAAAATTAAGATCATCTCTATGCGCGTTCTATACGTTGAAGACGAGCCATTTTTGAGTAAAATAGTAAAAGAGAGCCTTGAAACAAGAGGTTTTGAGGTCTATTTGGTGGAAGATGGTAATCTTGCAATGCCTGCTTTTGAACATTTTACACCCGATATATGTGTGCTTGATATTATGTTGCCCGGCATAGATGGTTATGCAATTGGCAAATCTATTCGGGCACGATTTGCGCAGATGCCCATTATTTTTGTCACAGCCAAGCAGCAAACCTCCGATGTGGTACAGGGCTTTGAATCCGGCGGGAATGATTATTTACGCAAACCTTTTAGCATTGAAGAATTGATTGTTCGGATGCGGAATTTGGTAAAAATGGCCAAAGGAAATGCTATTGAACCACAAACTGGTGTAAAACTGACGATAGGCCGATTTCAATACGATACGGTAAAACAAGTCTTAAAAATGGGTGATAATGAGCGACAATTATCCTTCCGAGAGGCGCAATTAATGGAATTTTTAGGCAAACAACCTAATATGACGATTGAGCGAAAAGCTATTTTAACCGAAATTTGGGGCCACGACTCTATTTTTAATTCTCGCAACCTAGACGTATATATCACCCACCTACGCGAGTACCTGCGCGAGGACGATGGCGTACAACTGATTACCTTAAAAGGCGTTGGCTATCGGCTATTAACTGGAAAATAAAATGAATGGATTAGTATTGGCAGGCGGAGAAAGCCAACGGATGGGTCAAGCCAAGCCATTGTTACAGTATCAGGAAAAAGCACAGTTTCTTTGCGCAATTGAATTGCTTTCCCCGTTTTGTGAACAAGTGTATTTGTCCTGCCGCAAAGCACAAGAAGATTTATTTTTAGCAGCGGGTTATACTGGCGCATTTGTTTTTGACCAAAATGAGTTTGGTGCAATTGGGCCAATGAATGCGTTATTATCGGCTTTTAAATCGGATCACCGAGATTGGTTGGTATTAGGTTGCGATTATCCTTTAATAAATAATGATGATATTACACAACTTGTTGCCCTACACAAACCAGCCTATTTAAGCACCGTTTTTCAGCATCCCGAAACGGGTTTTGAAGAGCCGCTGGTTGGTATTTATAGTGCCCAGGCCGAGCCTTTTTTATTATCTTGGTTACAAAAAGGCAACCAATCACTACGCTTTTTTTTAAAGGAACACCAAGTACAATTACTACAACCTAAAAATCCACTACATTTGCAGAGTGCCGATACGCCTGCCGATTTTCGGCGGTTAAAATCGGTAGTAAATGATGAAAAATAAGGCGATTAAATCTGTTCAAATCCAAAAATATACGACCAACGGCGTACAAACAGCCGAGGATTTCCTAGCCGTTGAAGAACCTTTGGAAATCCGAATTGAACATGGGGCAATAGCGGAAAGAAAAATACAAAACCTGTCCATCACGATGCGAACGCCGGGCAATGACGCTGATTTAGTGGCCGGGTTCCTCTTCACCGAAGGTATTATCCGACAATCCAATGACCTCCTTGAAATTAGTGTATTGGAGGAGAACGTAGTTCTAGCACGTTTAAATCCTAATATTGAAGTAGCCATTGGGCAAATGGAGCGGCATTTTTACACCAGTTCGAGTTGTGGTGTATGTGGAAAAACATCGATTGAAGCCGTTAAAACTGCTATTAATTGCGCAATAAAACCAAATTTGGCGACCATAAATGCAGCAATATTACTGGATCTCCCTACCACCCTTCGCAAAGTACAATCCACATTTGAAGCCACCGGAGGCATACATGCGGCCGCTATTTTTGACCTGGATGGGCATTTGCTTGCACTCAGAGAAGATGTTGGTCGGCACAACGCATTAGACAAAGTAATCGGGTATTTTGTACAACAGAATCAGATACCATTAGAAGATAAAATACTACTTTTGAGCGGTAGAGTAAGTTTTGAATTAGTACAAAAGGCGGCAATGGCAGGTATTTCGACCATTTGTGCGGTGGGCGCACCATCCAGTTTAGCGATAGAGACTGCGGTTTCATTTGGCATACAAATCATCGGTTTTCTCCGCGAAGGCCGTTTCAATGTTTACCACAAAAGTGTAGAGTTGACTTTTTCTACCACAAAAGAACACAAAGTTCACAAAGCGTAGGGTGTTCCTTTTTTTACATCCTTTTTTAATAAAAAGTGGTAGAAAAAAGTCAACTCTACGCTTTGTGAACTAAAAAAAGCGAAGCGTCCACTCTACATCTTTGTGCACTTTTGTGCACTTTTGTGGTAGAAAAAAGTCAACTCTACACTATGTGACAAAGAAAAAAATCAACCCTTTGTGGTTAAATAAAAATAGAAAATCATGGCATTAAAACCTAACCCAGAAAACCCCAACACCTTCACCGGTATCAAACGCCGCAAAATACCCAAAAAAGCAGGAGGCCTACCCGCAGTAGTCAGCAGCATACAACACGTACTCAGTGAAATGAATGCCATTCGTGGTTTCAAAGCACTAGCGCAACTCAACCAAAAAGAAGGACACGACTGCCCCGGTTGCGCCTGGCCCGACCCCGACGACGACCGCTCCTCCATCGCAGAATACTGCGAAAATGGCGCAAAAGCCATCGCCGAAGAAGCCACCACCAAAAAACTAGACGCTACCTTTTTTAAACAAAATAGCGTAGCAGACCTCGCCCAACTCAGCGACTACGAAATAGGAAAAAAAGGCCGAATTGCCGCACCAATGTACCTCCCCCCAGGCGCAACGCATTACCAACCCATTCAATGGGATGATGCATTTGGCTTGATCGCCCAAAAACTCAATAACCTCTCCTCCCCCGACGAAGCGCTATTTTACACCTCCGGCAGAACCAGCAACGAAGCTGCTTTTTTGTACCAATTGATGGCCCGCCGTTACGGCACCAATAACCTACCCGATTGTAGCAATATGTGCCACGAATCAAGCGGTGTAGCACTGGGAGAAACACTGGGCATTGGAAAAGGCTCTGTTACCTTAGAAGATTTTTATGAGGCAGAAGTCATCCTCATTTTAGGCCAAAATCCGGGTACTAACCACCCGCGCATGATGTCGGCGTTACAAAAAGCAAAGCAAAACGGTGCTCAAATTATTGCCGTAAATCCCTTAAAAGAAACGGGGCTTTTGGCATTTAGCCATCCCCAACAACTCGCAGGGGTGCTAGGGCAAGCCACCGCATTGGCCGATATTTTTTTACAGGTACGGATCAATGGCGATATGGCTTTGCTCAAGGCGCTGGCAATCCTAATGTTGGAAGCAGAAATATCCAATCCGGGAAGTGTATTTGACCAAGATTTTATAAAAAATAAGACTTTTGGATTAGAAACATACTTAGAAAACCTAAAAAAATACCAAATTGAAGCACTTGCAGCCGATTGTGGTGTACCCTTAGACACCATTAAAGCAGCAGCAAACTTGTTAATTTCCAAACAAAAAATTATTGCCTGCTGGGCAATGGGACTCACACAACACAAAAACGCCGTAGCCACCATTCAGGAAGTTGTGAATATCCTGCTCCTAAAAGGCAGTATTGGCAAACCCGGTGCTGGCACATGCCCTGTTCGGGGACATAGCAATGTACAAGGTGACCGCACAATGGGTATCAATGAACGTCCACCACAAGCGTTTTTAGATCATATTGAACGCCTTTTTGGCTTTCATCCACCCCAATCGCATGGTCACGACGTGGTATCCGCCATACACGCCATGCACCAGCGGCAAGCCAAGGTATTTATCGCCATGGGCGGCAATTTCCTTTCTGCAACCCCCGATACGACTTATACCGCCGAGGCCATGTGCCGCTGCGATCTTACGGTTCATATATCTACCAAACTCAACCGAAGTCATTTGATACACGGCAAAGAAGCACTCATATTGCCTGCTTTAGGCCGCACTGATTTGGATATTGTGGAAGACCAACGGCAATTTGTGACCGTAGAAAACTCTATGGGAATTGTGCATTCCTCCAAAGGCAACCTCTACCCTATTTCCGATCAAATGATGAGCGAACCTTTGATTGTTTGCAAATTAGCAAAAGCCATTTTTGGCGACAAATCGGGAATTGAATGGGATAAATATGCCAAACATTACGACTTTATCCGCGATGCTATTGCTGAAACGATACCTGGATTTGAGGATTACAACAAAAAAGTACGCGAACCGGGCGGCTTTTATCTACCCAATACTGCAAGAGGCGGCACATTCAATACACTGGACAGTAAAGCCCATTTTACCGTTTCGGATGTCCCTACCCTATCGCTTGCCCACGACGAATACATGATGATGACTATCCGAAGCCACGACCAATTTAATACCACTATTTATGGTTTGGACGACCGTTATCGAGGTATTCTGAACGAACGGCGCGTGGTATTGATCCACCCCGATGATATTGCCGAACTTGGACGGAAAGATGGTGATGTGGTGGATTTATACAACTATTACGATAATGTGGAACGAGTGGCCAAGCAATTTATACTGGTGGCCTATGATATTCCAAGACGATGTGTTGCCACTTATTTCCCCGAGACCAATGTTCTGGTACCGATCAATAGTACCGCCGATAAGAGTAATACGCCCACATCAAAAATGGTGATTGTAAAAATAGTTAGTTCAGAAATTTAAACATTGCCAAATAGTAAATTACCTTTGCCCAAATAACATAAAGTACATTCCTAATTACTTAACAATATCAAAATTATGTATCAAAAACCTTCTGCCGCATTTATCGGCGCATCTTGGGTCGCATTGGCCACTGGTATGATCGGCTTTCTTATTGGATTATTGAATTCTGAACTCCCGCTTAACGAGAAAGGGTACTACTTTACCGTACTGATGTATGGCCTGTTCTCTGTCGTTTCTGTCCAAAAAAGTGTGCGCGACCGCTTAGAGGGTATCCCAGTTACGGATATTTATTATGGCCTGAGTTGGTTCTCCACATTATTATCTATAGCACTATTGATTATCGGCCTATGGAATGCCACATTTTTGCCCAGCGAAAAAGGTTTTTATGCTTTTGCGTTTTTGTTGGCGCTATTTGGTGCTATTGCTGTGCAGAAAAACACACGGGATAGTAATGTAAAGGATTAAGAAATTACCAAAAGGCGAATTTAACGCGCAATATTGATAGAAGCGCAACGGCAATATTCAAATGCTGTTGCGCCTTTTTAGTTGAATAAAACATACACGTCAATCTCGGTAATATTTCAATAAAATTTAACGTAACTATACAGCCGCCCAAAAAATTCCCGTAGGGAATATATGTTTATAGGCTGAATAGGGGAATTGCCCAAATCCTGTAGGGATTTCATGTAAAAACGTATAAAACAACATGCAATCCCTACTGGCTACGGTTTATACACATCTTTACATAGACCCTGTAAAACATTGGTTATGAATAAATTATTAGGGTCTTCTTGTAAAGGTCAGCAATTTTCCATGTGGATCAAAACTAAGACAGGATAGCAAAACGGATGAAACGGATTTAACGGATTTAAACGGATTATTTTGAAACAATCCGCTCTAATCCGTTTCATCCGTTCTCCCATTGAACAACAGGGTGCATGTCACATGGGAAATTGCTGTGTAAAGGTGCAGC
>JBEAVK010000053.1:0-12811 GCA_041160955.1 Bacteroidota bacterium
AAGCACCGTTATTGGATATTTCAGCGACTTATATCCGTCAAAGCCTCAAAGATGGTCATTCGGTGCGTTATTTGGTACCGGATGCCGTTTGGGAGTATTTGGAAAATGGAAAGTTGTATAAATAAGGCTAATATTACTGGACATTTTACAAAAAAACGTTTAACACACTTTTGAAATAGTGGGAAGTGACGTTTACGAAACTAAAAAAAGTTTCGTAAACGTGAACGCTGCTGGCCACTTATTTTTTTATTCGATTTAATTTCAATTCAGCCAACAGTTCTTTTATACTCATAGAAGCAACCGCTATACGCTCATCGGCTGCACCATAATAAATATAGAGTGTGTCCTCTTCTACTACTGCACCGGTAGGAAAACATACATTATTCACCTCCCCTTTTAGTTCCCATTGTTTCTCTGGAAAAAACAATGGATAAGGTAATCGAGCAATTTCTTTTTCTGGATTATCTAAATCGAGTAAAGCGGCACAGGCTGAATATACATAACCTTTTACGGTATCGTGTACGCCATGATATATAATAAGCCAACCATCAGCGGTTTCTATGGGTGGGCAACCGCTACCAATATAACTCACTTCATGATCGTACTTTGAAGACAGAACGATGTATTTGTCAAAATGCAAAAAGTAGTTTTGCCAAAAAGCGATGGTTAAGTCTGCTAACTTATCAATGGCTACCACAATTTGGATATCCGGTTTAATACGATGCAGAAAGCAAAATTTATTATTAATTTTTCTTGGAAAAAATATCAAATTTTTGTCCCATATAAGCACTTTTCGATCTTGTTTATCGTGACTTTTTTGGTACTCATTAAATCGAATATACTTCTCATTAATCGTTCCTTCCGATTCTATAAAATGCCGAAATTCTTCATAAGTTATTTGAGGGACGATGATCCCTAACTTTTCCCAATGTACCAAATCCGTGGAAGTAGCCAATGCACCCAGGGCATTCGTACCATCGTAGGCCGTATAGGAAAGATAATAAGTACCTTCTATTGCTACAATTCGAGGATCTTCCAAACCTTGAAATTCGTATTCTGCCTCAGGAATAAGTAGGGGCGTTTCATTGCGATGTTCTACCTCCAAAGGGGCAGATAATGTACAATATCCAATAGTGGAATAATTGTCTTTTGCTACTGCTCTGTAAAATAAGTGAATAGTTTTACCTATTTTAATTACCGCAGGATTAAGTACGCCTTCACATTCAAAACTATTGGTTGTTTTGTGCAGTACAATGCCTAGTTTGTTGATATTTAACATGATTTTTAGAAGCAATATTGTTGAATAATTTAGACACCGCATACTTAAGGAACATAAATATGCGGTTACAATAATGCAAAGATGGGGGGGTAGAACATCAAATAAGTTACACATTTATTATAACAAATTACATAATTACAATTGATTGTGTGTAACTATCCACCAGACGTAAATTCTACAACTAAAACACAATATTATGTAAGTATCTAACGGTTCAGGTACCCCTATCTTTGCAGCATCAAATTATTTACAAAATAAATAATCTATTCAGAACATTGGGTGCAGGTGATGGTGGCTCAAGTTTGAATAAAATAGGTTGTTTGTAGTCATATTAAATACAGTAAATAAATTTTGTAATATTTGGGGTTGTGTAAAAAGTTCCGCAAGGACTTTTTGCACATACTCAAATGGCAATATGTTCTATTCATTCCAATACTATTTACATAATGGGTTAGGCACTCCTTATTCACACAAGTTTAAAATCTTAAAAAACATTATGAGATTTATATTTATATCAAACATTAAAATCTTACGCCGTCTTTTTATGGTTACCATATCCATCAGTATATCTCCCAAAACTCAAAATATAGATCCTCCACCTGTAAAACCTACCTGACGGATCAATTCATCAGTATCCTTACTTGTAACTATTCAACAACGTACAATCTATGAATAACTTAATAAAAGGACTTATTTCGGGCTATGGAGCCTCAAAACTAGGAGGCGGATGTATCGGCACCGTTATTGTATTTATTATAATTTGGACGATACTAGGGCAATGTAACTAATTTTTGCACTATTTTAAGTAATTGGGGTTGTATAAAAGTTCCGTGGAACTTCCTATACAACCCCAATTTATTTAATGCTACACTAAAATAATTAAACCGCCATGCAAGTGACCCTAACCCCAAGTTCTATAAATCAGAATTAAGGACACACCTACATGACATTTATGCATCGTTAGTTATTTCTTGACTCCATGAGTAATTTAACACCGTATGTTATGAGCATAATAACACCTATAACAAGAAAAATTCCAAATCCCATTCCCGTTTTAAATATGACTGCAACTGCTTTACACGAAGTACATAGCATGCAGCATAACGTAAGCATTGTGATCGCAATAAAATATATTTTGTTCATAATGTTTTAGAATTGGAATAAATTAATACGCTGTCTGCGTATTTTTTTTTCACTAGGTATTGGCGCTTTCTCCGGTGCTTCATCCGCTGTGTATTTGTAGGCTTCGAGCCGTTCGGACGACAATTCTTGTTTACTTTTGAATGGGTTTACGTCCGATACCGTAGGTTTTTTCTTGTTAAAGTCTTCGTTTGTTTTTTGGCTCATCATCGTACCCAAGGTATCCTTAGGCGTAGTATCTGTATCTTTTATCATTGTTATAAGTATATTTAATTTTTAATAAATAATATGTAATAAGTATTTAGCAAAACGATCCAGCCGCCGTCAAAAAATTCCCATAGGGAATATATGTTTATAGATGCCGAATAAATAACTGGCCCCAAATCCCGTAGGGATTGTATGTTATTTTGTACGTTTTTTACATAAAATCCCTATGGGATTTGGGCAATTCCTCGTATTCTGCCTATATACATATATTCCCTATGGGAATTTTTTGGTGGCGGCTAGATAGTTACAGTATTTGGACATAATTAATTTTGTACTTCATCTCTGTAGGTTTTGTGCCTGAAAATAGTGTAGTATCTTATATAACTATGAACAAAACCTAACGATGCTCAGTATCTATGAGCACTTTATTGTACAACAAAGTTCGTGTGAATCCACAATTAGCGCGTTATATAATTAAACAAAAAATTTACATAATTCGCAGTAAGATGGTGTCAAATTTGCTCCAGTTCAATTACGACCCTAGCATTTACAATGACGAGTGCTGTAATATCATTTTGCCTAACCCAAATTTGTTGTGGCCTAAAATCCCACTGTTCGATGTGTAAATCCATCTTTTTCCCAATACGTCCCGCTTCCATACCCTTCATAATCCGATCTGGAATTTTTATCATTTGGTCGGACAATCCGATCTTGAGTTCTTTTTCCATTTGATCTTTAAAGGTATTGTGCAAGAGCCAATCTGCTCCATTTAAAAGAAGTGCCTTACTTTTAAGGTCAAAATCAAAATTTTTGAATACAATTCGTTGTGAATCAGGCTCATATTGAGGCCGTCCTCTAAAGTAAATATCCCCATTTACGGCGCCCTGCACCTGGAGGTGTACGACCAAATCAGGAGGACAACTGGACACCTCTACTGCTTTCAGAACAATGGTATGACCCGATTTGCTAAATTCTTTTCCTACAAGATTTCGACTAACAATCTCATTAATATCGAAAAATGGGATTTCGGAACGCATATAGACATAAGCATTATCGGGTAATGAACGCCGTTTGATGAGTGGCGGCAGATGATAATTAATGCGATAAACGGGCGTATCACCCACCATTGTCTCGGTGGTCGCCAGGATTCGTCCTTGGACAATCAAGTGTTCCTTTTGGCTGGTAATTGTACCCATTTCAAAATGAATGGGATTTATTTTAAGCCAAACGGTCTCTTTATTTCGGTTGATAATAATTGGTTTTTGAATATTTCGCCAAACTCTTTTCAAGGCTCGATCAAGATGTACATTAGCACGAATAGAAGAGTCCAGGTTCTCTACAATAATAGGCATTTGGCGACGCATCTTCCGTTCTACGATCCATTCAATACCAATGATGCCACCTATCTTTACTTTACTGAGCCAAGTAAACGAATTAAATTTAGTTTTTGGTTGTATTTTCCATTTTTTATCAATGTTTACAGTCGTTTCAAATACCATTTGAAGACTAAATTCGGTTTTAAGTGCAAGGGCTTTGGATAATCGGAGCATTTTTTGGGGGACTATTTGGTGTTCTACGAGTACAATTAAAGGGACTTTATACTTTGCTACATTATTTTTCCAAAAGATTTCGATTTTACCCATCCGAGCAACTTTTATTTTCATTTTGTTTCTTGGTTTAGCATTTTTTTTCCACATAGGACTATTTTCATCCATAAGATCGTGCTGGAGCGCGCGGTTGAGTTTATCTTCAATCAGATGAACAGGAATGATAATTGGTGTACTTACGTAGGAAGTATCTTGGCGTATCTCCGTAATTTCGCTGTCGCAAGGAGGGCTTGAAACATCATTGTGTTTGCAACTAGACAATGCTAAAAACACAAAAGCATACAATAAATATTTCATACTTATTTTAAATAAAAAAAAATCGCTCTTACGCTGAATACAGGTAAGAGCGACTAAAAGTAAAATATTTTTACTAAAACTTAACCCCTAATGAAAGTTGGCCAACAGCACTTTTACCGCTACCAAGAAAGACCCTTGAATTATCTTTTGTGATGTCCAACAATCCTTGATTGTATCGAACAGCGAGAAAAAACGGCCTAAAATTATAACTCAAACCTGCGGTAAGTCCTGCATCTGCCCTATCAAAAGCATCAATAATTACCCTGGTATCTTCATAAATGGTATAATCGGGCGTTGTAACAAGGTAGGAAACAAAAGGCCCTACCTGAATTTCGAGGGCACCCAATTTGAACGCCACTGGCAATAGAAAATCAACGTAATCCATATTCAATGTTTGGCGTTTGTCCAAAGGCTTAAAAGCAGTTCCTTTCACCGAGTAACTCACTTCAGGCACAAGGGAAATGAATTTGCCCACGACAGGCAAATCAATAAAGGCACCGAGATGAAATCCGTAGCGCTCGCTTTTATTGGCTAAATTATCGAAGGATACGGTGGTAGCATTTAGGCCCCCTCTGATGCCGAATTTGGCTTGGGCGTTTGTAATAGATGGTGCTAATAGTAGTGCCACAATAGCAACAGTTAGCATGCGAAATAAATTTAACTTATTCATAATTTTTTGTTTTTGTGTTATGTTTGATTAATTATTTTTTCTTCCCTTCTGATTCTTTTTGTGCATTCATTTTCATAATATCATTGGCATAAATCGCGATTTCGACACGGCGATTTTGAGAACGGTTTTCTTCTGAATTATTTAATACAGAGGGCTGCGTTTCGCCCCAGCCCTGTATCAGCATACCTTTAGCAGATATACCATTATCAATGAGGTAATTAGCAACAGCATTAGCACGTTTTTCTGATAATACTTGATTAAAATCTTCGGTGCCAATATCATCCGTATGTCCCACGACTAATAAATCTGTTCCAGGATTTTCTTTTAATGTTTCAGACAATTTTTGTAGATCCTTTTTATTGGATTCCTTTAGGTCTGTTTTACCAAAATCGAACAATATTTGGCTATTAAAAGTTAGTTTAATTCCTTCTCCAATCCGTTCTACGGTTGCAGATTTCCCTAAGTCTTGTTCCATTCTTTTGGCTTGTTTGTCCATTCTACTACCAATAATGACACCAGTAGCACCTCCTACGGCTGCCCCCAGAATAGCACCAAGCACAGTATTATCGCTCCGATTACCCACCATACCGCCAACAACAGCACCCGTAGAAGCGCCTGTTACAGCACCTTTTTCTTTATTGTTCATTCCCGTTTTTTGATTAGAGTTGGGATGATTTTGTTTCCATGTTTTGCAACTGGCCAATGAGGCTAGCAAAACAACGAGCATAAAAAATAATTTATTCATTTTATTTATTTTTTTTAAAAACCTAAAATACTTGACCGATTACTAGAAGAATTATTGGAATACGCCGACACAAAACATTTATTAAACATATTATAAATTGACTTCTATTTCCTGTTTTGAAGCAAATAGTGAGTTGAATCCTCTAGCCAAAAACTGCTAATAAATTATTAAATATGTATATTATATGAAAATGTTGTGTCGGCGTTCGATCATATTTAAAGTGATTCAATGATGGACACCAGTTCTTCTTTGGTTTTGCCAAGTTTAATCTGTAATCTTCCGTACATTTCTTCTTTTTTGCCTTTCGCAAACATTAGATCATTGTCTGTTAGCATTGCAAATTTTTGTTTGAGCTTTCCTTTTTGCTCATTCCAATTTCCTTTCATTTCAATAGTATTCATTGTATTTATAATTAAGTTGTGAACTAATTTTCACAGTGCAAAGGTCGGTTCGTACGCTTCGCCCTACGTTATACAATTACCCATTAGGCTTACATGATTCACACCTTGGAAACAAGAGAGCTATTGTACAATTAATTTATTTAGTTGTGTAACTGTGCTAAAATGGAATACCCACACCTTTGTGCTACAATTAAACCATATTTTATTTCACCAATTTCTATTATCACCGATTACAAACTACTTTTAGTTAATAGAAATATATTATGTCATACTATGAATAATAACAATGTTTTTCGCTCAATTCTTGTACTTCACTTTATTATTTCCTCATTCCTAACAGTCATTTTATCAGGACAGACATCTAAGAACGATACCTGCATCGCTATTAACCCTACACAAGATAGCATAACCGCTTTGTCGAGCCGAATTGCTATACTTTATGGTGCTGACGCACAGGTGGTAGAGCAGTTTGTACAAGCCGCAATTGATATTGAATTTGAAACAGGTATTACAGCAATTGTGATCATTGCTATTGCGATACACGAATCTAGTTTTAAGAGTGTCCTTTTTGTTAATGCTGGTAATCCATTTGGGATCAAAGCGGGTAGCGATTGGCCGGGAGCAACCTATACCAAAGAAGACGATGGCGCAGCGTCAAAATTTAGGGTCTATCCTTCACCAGAGGCGGCTGTGAGGGATTTTGGTCTTTTTGTAAATAGCCGTACGTGGTACACAGACGCACTCACGTGTGATAAAGAGAATTATTTATGTGTGGTGAATGGCTTAAAAAAAACCGATACAGAATTGGGGTATAGTTCTAACCCGCTTTGGGATGAAGCCATAATCGGTATCATTACAAAAGTAGGGTTACATCATTTAGTTACCTATCAATACTGTGAACCCCGCTAATAGTAGGCAATTTTATTGTTGAGCGGAGTGGATCGTTTGGCATAAAAGTGCATTGGAGGAAATGAAAGGTTTATAGACAAAGCAATATTCCTTTATTGCATTAAAAAAGGCCATCCCGGTATTACCCGAGATGGCCTTTATTCACAATGTTTCCGTCATTAATTTATTTCGTAATGGTCGTTTCCCACGTAGAGACGTTGCACTGCAACGTCTGTACACGCAACGTCTGTACACGCAACGTGTTGTATTCGCAACGTCTGTACACGCAACGTGTTGTATTCGCAACGTCTGTACACGCAACGTGTTGTATTCGCAACGTCTGTACACGCAACGTGTTGTACACGCAACGTCTGTACACGCAACGTCTGTACACGCAACGTCTGTACACTGCAACGTCTGTACACGCAACGTGTTGTATTCGCAACGTGTTGTATTCGCAACGTCTGTACACGCAACGTCTGTACACGCAACGTGTTGTATTCGCAACGTCTGTACACGCAACGTGCTGTATTCCCAACGCCGTGTACCCAACGCCTGCATTCCCAACGTTTTATTCGTGTACGTAACGTTTTTTGTTGTACCCAATGATCGTATTTCCCGTGGGTGCAGAGACGTTGCAGTGCAACGTCTCTACGATCACAATCACGGTTATTATATTTTCGTTACACGAACGGTTTTCGTATCACCATTGCTCAATCGAACGCGCACCAGATAAACGGCTGATGGCAACTGACTGATGTCGATGGTACGAGTACCTACTGATTCGCGTTTTACAACTTCTTCGCGGAGTAAATCACCGTTGGCTGCAAAGATGGTAATAGTAGCATCTTCGTCCATACCGCAAGTACTTACTTTCGAGATATTGATGAAATCTTTGGTTGGGTTCGGGAAGAACTGGATGGCATCCAATTCAGCCGCTACCTCAACATCAATATACTTCACATCCGACATTGATTCGTTACCATAAGCATCCATGCGCATGATACGGTAGTAGTTTCTACCACATGTTGGCTCATAGTGAATATGGTTGTACCAGTTTGGTGCATTGCTATTACCGTGTCCTACTACGTTAGCAAGATCAACCCATTTACTTTGATCCGTAGAGAACTGTACCATATAAAGGTACTGTGTAAACTCTGGGAGTGTAGTCCAGTCAATCATTGCATCATCGTCGCCCATTTTGGTTACGGTGAAATCAGGTTTGAATTCTTCGCAATTACCGACACCTGGTTTCAACACCGTGATCGTAATTACGTTAGTTTCCAAGAGATCTAAGCAACCAGCGCGACGTACACAACGCATGAAGTACGATGTTTGGGTCAATGGTCCTGGCTGGTACACTGGTGTGTTAGAGTTCGGAATTGCTACCCATTGCGTACCTTGATTTGTCACTTCGAGTGTCATCCACAAGTATTCTATAGTACCACTACCTCCAGTTGGCGCCTGTACTTCGTAAAGTAGTGCAGGTGATTGGCCAGAGCAGATCGTTTGATCTGATGCAATAAGACCTGGGTGCAATACATTGTTACATACGATATGGTGACCAGCATCGAGGCAAAGGATATCGGCTGATGTAGCAGATACCACCGTGAATGCAGGTGACATACCAGATGCGCTAACATCACTGTCTTTGCAATCGTTCACTGCCGCATTTGGCGTAGTCCATTCGTGATTAGCAGGAATACCACCAAACATCACAACATAAGTACCAGGTACGACACAACCGAATTTGTATTGACCCGTTGCACTTGTAGTGGTAGAGGCTACGATGATATCGTCATTGGTGCCATAAGTACCGTCCACACCTGCTTTGATCAACTTCACTGGCAAGTTAGGCGTACCGAGTTCAAGTGCATTTTGTACACCATCTTGATCGGCATCGTGCCATACATAACTACCGATCGTGATACCTTGAGGCGCAGGATTGATAGCAGCCGTTTTGGTGGCTGTACATCCATTAGCATCGGTAACGGTTACGGTATAGAAACCGGCAGCCAGACCAGTAAGGTCTTTCGTTGTTGCGTTATTGTTCCACTTATAAGTAAATGGAGCAGTTCCTCCGGTTACGCTTAGCCCAATTGTACCATCGTTGATACCACCGCAAGATATATTCTGCATGGCCATAGTGACACTGATCACTGCTGGTTGTGCGAGGGTTACTGCGGTTACCACCTGACAGCCTGCGCCATCTGTTACTGTTACTGCGTAGGTACCTGCTACCAATCCGCTTTGATCTTGTGGTTCTACACCCGATGTGATGTTGTACCAGTTGTAAGTGTAGTTGCCCGCACCACCTGTTACACTCAAGTCGATACCACCCGTTGCGGAGCCATTACAAGTTACTGGCGTTGTGGTAGTGGACAATTGAGGGCCACCTGGTTGTGTGATTGTATTGCTGATAACAGCCGTACAGCCGTTAGCATCTGTTACTGTTACTACATATAGACCAGCAGCGAGGTTGAAGATGTCCTGTGGGTTAGGCCCAGCATTACCATCATAACTCCAGTTGTATTGGTAAGGCGTAGCACCACCTGTTACTGTAATGTCAATTTCACCTGTCGTTTGACCGCAAACTGTATTTTCGGTTTGTGAAACCACATTGAGTACTGGTTGAGGCACTACCACTTCTACCACCGAAGTACAACCTGTAGCATCGGAGACAGTTACGGTGTATGTACCGCCAGCGATGTTGGTACGGTCTTCGGTATTGATTGCGCCCGGTACGTCAGCCCAGTCGTAAGTGAATGGAGCCACTGTACCGCTGACAGTAAGGTTGATACCGCCTGTTGGTGTAGTACAATTAGAAGCCACTGTCGTTGCCACTGCGCTGAATGTTGGTACGATAGATACCGTCATAGTTTTAGCAAATGTACATCCGTTGGCATCCGTTACTGTTACGCTGTAGTTACCTGCATCAATATTGATCAAGTCTTTCGGATTATCCGTACCTGCAATATGCGCCCAATTATATTTGAATTGAGGCGTACCACCAATTGGTGTAAGGATAATAGAACCTGTCAATGTATTACAAGTTGTACCCGTAGTTACGTCTTGTAAGCCCAACGGATTTGGTTGAGTCACGAAGATCGTTTTGGCGCTAGTACAACCACTTGCATCAGTAATCGTCAAGAAGTAAGTACCCGCAGTGATATTGGATAAATCTTTTGGATTATCAGTACCCGCGATATGTGACCAATCGTATTTGAATGCTCCGGTACCACCTTGCGCAGTGATCACAATGCTACCAGTTGCATTACCATTACAATCTACGTTCTTAACTGTTTCACCAATAGTAATTGCCGATGGCTCGGTCACTACCGTTGATATTGTATGCGTGCAAAGGTTAGCGTCGGTTACTGTTACGGTATAAGTACCGGCAGCAAGGTTGCTAATATTTGCAGTTGTCATATTGTTAGACCACTTGTATGTAAATGGTGCAGTACCATTCACTAAACCTGTGGTGATACTACCTGTTGCTGCGCCATTACAATTTACGTTTACTTTATTTGTAATCGAAATAGAAGGTGCATTAGGCGTTACCAAATCGACACTCAAGGTATTTGAACAACCATTTGCGTCCGTGATAATAACTACGTAAGTACCAGCCCCAAGACCTGTGATGTCTTTCGGATTCTCATTACCAGCAATATGCGACCAATCGTATTTGAATGGAGCAACACCGCTTGTAGGATTCACCGAGATACTACCACCCGTTGTGTTGGTACAAGTAGGATTCACTTGTGCCGTTACTGCTGCATTTACAGCACCCGGGTTGGTCAATGTAGCCGTTGCAGTAGCCGTACAACCATTTGCAATACTTGTTACGGTTACGGTATAAGTACCAGCCGCAAGACCTGTGATGGTTGCTGTAGTTGCACCTGTTGACCAAGCATATGTTGCAGGGACATTTGAAGTAGCCGTTAATGTACCACTATTTGGAGTAGTACAAGTTGGGTTTACTGCATTTGTGATACCTGGTGTTGGTTGTGCTGGTGCTGTTATAACACCCATAGTTGCGAAAGTACAACCATTTGCATCTGTTACCGTCACGTTGTAATTGCCAGGTGCTGCATTGGTGATCGTCGTAATCGGGTTATTAGTACCTTGGATATGTGCCCAATCATAAATGAATGGAGCAACACCGCCCACTACTGTTGCAATTACAACACCATCGTTTTGCGCACAAGTTGCAGGTGTCAGTGCTAAGTCAAGGTACAACTGTGCTGGCTCACTTACGATGTAAGAAGCCGCTGCTGTACAGCCATTTGAAGCCGTTACGGTTACAAAATATGTACCACCGCTCAGGTTACCCAAATCTTTTGGATCATTATTACCAACGAGGTGCGCCCAATCAAAAGTGAATGGCGCAAGTCCACCTGCAATATTCAAAATGATCTTACCATTTGCGTTACCGTTACAAGACACGTTTGTTACGTCAGCAGTAATTGTTGGAGGTGCGCCTTGGAGTACTGTACCGCAAACGGTAGTTGTACATCCATTATTACCTGTTACTGTTGCGCAATAAGTACCTGCTGCCAAACCAAAGATAGTCTGAGTCGTTGCACCATTAGCCCAAGCGTAAGTATAAGAAGTCGCACCTGTTGCATTAATGGTGATAGCACCTGTTGCAGTTGCTGGTGTACATCCGATATTTGTTACGGTTGTCGTTGCTATGAGTGCAGCAGAACTATTTACGGTTGCCGTTGCTACATCTGTACAGCCACCTGTTTCGGTTACTGTTACAGTATATGTACCTGCTGAAACATTATTGAGCGTAGCCGTTGTTGCACCTGTATTCCACAAGTATGTTACACTGCTACCGCCTGTTACTGTTGCTGCTACACTACCATTTGCTAGACCGCAACTTGTATTGGTTGCTGTTGCTGTTGCATCAGGGCCTGGTGTAGTGGTGATCGCTACGCAAGTGCTGGTTGTACAGCCGCTTGCATCCGTTACCGTTACACAATAGTTACCTTCCGTTAGGCTACCTACATCTTTAGGTTCTGGTTGTCCAGTGTTCGGGATAAAGTCCCAGTTGTATGTGAACGCACCAGTTCCACCGCTAGGTGTTAACAAGATGACACCATTTGGTTGGCCACAAGTAGAGTTGGTTACGTTAGTCGCCAAACTTACCGATGGAGCAGGTGTCACCGTAGCAGATGCTGTGGTAGTACAACCATTATTATCGGTTACTGTAACGGTATAAGTACCTGCTGGGAGGTTATTAGCCGTTGCTGTAGTAGCACTAGAAGACCATGCGTAAGCGAATGGAGCAGTACCATTTGATACCGTTACTGTGGCTGTACCGTTACCCGTTCCACAAGCCGCTGCCGAAGCAGTTGCTGTTGCAGATGGTCCGTTTGTCGTACCTACTGTAGCAGTTACCACTGTAGTACATCCGCTTGTACCTGTTACCGTTACGGTGTAATTACCATTAGTCAAGTTTTGGCGTACTGCACCTGTTGCATTACTTCCAGCCCATGTATAGGTAAATGATGCCGAACCTGTTGCAGTTATCGTTACAGAGCCGTTAGACTGGCCGCAAGCCGCTGGCGT